>JAGLOY010000046.1 GCA_023138735.1 Candidatus Aegiribacteria sp. | reverse complement strand
GAGAAGGGAAAAAACAAAGAAAAAGTCTATTTCCCCTTGACTGGTCCAACCATATCAGTTCGAAGATTGTCAACCAGGGGGTACCAAAATTCTAAGAGTATCCACACGGGGTGCAAACTGAAATGAGGAGTCTAGAGGTGTTACCCTGGATGGTGATACTGCAGCAGACCTCACTGCTGCCTTTTAAGGGCTATCTGGAGATCGAATCGTGTCGAAGGCATGAAAGTACATCTTTTCAGCATTGCCGCTGGCAACTTTTTGTGCAGCTTCATCAGATAGCTTTTTTAGTAGAGAATTATACCGAGCCATGGTTTTCCCGTGGGAATCAAAATGACCACAGAGATCGCTGCCGATCATTATGCGATCCTGATGCTCTTCAATGAGATCGATCCATTCTTGTTTTGGCTGGTATTTATTTTCTCTGGCAACAATTCCGGGATCACAGATGGTGCTGTCATAGACCTCCCAGGAAAGATCAACATGAAGATTGTGATACTTACTCAACAAACCATTGATCATTTCATGATACTTTGGGTGTTGAACACGCCTTGAAACACCACAGTGCGCCCAGACGAAAGTTGTATCCTGAAATCTTTCGACAGACTCAGTTAGCTCGTGAAGGTATTCATAATCATTCTTATACAGATTACTCAAACTGCTGGCAACACATGTACTATTCTGGTGCAAGCAAACTGGTATCCTTTTTTTTGCACAAAATGTGTAAACCCTGTTCAGGGCAGGATGGTTGGCTCTAGCAACTTCACCTTGAGTTAAATTGGTCAGATCATCATGACGCAGTAGCAGCTCCCCGATACCACGCCATATGCTGTACTTCTCGAACATCATCTCGATGTAATCAATACAGGTCATATCTGTCGGATCAAAACCACAAAGAGTTGGTGCTATTGTCATTTTCTGCTTCTTATTGAGCTTCAGAAAACCAGAGGCAACCACCTCATCCGTGGCGTTGTAGTAAGTGCAGCGGGAGTTATCACCGAGATAGTAATGTGGTTCAAGAGGCTCAAAGAATTCCCATTTCTTTTTTACTGGCAGACCAAAGATGATATTCTTACTGATGTTCCCGCGTTTCATTGATCGAAGAAGACTTTCATAACCCTCTGAATTCTGCCGAAAATCGACAAAATGCATGTGCATATCGATGACTTTGATATCTGTATGATCCTCTTTGTACTTCTTATGCCTTAAATCTATCTCGACTGATAATGACATGGCTTATCCTCATATTCTGGATGATTCAAGAGTAAGACTTGAATCATTAATTTATCCTGTCGTAGAATTTCAGTAATAACCATTGCCTCAGGGATTCACTCGCGGAAAACAACAATTGAACAAATAACAGGAAAGTGGATTTTCCGCAATTCCACAATATGCTCGCGAAGCGAGTCGAAAGGAATCCTGTCGGGGATTCCAGGAGGAAAGGAAGCAATCAGAGATATTTATTACCTCCGTCCCTTTTTGGTTAACGGATTTAACATATTACGGAAGAGTGATATCTGAAGTATGAAGACCAGGGAGGAGGAATGATTCATGTCCGAAGTAAATTTCCTGAAAGCGAACTGGAACCTGCTGGATGGTTTCAAAAGTGACCAGTCCAAGGGGATCGATCATCCAGATGTTCAAAAACCGATTGATGGCACTACATCTGTCATAGATCTTCCAGCCGTGCAACCCGGAGTTATTCCAGATATGAGTATTCTGGAAGTTATCAACTCACGAAGAAGCGTAAGAAAATTCACCGATGACCCTGTCAGCCTTGAGGAACTCTCGTGGCTCCTGTGGTCTACCCAGGGCATCCAGAAAGTTCTTGGCGACGGGATAGCAACACTGCGAACTGTTCCATCAGGCGGGGCTCGCCATCCATTCGAGACTTATCTTCTTGTCAATAATGTCACAGATCTGGAGCCGGGACTGTACAGGTATCTTCCCGTCGATCATTCGCTTGCATATCTTGGAGGACAGATTCCTCCCCAAAAGATAATCAGCGGATGCCTCGGTCAGACTTTCTGCGGAGAGTGCGCTGTTACTTTCGTCTGGTCCGTTATCCCATACAGAACCGAATGGAGATACGGCCCGGTTTCGCACAAAATTATCGCTATTGATGCCGGTCACCTATGCCAGAACCTTTATCTTGCCTGCACCGCGGCGGGTCTGGGCACCTGCGGTATAGGGGCTTACGACCAGGAGGAGGTGGATTCTCTGCTTGAATTCGACGGTGAGACTGAGTTCGTGGTTTACATAGCCCCCGTCGGAAGAGGAAAGTAAACTCTTGAATGTACTGATCACTGCGCTTGTTCTTGCCGGATTGCAGGATCCGTCTGCTGTTACAATAGCAGTACAGGACTCACTGGGTGGGCTGCTGTGCTCTGACGGGCGGCATGCAGGGCTCTACCTGCTTCGAATCAGCGTGAGGGGAACAGGCGCTTCAACTTTTTCCAGGCTTCTCACGGTCTGTCGATAGTCCGGAGGGTTAAGTCTGTTATACCTTTTTCTCGCAATAACCAGCAGCACATCCATAGCACTGATATTCAAAGTAAGTGAATCCAGAGACATGGACCGCTATACGGTAACATCCTTCAACTACCTGATCGCTTCTCTGCTGTCCCTCTTCTTCTTCCTCTCGAACAGTTTTCCCACAGTACATTTTACTGAAGCTCTCAGCAGTTTTTCAGCTGAGTTCGCAAGCGCAATGAATGGAGGAACTTTCGGCCCCGCAGGCAGCGCAGGATGGGCGCTTGTCACCGGTGTGCCTTCGGGCATTCTCTATTTCCTAGGATTCATCTACCTTCAGAAGGCTGTTCGAGAGAGCGGAGTATGCCTTGCTGGAAGCTTTTCGAAAATGGGAATCCTGATTCCCATGCTGCTGGCCATATTTCTGTGGAATGAGCTTCCCTCCGGAATGCAATGGGCAGGGATATTTCTGGCACTGATTTCCATTCTGCTCGCGAGTATTGATTTTTCACATCCTTCAGGGATTTTGACCGGATTTCAACCCGTACTGCTTATACTGTTTCTTACCGTTGGGCTGTCGGAATTCAGCAACAAAGTCTACCAGAAGTACGGTGTTCTTGAAATGAAGAGTCTTTTCCTGTTTTTCGTTTTCACAACGGCTCTCCTTATCAGTGGGTGGAAAACCTTCAGCAGTAAAAAGAAGATCCGTGTTTCCCACGTTCTAACCGGTATTGCTGTTGGTATACCTAATTACTTTGCTTCATTCTTCCTTATTCTATCCCTGTCAAAACTAAAAACTGCTGTTGTATTCCCTGTTTACAGTGCTGGAACAATTGTATTAATAAGCCTTGCAGGCTGGCTGTTCTTCAAAGAAAAACTGAAAACAAGGGAAAGGATAGCTGTAGGTCTTACAGTGTCGGCCCTTGTGCTTGTGAATATTCAGCTGTGAAAAAGACAAAGCTGAATGCCGCGGAAAGGACTGCTCTTCTTGGAACCCAGTCCATAGGCAAACTTCTTATGAGGCTTTCAGGCCCCGCCATAACCGGCATGCTGGTTCAATCCATGTACAACCTCGTGGACACTGTTTTCGTTGGCAAGGGTGTGGGAACCCTTGCTCTCGCGGCCCTTGCGGTCTGCTTCCCCATCCAGATGCTTCTACTGGCGGTGGGCAAGACGGTGGGGATAGGTGCCGCATCAATCATATCGCGGAAACTTGGCGCACGCAGGGATCATGAAGCCGGACAGATTGCCGGAGGTTCCTTCGTGCTTGCTGCCATGCTCGGATTCCTGATTTCCATTTCCGGGCTGGTTTTCATTGTGCCTGTACTGAAGCTCTTCGGCGCAAGCAGCAGCATACTCCCATATGCAAGGGATTACCTTTCCATAATCCTGCTTGGGGGAACCTTCTTCGCGGTAACCGTTTGTTCAAATGACATCGCCAGATCCGAGGGGAACGCAAAGGTAGCCATGATAAGCATGTTTGTGGGGGCAGGCATCAATATCATTCTCGATCCCATTTTTATCTTCGCCCTGAACATGGGCATAAGAGGTGCCGCCATCGCCACTGTCATTGGACAGGTTTCAGCCTTTATCTGGATCACAAGATATTTTTCTTCAGGCAGAAGCCATCTGAGATTCACATTGAAGCATCTTTTTCCCGGACTGCGCCAGTCCCTGAAAGTGCTGCTGATAGGATCTCCCACGTTTGCCAGAATAGTGGGCGGAAGTATCATGGCCATCGTCGTGAATAACACAATCATGCACTACGGCTATGAACTGCATCTCGCTATCCTCGGGGTTGCCAACAGAATTATGATCTTCGCACTCATGCCGATCTTCGGTCTGGTGCAGGGACTGCAGCCGGTTGTTGGGTACAACTACGGCGCAGGATCTTTCAGAAGAGTTAAGAAAGCTTTGAAGTACGCCATCTTTTTTGCAACTGCTCTTTCGGGGGCCTACTGGCTGTTATTCGAAATGGCCCCCCGCTTCATGCTGGGCCTGTTCAGCAATGACCAGGATCTTATCTCCTCCGGAGCAGGAATTCTGAGAGTACTTGTATTGATGATGCCCGTTGTCGGTTTTCAGGTAATAGGAGCGGGAACATTTCAGGCTCTGGGAAAGGCTGGCATTGCTTTTCTTCTATCGATCTCACGGCAGATATTCTTCCTCATTCCGCTGATGCTGCTTCTTCCCAGCATAGTATCACCGCCCCTGACAGGCGTCTGGGCAGCATTCCCGCTGGCGGACCTTCTGGCAACCTGCGTGACGGCCATCTTTTTCATCCGGGAAATCCGGAACATGAAGCTACTGGCTCCGTAGGTAATACTCGCCTATTGACTATATCTAAATGCGACAGTAAGATGTTAGTGTATAGCGAAATATTCCTGTTTTATCACATTTCTTGGAGGTATAATGAAGAAAGCACTGACATTTCTTGTTCTACTTGTTGCATTTGCAGGCTCAAGCGGCATTGTAAATGCTAATTCGGCGGCAGAAATGGTATTTTCCGAAATACTGAACGATAACATCACCGGAAGAACAGTCATGGTTCTGGACAGGGTACTCCCCGAAGGCTCAATCGTTGAGACATGGCACGAAGAAGTGACCGTTCCAATGGACGCCTATCTCGTCCTTATCGATGACATGGCCTATGCGAACTGGGAGCATCCGTGCCGCTGGGTCTTCGTCGGGATAAGCGGTGATATGGAAATCGTCAATATGACGACTCCCCCCAACGCCCTTGAAAGAATGGCCGTCACCCACACATGCCTTCCACAGGTCGACGGAAAGGGCCAGTACGAGGATTTCATCGCCTGGTTCGTGCCCAACGTTCAGTCCACCCCAGCCAATGCGGAGCACATGTACGCCTGGATAATCTCCGGCGGAGCCGGTTCAGGTAACAACCACATCAGGTACTACGGCGATGTGCAGTTCATCTACAATGTTCTCGCCCGGGATTACCTTATTCCCGATGATCATATAATCGTCTGCTTCGCTGACGGGCTCAATCCTGCTCCCGACCAGTCCGGGGGGATTAATTCCAATCCTGATTTCGATGATGACGGCGACAGCGATATCATCTACGATGCCACTGCTGCCGGAGTAACCAGCGGTTTCAATGACATCAATGCCATGGTTGGCCCCACCGATCATCTCTTTATCTACACGACCGATCACGGCGGTCCTGGCAAGGGTGGCGTTGACCTTCCACCCGAGGTTATCCTTAACCTCTGGAGCGGTACCCTCAATGACGATACTTTCATGGGATACATGGATTCATTCTCCGCGATCTCCGCACATGTGATCATGGAGCAATGCAATTCAGGCGGCTTCCTTGAAGAAGTCGTCAACGCAGGAGCAGCCCAGCCCAGGACATTCGCAAGCGCGGCTAACGCAACTGAATCAAGCTGGGCGGGAGCAACATACCCGGAATACGATGAGTATGCATACTACTGGACAGGAGCCATGCACGGTTCCACTCCTCCTGCTACAAGCGTTCCCGGTGGAAGCCTTCCGGGAGATCCCGACATGAACGGCGATGGCTTTGTCTCCATGTACGAGGCAGCCTACAGGGCTGAGGAATGGGATACATACGCCCAGAGCGGCCAGGAGCATCCTATGTGGGACGACATACCAGACAGCTGCGGCGACACCTACTGGCTTGGTGGAATCATTAACGTTGAAATAGGAGACACAGAGTATCCAGTTCTTCCAACTGGCGGGTTAACTATTACTGGTAACCCTGTCTCATCGGTTTCGACAGTAATCTTCAACCTCGGCAATCCCGGTAACGTTGAGATCATGGTTTACGATATGAGCGGGCATGTAGTTGAAAATCTGCTCAACGATGAGCTCACAGCTGGACAGCATTCTGTCAACTGGAGTGCCGATGGTCTGGCAGCCGGAGTATACATCGTGAGGTTCACTTCGGGCGATATCATAGAGAGTGTCAGAGCGGTTAAGTTCTGATTCTTGTACGCAAGAGAAAAGCGGCGGGGGGAGTGATCCCCCCGCTTTTCTTCTAACCCAAAGGGAGCTGGCCGGCTTGAGAATCCTCTTTCATACGATTGCATTGAACAGGTGTGACCTTCTGAAACAGACCATCGATTCAATTGATACGGAATATGAATGGGACCTTCTGCTTCATTTTGTCTCAAAGGATCCGGAGATAACCGAATACATCAGATCTGCTAAGATAGCTCCGAAGGCCCGAAGCGAGTTCATCTGCAATATCGGATACAACATCGGTGTAGCATATTGTTTCAATGAAGCACTCTTTGCGGGATACGAAAAGGGCGATTACGATTATGTATTCCTTATCAACAGTGATATTCGCTTTCATCCGGGTGACATTGATGGAATGATCTCACTAGCTCAGGAAGCGCAGCACAAAGCATTCATAACAGTGAGCGGTCCTCACGGCAGGCATGGAGAGGACTGGGACTATTCTCATGGGCTTGCCGCAACCATACTGATGCCGGGCGCCTTCAGAGATGCTGGATATTTTGATGAGAATATTTTCCCTGCGTATTTTGAAGACTGCGATTATTTTAACAGAATACGACTTGCCCGTTGCATTGAATCCACCGGCATCACCCATACACTGGATGATATTGTCAATCCACTCATTGCCTGCTTTATGCCAGGAAATACATACCACGAGGGAAGCAGTGTGATCTACTCTGATGGGAGGATGGAAAAACTGAATCCATACTTCTTTGTGAGAAACAGGAACTATTACGTTTCCAAATGGGGCGGGATAAACTACGAGGAGAAGTATTCAACCCCCTTTAGAGAAATCGAATCAATGAGAATTGATCATGAGAGCAGAGCTCGTCCATATGGAAAAAAATTCGATAGATCAACGGAAAGAAGATTCTACCTGGCTTTCGCAAAGAACAGAAGCTCTTTTCACCTTGCCCTGCTCAAAGGATACAATTCTCTGAATCGATAAACTACTATTACTTACTATCCCTGCCTTTGCGTCTCATGACGTTTCTGTATACATGCATAGTGTTTTTCGCCGTCAGATTCCAGGAAAACTGTTCTGCCTGGTCAAAACCCCTGGATATGAGCTGTTCGCGGGTGCCGGCAGGATCAATCACTTCGCTCATTGCCGATGCAATCTCCTTCGCATTATGCGGATCAACGAGAAGTGCCGCGTCTCCCGCGATTTCAGGAAGGCATGATGCATTCGAGGTTATAACCGGGCAGCCGCACTGCATCGCCTCGACTACTGGAAGCCCGAATCCCTCCGCGAGGGAAGGAAATACGAAAGCGGCAGCAGATGAGTACAGCTGGATAAGATCATCCTCTGATATACCTTCTATTGTATGCACTGACGGGTCTTTCAGAAAAATCTCGTTCTCTGCATGGAAGATCTCTTTATCGATCGAGGCTCCTGAAAGGATAAGAACAAGATGGTTCTCCCTGCGAGTATCCTCAGCAATCAGTGAGTAGGCTTCGAGTAGTTTCGAAAGATTCTTTCTTGGGTCAACTCGGCCGACAAAGAGGAAATATGAATATTTGGAAAGATCATACTTCCGGAGGAAATCCTCATCCGGCGCGACAGGTTTGAACGATACAGACGCAGCGTCATGAACAGGTACAATATCGAGTGTACAGGAGGGATACCTGCTGTGAAGCGTATCCGCGACGTACCGGGACGGTGTGATGATCGCATAAGCCCTTTTCAGCAGAACAGGAGTTCTGTTTACATACTGTTTTTCAAGATCCGTGTCTCTGTACTGCTCCAGAGTAATGGGAAAGATATCGTTGATCGTTGCAACGAACGAACCGGGCAGTGCCGGTGTTCCGTATGGATCGGTCAGATGCACTATATCAAGCCTGCCCTCATGAAACCTCCATGCCACTGAACCTGCAAAGATTGTCAGTTGCTTTAGACTGTCACCCAGCATTCTTGCATGAGGAAGACCTCCAACAATGGTGATATTCGGGTAATCTCCGAAGAACTTCTGAAGTACCGATTTCTTTGAAGAGCTGAACGTTGTATACAGAACAAATTCATCATCAGGAAACTCAGCGGCAAGAGCCAGTACCAGCTCTCGAGTGTAGGTTCTGATCCCGCTGTGGCCGAGAATATTGGTTGCATCAAATCCTACTCTCACTCTTCCTCCTGTTAGTATGTCTGCGTATGACAGAAACCCTTTCAGAAACGTTCAATAGACAGCATCTGATGGGTTGTAAGTACTTTCAAGTTCAACGGAGATAAATATTTTTCTTATATTTGTTTCGTACAGTCGAAATATATCACTAATGAAAAGGTGTAGATATCATGAAATATCTCTTGACCATCATCTCAGTAATTATCGTTCTTTCGGCCGCAGGCTGCGGAAACGGACAGCCGGATCCGGTAATCGATGAGCTGGCAGAAGATACAGAAGTAACCCGTGAACTCCTGTTCGTCGACTCCATCGGTGTGGAACTTGGTGATTCTAATTACGTTCTCGGTTCAATAGAAGCTTCCTCTCATACCACCGATGGCAACATCCTTATTCTTGACCGTCCGGCTTGCTGTGTACGTGAGTATACAAACGGTGGAGAATTCGTCCGGCAGTATGGCCGCAGGGGTACCGGTCCCGGAGAGATCGTTAATCCGCTATCGATGACAAGGCTGACGGATGGAAACATCGTGATTCTGGACATGCAGACCGGAGGTCTGCATACATTCACACCTGAAGGAGAATGGCTTGGAATAACTGCGGAAATCATCAATGAGCCGATACTCTGGATCACTCCTGCGGAGTTGAACACATACGTTGGAACCCATAACTCGTTCGCGGTAGAAGACGGACAGATGCTGGTTACAGCTGTCGTTGGTAAGTACGAATCCGATTCCAAAGAACCGATCAGAACCTACTGGGAGAACACGTTTCCATTTGATTACGTCGATTTCACTGTCCTCATAAACGAGTCCTACTTCGCTAACGTATTCACTTCTGACAGAGAGGGCAACGTTTTCCTTGCCAAGAGGGATACGGAAGAGTACCAGATCACCGGATTTGACGTGAACGGTGAGATTTTCGTTGAATTCGGACTGGACATCCCGATGGCCGAGAAGAGTGAACAGGAGATAATCGAGGAAGCGCAGTTCTGGAACACCAGAGCAAGGAACATGGGGGCCAATGGACAGCTGAATTACCTGCCCGACGCTTTCAGATGGAAGATCCATTCCATGGGAGTCGATGATCAGCAGAGGCTCTGGGTAAGAAGGGGAACCGAGGAGACCCCAACTCTGGATGTCTTCGATTACGAGGGAAATTATCTCTTCACTGCTGAACTGCCCGGCATAACAGGGCTTTCAGGTCTATTCTGGGAGGTTCATGTAGATGAGCAGGGTATACTGGCCTGGTCGCTTGATCCGCTCGACGGATACCAGAAGCTCTATATCCTGGAGCTTGCCGGACAGTAATAAAGAGTAACAGAACTTCAGAATAGACTGAGCTGGCCGGTATCAAGCGGATCGTGGACAGGCATTGAAGTGGAAATGCCTTGTACGTGACACTTCTCAGTGAAAACGACCTCCAGCTGTTCCGCGTTGCTACTCCTGCACAGGTACGAACTGCCGAATTGCCTGCTGTACTTGCTGCCCATACCAGGAAACAGTTTCTCAACTTTTCGCAGGAAGTAATCTCTCTGGCGATCTCGAAGAGTAACGCCGAAGGAGGCGATGATATACTCCACACCGCACCGGGAGGCCTGTTCAATAAGTGCATTCAGATTATCAATTGAATCTGTTATGAAGGGTAATATCGGCATGAGCGTAATCCCAACATGGATTCCGTTCATGGAAAGCTCTCGGATAGCCTCGAATCTTGCTTCTACAGAAGGTGCGCCGGGTTCTATTCTGGATGCGATAGAATTATCGACTGTAGTTATCGTGAATGTAACTGCTGAATAGACCTTACTAATTTCCTTAAGAATATCGATATCTCTGAGAACAAGATCACTCTTAGTAATGACGTGAACAGGAAAATGGTTAAACGCTATAACCTCAAGCGCCCTTCTGGTAAGACCGATCTTTCTTTCAAGAGGTTGATAGGGGTCGTTCATTGACCCTGTCCCGATTGTCCCCTTTACTCGAAGCCGGGGTAATCTATCGCTGAGAAGCTCTATGGCGTTGGCCTTGACCAGTATTTCTCCATCGAAATTTTCTATGCTGTAGCACTCACTGCGTGAATCGCAGTATACGCATCGGTGCGAGCAGCCCCTGTACAGGTTCACGTTGTACCAGAGACCGAACCAGTTGTCCGGCTGACTAATCCTGTTGAGTATGCTTCTGCACTGAACATGCGATATCATATTGGCAATGATTCTATGGTACATCAGCAATCTGGTACCATTAAACAGGTTTCAAAGAAATACCTTACGGAATGTAAACATATGTTTACATTCCGTAACTGTCAATCGCTAATTTGTGGATAAGCGGGGAGTGTTGAAACTCCCCGCATTTTCATCGAAAGAATTCCCTGTGGGCTACTGAATAATTGCTTCAAGAGCGGTTACATATTCCCCTATTGTAGGTGTGGTACCGACTATTCTGTCGATTTCCGTGCCGTCGGCCTCGGTTATTACCACACATGGAATTGCCGATACATTGTACTGCTGGGCGTAAGGGGCAACAACAGGATTATCTACATCAAGCCTCAGAAGAACGAAGTTCGAAAGAACCGGCCGCATCTCCTCGCTTGTAAAATACTCTTCTCCAAGGGTTACGCAGGGACCGCACCAGTCTGCATACATATCAATGAGCAACAGTTTTCCCGATGCGGCTGCTTCAGCACTGGCGGCATCAAAATCATCTTCGAACCAGGTAAGTTCTCCAGTCGTTTCTACCGGCTGCCCCCCGGGTGTTTCATCGGAAGCGCTCTCAGAATTACCGCAGGCCCCCGTGATAAGGCCCGCGATCATAAGTACTATCAGATACTTCTTCATTTCTGTCCTTTCAAGAGGTGTTCTCCATCGGTCTGCATCGTATATATACGGTAATATACACTGATTGTTCCAAACGTAACAAATGGAGACAGGATGAGACCCTTAACACCGCTTATTACAGTCGACGCGATAATCGAACTAACTGATGGGAACATAGTACTGATCAAGCGCAGGTACCCTCCTCCGGGATGGGCTATTCCCGGGGGGTTTGTAGATCCGGGGGAAAGCCTGGCCGAGGCGGTACGAAGGGAAGCCAGGGAGGAAACCTCCCTGGACATAGATGTGGTAAGCATTTTTCATGTCTACTCAAAGCCCTGGAGAGACCCCAGAGGAGACACTGTGAGTGTAGTGTACTACTGCAAAGCCGACGGCTGTCCCGAAGGCGGGGATGATGCCGAGAAAGCTGTTGCTTTCTCTCCGTACGATCTTCCAGATGTTATTGCCTTTGACCACCGGAAGATAATTCAGCAATTCCTTCAGTGGAAGAAAACAGGCATCAGCCCTTCAGTAGAGGAGTAGCTACCCTCCTGATCTTCTTTTAGTCTCCCTGCACTAGAACTGAGCAGTTGAAATGCTTCTGTCCATACCAGTCTGGTTACCCGCAGTCGCAGAGGCAATCTGCTTGCCCGTCAGGCTGTCCATGGGGTATATGATAACCATGGAACTCTCTTCCTTCGAGATATCAAGAAGGGCCTGTATCTGCCGCAGCTTCATGGCATCGGGCTGCTGGGCAAGTAATTCCGAAGCCTCTTTCAGGGATATGGCCACAGTCTTCTCCGCCTCTGCCTGTATTATCTTGGCTTTGGCTGCACGTTCCGCACGGGCTATAACTGCAAGCTCCTCGATCAATGAAGGCGGTGTTCCTACATCGGTTATACGGACTGCTCTGACGTTCACACCGTAATCGACAGCTTCGCCGTCTATGATGCTTTTTAAATCGCTTGCGATTCGATCCGTTTCGCTGAGAAGCGGCCTGAGGTCGTTCCTGCCGATCGTGCTTTTAAGAGCTTCCATGGATGCCCATTCAGTGGTTTTCCAGTAATTCTGGACCTCAATTGCGGCTCGTTCCGGGTTCTCTACTTCCAGTTCGACTGCAGCGGTAACATCAATGGGAATGTTATCCTTGGTGAGTGTTTTTGTTGCCTTTACCTCGTAAGTGGTTATCCTGATATCTATTGTCCTGGCAAGAGAGTATATGAAAGGCGGTACGATGATGACCCCGGGGCCCCTGGCTCCCACAGATCTTCCCAGCCTTAGAAGTACTATTCTCTGCCACTGCGGAATGATGAAGAACATCTTCGCGAACACGTTGGCAAACCAGAGCAGTGCAATGGTTTTTATGGCTATCCAGATGTACATGGATTCAAATTTGGCAATGTCGGACCAGACCAGCAGCAACCACAGTGGTACGAGAATAACTAGCCTTACAAGATTTCTAATGAAGTTCTGAACCGGATTTCGCCTGAACATGTTTCCCCTCCCGATGCTGTTTCAATTATAACCTGTCGCTGTTTTATACTATCAGCGGAAAAATGTCATGTCAATTGACAGTATCCTTTTCGGTTCTGTTTGATTTGACGGTATCCTATGTTTCTGAGTATTGTAATTCTTTGCAGGATAAACTCTCACAGGGAGGAAATGTGGACTATCAGAAATTCAGTGAGAATTGGGAACAGGAATGGAGCAAATCAGAGCTTGGAGCTATCAGAGCATTTCTGATAGGTGTTATCGAATATCTTGATAACCCTGAAGAGGGCAGCAGGATGATCGTACTTACCCTCCCGGAGCAGTACCTGCGCCAGGACGGATCTCCAGGCAGAGATGCTTTTCTGGAGTATTTCTGCAATGACGGCGGTAACAGCGCGAAATCCTACCTGGGCGGAACGCCGGAGAACAGCTACCGCTGCGATTACGACCACCCTATGGAGATACTCGCAAATTCAAACAGAGGCGAACAGGAATCGAAGATATTCATCCAGAGCGGCGGAAAGGACATGCCCACACCGGTACACCTCAGGAAGAACAACGATGGTATCTGGAAGCTTTTCAATGTAAGTTCGCTGGCAACCGGTGTCAAAAGAATCAAGAATGATGATTTCTAGAGAGTTCTGATAAAGTCGATATGAGGAGTTGAAGGGGGCGGATGAACCGCCCCCCATTCTTTTAGAACACTATCTATTGGAGAGGACCGTGAACTCAATCCTTCTGTTCATCGCTTTGTTCGATGCGGAAGTATTGGGAACTACCGGCTGAGCTTCTCCAAATCCCATTGTGGTCAGCATGCGCGCAGGTACGCCCCGCTGTACAAGGAAATTGAACACCGAAGCTGCCCTCTGCTCGCTGAGGGTCTGGTTGTAGCTTGTGCTGCCGTCCGAATCAGTGTGTCCTGCTACCTGAACCAGGGCTTCAGGGTTGGCGTTGAGTATCTCAACCATGTTGTCCAGGATATAGTAGGATTCGGGCTTGATGTTTGCGCTGCCGCTGTCGAAGTAGATGTTATCGAAGGAGATAACCTGTCCGGTTACAAGCTCGGGCTTAAGGACAAAGTCTACTATTGTTGTCTGGTCTGCTTCAATGACAACAATGTCAGTAGCAAATTTGTACTCGTCTGCATCTGCCTTGACAGTCCAGGTTCCTTCGGGAACATCAAAGAGGAAGATACCGTCTTCGGTGGATTCGAACGTGATTGTAGTATCCTCAAGCTCTACTGTAATGATTGCTTGCAGAGGATCGCCGTTCTCGAATTCTGTTACGGTACCTGCAAGCTGGCCAAGGCCTGCCTGCTCTTCAAGAGCGAAGTCCAGAACAACATCCTGTTCCGCTTCAAGAACCACTGTAGCCGATGCGGCCTTGTAGCCGATGGCTGCTACCGTTACAGGAATACTTCCCGCAGTAATGGTAGCGGAATAGAATCCTGTTACAGGATCGGAGATAGCTGAAGCCGCTGTGGTTCCCGGGAAGGAAACAGTGGCCTCAACAGCGTCTCCCGATTCTGCGTCTGTGATCATACCGGATATGGTTCCAGTCGTTACAGGCTCTCTGATAAGCAGATCGCTTGAGAAAGCTATGCTTCCGGAGACACCCCAGTCCTGAGTTCCACCATCGGGAAGGGGAGCTCTCTGATCTCTATCCTCAATGTCTACGCTTCCGCTCTGGTAAAGACCATGACCGAAGTCAAAAAACTCCGGATCAAAGGAAGTAAGACCCATGTTGAAGCAGAAATCCATGATGACTCCACCGCCGGAGAATACACGGATTCCCGGTGTGAAGTAAGCTACATGGTTGAAAGAATCTCTGTCCAGGTACTTCTTGAGAGAATACTCTGTATAGATGACCGCGAACTTCGTCGGGAATTCAAGAGCAATCCCGAAATCCAGTGCGTTATCATCAATAGCGGAGGTTACAAGAACTTCATCAGCCCGTGACCTGTGTCCGGTACTGTCGAACTGAAGCCTGTAATCATTGAATGCTATTGTCTGCTTGTACATGGAGTAACCGACGTTAACATGCAATCTAAGCGGGGTTCCCGGCCAGACATTAGCCATATCCAGGGAAACCAGTCCGTCAACGCCCAGGGTTGTATGTCCGGTTGAAAGACTGGGCTGACGCATTGTAAACATGGGAGTAAGGTCGTCGAATCTGCCGTCGTACTCCTCACACTCAACGGTCTGGTTGCTCGAGGGAGCAAACATGAAGTAGTTGGCCAGTCCGAGCCAGAGAAGTTCAGTGGATGGCGTAGGTGTGAAACCGGCCTTGTAACCAAGCATGATATCACCCATGCCGTGGACGCCGTCCCACTGGCCTATGGATTCATTTCTTGGAGGTGTAAGGTCAAATTCGTAATAAGTGCCGACGTAGCTGATTCTAGCGGCAATTTCCAGGAAGTTAGTAAGACCGTAATCAAGGGTGAAGTATCCCTGAGACAGATGCTCGGAATCCTCTACGCTCAGGATAGTATCTGATGTGCTTCCAACCGAGCGATAATGAAGATCGTCGTACTTGTCCGCACTGCTCCAGTATCTTCCTACGAGCCCGAATGCCATCTGGTTGGAACCGATGGTTCTGGCATCAAGAACTCTATTCACTCCTCTAAACCCCATGATCGAGGGCATAGAAAATGCGGATCCCGCCGCAAGTAGAAGCGTCAGGATCAGTATTAAACCTCTGTTTTTCATTGTACCTTCCTTTCGTACAACACTGGTTATGACTTGCGCAAAGACAATTATGCTATTAGAAAAGCATTAGCTGTATATGTCAACTGTTGCTAAAGAATGCTATTTGCTTTCTATAGCAATAGAATTACTCGAAGAAAGGACTCTTCCCATGTCTGGATGCCGAATCTTGATTGCTGTTATTCTTATTGCCTGTGGCAGTGCTCTCTCGTACGACCCTCTTTATTACGACAATCTTACAGAAGCCCTCCAATCCATGCAGATGAAAGGTGACGTTGCCTTTGGTTATTTCGGGGCAAGCTCGTACTGGCGGACAGATTCCCTTGGCAGCAGCGAGGAATATGAATACAGCACCAGCCTCGGTGTTATCAGATTCCAGTTCCTGGGCCGATACGGGCTGACGAACAGCCATACTCTATCGGTGATCATCCCCGGCTTCCTTCAGCTGCAGGGATCCGGGGGATCCAACGGTCTCGGTATTGCCGACCCATGGATTTCCCTCGACGGATGGCTTACAAGAGAACCAAGGATCTTTGCAAGAGGAGCCATAAGAATTCCACTTAAAGGGGCTCTCGAGTCAGGAGACTACTCTGAAAGCGACAGGCATTTCGCCTTTGACGGAGCCATGACCATAGTAAGCCCCCTTTCAAGTGGTTCAGGCATCGAAATCGAGGCCACCGCCGGGCTCAGATACTACCTCTCGGCCTGGGATAGGCTGCATACCGAAAGAAGAGATTCGGCAGAAACAAAGCCACCGGTCGAATTACGGCTCTCGGGATTTTTCGTTCTGCCGGTCAATCCCGAACTGAGCCTGAGACTTGGAGGGGAAGTAGCTACAAGAGGCGAGACTGAGGCCAGGATAGATGGGATCTGGTCTGAGCAGATCGGCAGCGGATTCAGCTATCAGGATCTCCGGGCAGGCTTCTCGCTGAACAATGCAACCCTTGACCTTACGGCGGAAGTTTTCTACAGACTCGGAGGAGAGAACACTGCTAAGGAATGGGGGCTGATGATTAACGGAACGGGTCTTGATTTCACCGACCTGTTCACCAGTACAACTGGTTCAACCGGCACAAGATGAGGAGAGCCCTTACAGCTGCTGCAATAGTCCTGCTGTTAATTGCCGCCGTTGTTGCCAGGAGTAACAGTACCGGAAAGAGACTGATCGATACGGGTAGAGGATACATCGAACACCTGGCCGCAGGTGAAATCGAGGAAGCGTACTCTTTCCTCTCGGACAGCCTGGCTGCTCTTCTTACTCCAGGTACACTTGAGTATCTTGTGGATGCCCCTCCAACGGGCGGTATAAGAGCAGGAAGAGCTGAAAATCGGGGATTCAATATTTCCATATCTCTTACCCAGGGCGGGCAAAGAACGCTATGGCTCCTCAGAGGCTCTGATGGGAACTGGACAGTAACGGGAGACACCTCTCTTGATAATGTCCTTGGTAATGCGACGGTCCTCTGTTCAGCATTCGCAAGGGATACGGTTGTTCCGGCCCTGTCCGAGGGACGAACGCCGGATGATTTTCTCTGTCCTGTAGCGGGTGACTCCCACTATTATTCCGAAGATGGTGTTCTGTTCTGTTCAGCCGGTCATCTTGGAAACGGGATCGATACAGGGGGCTCGGCCTGCAGAATTCTGCGGGAAAGCCTGGCTGCGATCGTTGGGCAGTATAACAGCGCCGGCTACGGGTATCCATCCAGTTTCGGGGAAATGTACGAAAGAAGCGGGGGGCTATTCGGTCAGAGGGGTGGATTCCATTGTCCTGATAATGGTTACTCCTATTACGAAATTACTTCAGATGGTGTATACTGCCCTTTTCACAGGGAAACATCTTTTATTGACGGTCCGCTTGCGGTGGAATCATCTGATTCCGCTGGACGCTCCGGAATCTGAATCGGGAGAAACTTGAACAGAACCTCGGTGATCAGCACACAGGAAGATCTGAACATACTTGCAGCTATACTTCGCGATAAGAAAGCTATTGCTGTTGATACAGAGTTTCATGGTGAGAGAAGGTATTGGCCTGATCTGTATCTTATCCAGATAGCAGACGATACTGGACCTGTTGCTATTGACCCTCTGAATATTGGTGACCTTTCTCCACTGGGCCGGATCTTTGAGGCCGAATCACCGGTCAAAGTCATACACTCAGCCAGAAACGATATAGACGTTCTTATGCATTATCTTGATGTAGAATTCACTTCAGTATTCGACACTCAGCTTGCCGCAGCATTTCTTGGTCATGACAGGCAGACAGCCCTTTTCAAACTGATCAAAGCTGAATGCGGCATTTACCCCAAGAAGGGACACACTCTCAGCGACTGGTCTCTCCGGCCTCTGGCTGACGATCAGATCGAATACGCCCTTGATGACGTCAGGTACCTGCTTGAAATATATCGGAATCAGATGGAAAGACTTGAAGCAAGGGGGCGTCTTGAATGGTACCTTGAGGAGGCGGAATCACTCACGGATCCCTCAACATACAACAATGCCGTTCACAAGATGTTCAGAAAGGTCAGGTCAGCAGCAAAAGTCAGGAACAACAGGCTGCCTGTCCTCTGGGCACTGATCAAGTGGAGAGAGGAGAAGGCCAAACAGGTAAATAAACCAAGAAATTTCGTTGTCAGGGACCATATACTCGGCGCAATAACTTCAATAACTCCGATTTCTAAAAGGTCGCTCTCAAGGGTAAGGGGGGTCTCAAGCGGTTTCATTTCAAAATGGGGTGACGAAATTCTAAAAACCATAGCGCACGCTGAAAGCTTTCCAGATAAGAATATTCCCGAAATCCCCAGATACCATTCAAGACCCGGTGTTTCTGCCCGTACGGATATACTCCGCATTTTTCTGAAGCAGGAATCGAACCGACTCGATATCTCTCCGGAACTCCTTCTTTCAAAGGATCTGATCAGCTCCCTTGCAAAAGACCCGCCCGACAATGAGCAGGAGCTCTATTCATTACTGAAGCTCTCCGGCTGGAGGAAGGAAGCCCTTGGAGATGACCTTATCTCTCTTCTCAAAGGAAAACTTGCCCTGATACTGAACCCTGACGGTAAGGCGGGGCTGCATTTCATAAGGGTCGAATAGTGTCTGAATCCACTCCGTCTGCCATCCTGAGTAGTATGAAAAATACTCTGAAGTCGCTTGGTATTCCTGCCCCGATGGAGGAATCCCGCGAAGCTTTTCCGGTTCTGATCTCAACCATAATCAGCCTCAGAACCAGGGATGCCGTTACAAGAATGGTTTCAAGGCAGGTTCTGACGAGGGCTCCGGATATCGATGCCATGATCTCCATTGACATAAAGGAGCTTGAACAGCTACTGCGGCCTGCCGGTTTCTACAGACAGAAGGCGGGGCAGATGAAAAGGATTGCCAAAATCCTGAAAAACAATTTCGAGGGCAGGGTTCCAGGCAGTATGGACAGCCTCTTGACCCTCCCCGGAGTTGGAAGAAAAACTGCGAATTTCGTTATGGGAATGGTCTTCGGTGTACCTTCCATATGTGTTGATGTCCATGTCCACAGGATTTCAAACAGACTGGGGCTTGTGAATACGCGCTCACCTGAAGAGACCGAATTCGCTCTTCAGAAGCTTTTCCCGATAGAGGAATGGACGGGGATCAATCATATCATGGTGCGATTCGGCCAGAGGATATGCAGGCCTGCAAAGCCTCTATGCAATGAATGTCCTTTGAGAGAAGGATGTCCTTCAGGAATTAAGGAGAAATACTGATTCATGGAGTATAGACTGTCGCCAGATAAGTTGATTGATATCACAAGGCCTCTTGATGGAAGTACACCCTCATGGCCGGGGGACGTCGGATTCAGCAAAGAGACTAGAGTTTATGCTGCTTTTCATACATCGAAACTCACCATGAGTAGCCATTGCGGGACACATATCGATCCTCCTGCACACCTGGCCAGATACAATACATTCGTTGACGATATTCCTCTGAACAGACTCATTCTACCAGCAGTGGTAGTCGATTGCAGAGGGAACCGGGAGATCGATCAAGCATTTATTCAAGATATCTCACTTGATGGCAAAGCTCTTATCTTGAAGACAGTGTCAGATGAAACAGGGAATTCAGTTGAAAGCATGGTGTACTCATACCTTTGCGCGAACGCCGCCCATCTGGCCGTCAACCGTGGGGCAAGAATAGTGGGTATCGATACCTTATCAGTTGACCCGCCCGATTCGGCAGATACACATGAGATTCTTCTGGGCGCATCGATCCCAATACTCGAGAATCTGCTGCTCGATGATGTCCCGCCTGGAGATTACCTACTCTTATGTTTCCCGCTGAAAATCACCGCCGGGGATGGTGCCCCGGTCAGGGCTTTCCTCCAGCCCTCCGTTACAGCAAACTTCACCAGAGGGGTATTACGACGACGAATCCAATCCACACAATAAGAAGCAGGACGAGTGCCAGACAGCCAGTGGTAAGTTTGATGCCCATTCCAGACGCAACCGATTCCACAGCCTCCTTCGCCTGTTTCAGAGTTGCATCCGTATGGTTACGATAAACCTTGATAGCCTCTATCTTTTTCCCTTCATGCAGAAGTCTTTCAACCTCAGTCCGGGCTTCCGGAGGGAGCCTCTCCCAGCCATGCATCTCTTCTATGTGGTTCATGTCTAAATCTCCATTCTGTCTGAAGCGACAATACTGAAGGCAACGCTGTTCCGTCAATAAATGAAAGCTGAACTTGAAGATCTGATTAACTTGACACACCAGTGCGAGCGTGATTAGTCTAGCTTCACATGAATACACTTCGGCAGTAAAGAAACTAGATTATGCATTGCTCGGTGGAAGTTGAACATACGGAGGTTGAAGGTATGCCCCACGTGAGAAACAAAACTGAACAGCACACCAATGAAGTCGAGTTGCGGAAATACGAGGAATACTGGAGATCAATCACGGAAGATTCACCTGAATACATAATCATACTGGACACTGACTATACGATCAGGTTTATCAATCATAGCGTTCCGGATCTGACAGAAAAAGAGGTGATTGGAAAACCCTACTTGGATTTTATACCTCCTGACTATCACAAGATAGTTCTTGACTGCTTCGAGCGGGTAATCAAGAGCGGCAAGCCGGATCGATATGAAACCAAGTACATTTCCGTTGAAGGTGAAACCCAGTTCTTTGATGTGCGAATTTCTCCCCTGACGGGTGAGGAAGGAAATATCACCGGCCTTGTCAGTATTTCTAATAACATCACCGAACGGAAGAAGATGGAAGAAGCGCTGAGGGAATCCGAAGAGCGTTACCGAAGTTTATCCGAGGCTGCTTTTGAGGCGATCTTCATCTCTGAAAAGGGAGTTTGTCTTGAGCAGAACCCGACAGCAGAGAAAATGTTTGGTTATACATCATCGGAAGCTATTGGCAGGATGGGTACTGAATGGATTGTACCTGAAGACCGCGAGATGGTGATGAATAACATGCTGTCCGGTTACGAAGAACCATACGAAGCAACAGCTTTACGAAAAGATGGGTCAACTTTTCCTTCTGAGATTCAGGCGAAGATGATGCATTACAAAGGAAGAGATGTGCGTGTAACCGCTTTGAATGACATCACGAAGCGCAAGCATGCGGAAGATAAGTTAAAGCGGAGCGAGGAACGGTATCGCTCTATTTTCGAATCTGCTGCAAACTTGATTACTTCCATAGACTCCGAAGGAATAATTGTAGACTGCAACGACCGGATTAATGCTTTCTTAGGTTATACAAAAAAGGAGATTATTGGCAATTCTATGGGGAAGATCATCCACCCCGACTATATGGAAAAAGCCGCTGAATCTCTAAATGAGATACTTCAGACAGGTTTCTCATATGATAAAGAATACACAATGATCAAGAAGGATGGTGAGTTGATCGATGTCATCATCAACTCCTCCGGCTTGAACAAAGCAGATGGTGGATATGAAAGAACCATCTGCATTATCAACGATATCACCGAGCGTAAGAAGGCAGAGAAAGCTCTCAGGGAGAGTGATAACAAATTCAGGTTGATAGCTGAGCGTATATTTGATGTGATATTCATGGCTGATCTGGATGCTGTGATTAGTTATGTGTCACCCTCTGTAGAGCGAGTATTCGGCTACTCTCCCGCTGAACTGATTGGAAGCAATATATCGAAGTTCGTACCTGTAGCGGTACTGCCGGATGTCATCTCAACTTTCCAAACCACCGCCCAGGGGCTGCCTGTTGAGAATGTTCAATCCGAATTCATAAAGAAGAATGGCTCCGTGGCCTGCGTTGAAATAAACGCTCTGCCGATTCACAAGGATGGTAAGATTGTAGGAGCTCAGGCTATTGTTCACGACATCACAGTGCGCAAGGATACCGAGAAACAATTGCGGCTGGCCCAGAAGATGGAATCGGTTGGACGGCTTGCAGGTGGCGTGGCCCACGACTTCAACAACATGCTGGGGGTGATACTTGGTCATACAGAAATGGCACTGGAGCAGGTCGACCCGGACCGGCCGCTATACGATCATTTAACAGAAATCCGCCTGGCCGCAGAGCGTTCCGCTGACCTGACCAGGCAATTGCTGGCCTTCGCGCGAAAACAGACCGTCACGCCCAGAGTGCTCAATCTCAACGAGATAGTCGGAGGAATGCACAAGATGCTGCAGCGGCTGATTGGCGAAGATATCGATCTGTCCTGGCTGCCGGGAGGGGATCTGTGGTCAATCAGGATGGATCCATCTCAGATCGACCAGATCATGGCCAACCTGTGCGTCAACGCACGCGATGCTATCGCTGGTGTAGGCGTGGTCACCATCGATACCGCGAACACTACTCCGGACGAGGCATACTGCGCTGATTATCCTGGATTTGTTCCAGGCGAGTATGTACTGCTGTCTATAAGCGATGACGGCTGCGGCATGGACAAAGAGATTCTGGGAAATCTATTTGAGCCGTTCTTCACAACCAAGGGAATCGGTGAAGGCACCGGCCTGGGGCTGTCCATGGTCTATGGCATAGTTAAACAGAATGACGGGTTCATCTACGTTCAAAGTGAACCGGGTCAGGGGACAACATTCAAGATCTACCTGCCCCGGTATGAGGTAAGTACTGCGCCGATTCAGAGTAGCAGCACTGCAAAACCGCTCCAGCCCGGGCACGAAACTATCCTGCTTGTGGAGGATGAGCCTGCTATCCTGCATCTGACCAAGATGATGCTTGAACAACATGGATACAAGGTGCTTGTTGCCTTAACACCTGGTGAGGCTATTCGCCTGGCCGGAGAGCTCCAGGGAGAGATCAATCTGCTGATAACCGACGTTGTGATGCCCCAGATGAATGGACGTGATCTGGCAAAGAAATTACTGTCAGTCCACCCGAATATTAAACGCCTGTTCATGTCCGGTTACACTGCTGACGTAATCGCCCACCACGGAGTGCTGGATGAGGGTGTACACTTCATCCAGAAACCGTTCACGAATCAGGATCTGGCAGTCAAGGTACACGAGGCGCTGTATGGTGAAAGGGGGAAGGCATGTCCTCCCCCTTCTCCTGAATATTCGGAAGATTAGTGCTGGCCTTCTTCTTCTGTGCCGGTTTTTTCGATTCCAGGCAGATTCCCGATGAATACCTGCGGGTAAAGCTCCGGATCGGCATCAAAGGCAAGGAACCGGTCTTCCTGGATTAGAACCTGCCATGTGCTGGCTCTTTCGCCCGCATCGAGCGCGGCGGTGAATAGAATAGTACCATCCATATCGTATACATTGAAGGATGGTGTCACGGTTGTTCCTTTTGTTACCCATATCCTGTCAAGACCATCAACCCAGAGTCCAGCTATTGCCGAATTGTACGGATCGGGCTCCCAGTTGGCCATCGATTCAGGCATTCCCTGCTGGATCATCATGTTGTTAACCATTTCGGTTTCAAGATCTATCTCTTCCTGTGTTTTTGGCACTCTTTCGAAATTCTCATCAACTTCGGTGAACAGCTCTTCTCCATCAGCACTCCACACGGTGAATTCATACACCTCGGTGGACAGAGACGCAGTCAGTACGATTCCCTCGGGAGTAACTCCGAAGCTGAGTATATCATCCTGCATAGTAGTGAGATCAGCTGGATCGAAGGGTGACATGCTTTCAAAATAGATTACGGATGGTTCTGTCTCACCGATTTCCCATCTTCCAATGGTGAAGCCCATGTACATTCCATCTTCGTTCTGCACGAAGTCAGGTTTCATCCCTACAATAGCACTGTTATCTACACATGCAAGAACCGCGGGAGGTGACGGGTAAAAGCCCTGAACATCCATCATGTATTCCATTTCGGAATTGAAGTAGACCAGCTTTCCCCCCATTACGTCTGAAACCACTAGTCCTGGTTCAAGAGAATCGGGAACAGGAACCTCAGACACTACGATATCATCTTCATGCTGAAAGAAAGACATTCCTCTGGAAAGCAGAAATTCACCGGGGCCGCTTCCCTGGCGGCCAATACTCTGCACGAACTCCCCAGATGGAGAGAAGATACTTACGCAGCTTCTCTGAGCATCCAGAATCGCGATTTCCCCTTTAGGCGTAATGTCGGCTCCGGCAATCTGGCCGAAGACGTAGTTGCTGTCTCCCAGTTCGATCCCTATTGAATCGGAAAGGATCAGGTATTCATCCGCCTCGGGAAGCAGGTATTCCTCTGTAGCTAAACCTTCTTCGGTACCTTCATCTACAGCTATGTCTTCTGCAGGCTGCTCACCGCATGCAAGAGCAAGAATAAGCACACTGAACATCAGAACCAGTAACTTCTGCATCTTTTTGACCCCTTTTCTAAAGACTGAAATAGAGGGAATGCTCCTTCGGGTGAGGGCTTCCCTGGAAACTTGCGGCTTCATCTCTCTTCATTGTAATATAATCATCGATCATATCTTTCGAAAAAACTTCTCCCGTTTCAAGGAATTCCCTGTCAGCTTCAAGGGCATCCAGGGCTTCAACCAGGTTTCGGGGAAGCATTTGAAGGTTATCCGTATTGTAGCCAGTCGCAAAAACATTTTCATCAATCGGGCCGAAACCTAGTTTCTCAGGGTCCATTTCCTTTTTCATTCCATCAATCGCAGCCATTAGTATCGCACTCATCGAGAGGTAAGGGTTACTGATCCCATCGGGAACCCTGTACTCGAACCGCATTGATTCAGCCGTTCTGGCATAGGATGGTACCCTGATGGCAGCGCTTCTGTTAGGACCGGAAAAGAACCTGAATACAGGCGCCTCCTGCCCCGGAACAAGCCTGTGATAGCTGTTAACCGATGCGTTGCTGAAAGCGCACACAGCAGGGGCATGATAGAGAATTCCGGCAATCGCGTTCATCGCGGGTTTGCTGAGATTGCAGTAACCTTCTTTGTCAAAGAAGATCCTTTTCTGTTTGTCTGTCATGAAAATATGAAAATGCATGCCGGAGCCCGGTTCACCTTCGGCGGGTTTTGGCATGAAAGTTGCGGAAAGGTCGTGCTTCAGCGCGACATTCCGGACAATGTGCTTGGTCAGCATTACATTGTCCGCAGCGCTGAGGAAAGGAGAAAAGGTAACTTCCACCTCACTCTGACCCATCCTGCCCACCTCATGGTGGTGGTACTTTATCTGTATTCCTGCCTGCTGCATCAGCATAGTGATTTCAGACCTTATATCATGAAGACTGTCCACGGGATACATCATGTGATACCCGGATTTGCAGGCATGAGCAAACCCTTTGGCATCGGCAATTTTTGCGTTTTCGGGTTTCTCTATACTCCCCACCCGGTATCCCTGGCTTCCCGGTTCGGACCAGAAGCAGGCTTCGTCGAAAATGTAAAATTCGAACTCAGGGGCCCAGAAGCTGTCGGTGGCCATACCGGAGTCTTTCAGATAACCGGCTGCTTTTCTTGCTATGCTCCTCGGATCCTTGGAAAAGGCTTCTCCGCTTGCCGGATCAACTATATCGGCGAAAATTACGAGTGTTTTTCTCTCGGTGAACTTATCCTCGAAAACCCTTCTGGGATCGGGTCTGAGAACAAGATCTCCCGCTTTCGTCTGAGTCATGCCGGCCAGAGTGGATCCGTCAAACCCAACTCCGCTAAGGAAGAAATCTTCGTTGACCATCGATACCGGCACTGTTACATGACGCCAGTGCCCCTTAAGATCGGTAAACCTTATATCAAGCTCTTCGAAATTCTCGTTCAGGATTCTCTCAAGTTGAATTTTCACGGTCTTGTTAGACACCACTGTTATCCTCCCGCGTTATTTCCTGTTCTCTGAATGTATGAATCCACAATCCCGTTAAGATATCCCTGAATGTCGGAATCAATTATCTCACCGGTTGTTTTCCCATCAATAAAAAGCTGTATTCCGGATGGTGTTCCGATAAGAGCAATATCCGCGTCTCTAGCCTCACCCGGGCCGTTAACTTCGCAGCCCATCACTGCTATGGTGATGTTGCCTGTTTTTCCTGCTATACTCTCCTGAACCGATTCAGCGATACCGGCGACATCTATCCTGGCTCTGGCGCATGTGGGGCAGCTTACTATCCTCGGAAACCTACGTCTGATATCAAGCGAAGAGAGAATCTCCCATCCAACCAGAGGTTCCTTCTCCGGTGAACCGGATAGCGAAACTCGCAGCGTGTCGCCTATCCCTTCCGCCAGCAGAACAGAAAGAGCCACAGCACTTCTCACGCTTCCTGTAAGTTGCGGACCCGCTTCGGTAACACCCAGATGAAGCGGGTAATCACATTCGGTTGACGCCAGCCTGTTGACTTCCACTGTAAGCATGGGATCGCTTGATTTCAGGGAAAGGACAATATCCTGAAAACCGGTTTCCTCAAAGAGAACCAGATGTCTCTGTGCGGCGGCCCACATCGAATCTCTATTCACCCCTCCGTATTTATCCCGAAGATCACCCGGGATGCTGCCGGAATTTACTCCTATGCGGATGGGAACCTGCTCCTCTGATGCTTTTTCGGAGATTTTCCAGATATCAGTCCTTCGTCTTATGTTTCCTGGATTGAGCCTCAATTTGTTTATTCCGGCATCGAGCGCCAGTATGGCAAGCTCAGGGTCAAAGTGGATATCCGATACCACGGGAACGGGAGATCTTTCGATAATACTCCGCAGAGCGGCAGCAGATTCCCTGTCCGGTACCGCTACTCGAACTATTTCAGCCCCCCGGCTCGCCAGCATGTTTATCTGATTGCAGACAGCTTCAACGTCGGTAGTGGGAACGTTAGTCATGGATTGAACGGATATGGGCGCCCCGCCCCCAATCGGCAGGCCTCCAGCTATAACTTGTCTTGTATGGGACCTGCTGATGCTAATACTCATTTCCCTCCAGACACATCACCACAATATTTTTGCAGTAAAGAAATATGCATACCCGGAAGCATTTTTACAAGTTCTGCAAGTGTCACAAGTGATGTTCGGCCCAACGATCAGATCGCTCGGGCTGTGACAACTCTGGGCCGGCCGGTATGATCGCTGAATGCTCTCACATCTTCCCATAGAGGATCTTCCTCAAGTGTTTCTGAAACCGTTTTTACCTGTTCCCGGTCCAGTTCAAGGGCAAGAAACCCTCCTTTTCGCAGAACGGCCGGGGCGGAAGCTGTTAATGAGAGAACCAGTTCAAGCCCGGAATCCCCCCCGTCAAGCGCTATCAGGGGATCTCCATCCCTTACTTCAGGCTCAAGATCAGGTATCTGATCTGAAGGAATGTAGGGAAGGTTAGCGACAATACCATCGAATATTCTAACATCCTGTCTGAATGCTTTGATCATATCCGCTCTGATCAGAACCAGGTTGCGGGCATTGAAAAGCTCTTTATTCCTTCGCGAGAGTATCAGGGCTTCCCGGCTGACATCTGTTCCGATTACCAGCGCGGCCGGATACGCAAGAGCAATTGAAACCGCTATGACGCCGGATCCGGTGCCAACATCAAGAATATATTCAGGCTCGGAAAGTTCATTGATGAACAGCTCGGTAAGGTACTCTGTTTCAGGCCGGGCAATAAGGGCTCCCGGCCCCGCTACGAACGAACGGCCGAGGAAATCCACACTTTTTGTTATATGCTGAATAGGCTCCCTGTTCATCCGTCTGTGGACTGCCTTTCTGTATTTACCCAGACAGGTCTCCTGCAGATCACATTCATGGTTCAGATACAGTTCGTGCCGTTTCCAGTTCATTAAGTCGCACAGAAGCAGTTCAGCTTCCAGCCTGGGCGATTCAAGCTCTACCAGTTCAGCCTCGGCCCATCGGCAGGCTTCAAGAACAGTCAGGCTTCTCACAGTCCGGACGAAACCTCCGAGAGGAGCCTTTCCTGTTCGGCTTCGATAAGCGGTCCGATGATCTGGTCAAGATCCCCGCCCAGAACGTCCTTCAGCGAATGAAGGGAGAGATGTATTCTATGGTCGGTAACTCTTCCCTGGGGAAAATTGTAAGTTCTGATCTTGGCGCTTCTGTCACCGGAACCCACCATGCTCTTCCTGGTCTCTGCCCGTTTGGCATTCTCCTCTTCCTGCTTTTTCGCGAAGAGCCTTGATCTGAGGACTTTCATAGCCTTCACTTTATTTTTAAGCTGGCTCTTCTCGTCCTGACACGAAACGACCAGTCCTGTGGGTATATGGGTAATCCGCACTGCGGAATCTGTGGTGTTGACGCTCTGTCCTCCGGGGCCGGAAGAGCGGTAGACATCAATTCTGAGATCATCCTGATTAACGATGATCTCAACTTCCTCTACCTCCGGGAGTACCGCTACAGTACAGGCGGAAGTGTGTATCCTTCCGGATGTCTCCGTTTCGGGGACCCTCTGTACTCTGTGTACACCCGCTTCGAACTTCATTCTGCTGTATACGCCTTTGCCTCTGAGGGCGAAGGTAACTTCTTTGAATCCTCCCCTTTCCGAACCACTGCTGCTGAATATCTCCTGGGACCATCCGTTCTTCTGGGCGAAAGCCGTGTACATTCTGTAAACGTTTGCGGCGAACAGGGCTGCCTCTTCTCCCCCTGTTCCCGAGCGAATCTCGATGATAACGTCCCTATTGTCATTAGGGTCCGGGGGTATGAGAAGTAATTTCAGCTGATTTTCAAGTTTTTCAAGCCTCATCTCCATTTCGGGGATCTCAAGGGCTGCCAGGGCTGCCAGTTCCCGGTCATCATCTTCCAGAAGTTCCCTTGTCTCTTCAAGTGATGAACCGACTTCTTCAATTTCACCTATGGCGCTGAGAATTTTTGACAGACCGGCACGTTCGAAGGTAAGCGACCGTATAAGCGATGGACTCTTGAGAGTTTTCGGGGAACAGAGGCTTTCGTCGATTTCCTTGAGCCTCTGCTCCATGGATCCTTTATCAAAGGCTTTCATTTTCCTCCTCTGGATGATTATCCGAATCTCTGCCAAGTATTTCGACATCAGGTCCGGGTTTCCTGCCCAGAGAAACGTACAGAGACGCAACCGCCACTTCAATCTCCTTTATTCCTGCTTTTCTCGTGGTGAGTTTCTGAAGCAGAAGTCCAGGAGCTGTAACAGCCTTTGCGATCGCTGAAGTTTCGAGATGTTTGTCCGCCAGCTTGAGGAGTTCATAACTGAGCCCCATGACGAGAGGAATGAGAGGCAGATGGTAAAGCACTCTGATTAAAGCACTGGGGTTGTAGCCTGTAATCAGTATGACCAGTGAATCGAAGATGCCGTAGAACAGTATGGTTCCAAGCATGACAAGCAGCAGAAAACTGGTCCCGCACCTCTGATGCAGCGGACTCTGCTCTACAGCATTTTCCGCCAGTGGCGTAAGTCCCTTCTCCCAGGCGTGAATAGTCTGATGTTCAGCTCCATGATACATAAACAGCCTTCTGACATCCGGCATGAATGATATTGCACCCAGATAGAGAAGAAAGGCGATCAAACGGAACAGGCCTGCCAGCATATGTATTCCGAACTGACCGCTGGCGGTAACTGCGGAAGAACTGCCTTCAAGTATCCATTTGCTGCTCTGCAGCGGCAGCCAGGCGAAGAGCACGATGGCGAGTGTAAACGCAAAGGCTGTAGTAAGGAAGGTTGTGAAGCCCGAGCCTCCGCTCTTCTTACCGGAACCTGCGGATTCCTCAGCAATCTCCGCTGACCAGTTAAGGGCTTTCATTCCCAGCCTCAGGGTATCTATCAATGTTGCTGCACCTCTGAAAACAGGTTTGCTCCATATACTGCCGCAGTTTTTGAGTTCTTTTATTTTTAGTTTTTTAACAAGGATCGTTCCATCGGGGGTTCTAACCGCAACTGCAGTGGAAACGGGGGAACGCATCATCACTCCTTCGAGCACCGCCTGACCACCGGTCTTCGATTCCTCTGGAGCTGTCTCGCTGTTCTTTGCTGAATTGTTATTCATTTTTCTCCTACAAGAAACTTAGAATAAGGAAGGGGGAGCGTCGAAGCTCCCCCGGTCATGCTCAGATTCTACAGCTACTTTGCGCTGTCTTCTTTTTTCCCGTATCTCCTGAGGTACTTATCAACCCTGCCCGCGGAGTCAACCAGTTTCTGTTTACCGGTATAGAAGGGATGACAGTTTGAACAGACATCGAACTTTTTGTCACCGCCTGTTGAGCGAGTCTTGATCTTGTTTCCGCAGGTACAACTGAATGTTACCTCATTGTATTTGGGATGTATATCCTTCTTCAATTCATTTCCTCCATGTCAGCAAACAGAATAAGTGGTATCATTCTGACATTGTACCCATTGCGTCAAGGAATCTCTTGTTCGATTTATGCTTCGAGAGCTGTTTCTTCAAGACTTCCATAGCTTCAACCGGGTTCATGTCAACGAGGATCTTTCTCATGATCCATATTCTGCTCAGGCTTTCTTCATCAACCAGAAGCTCTTCCTTCCGAGTGCCTGATTTTGTTATATCGATGGCAGGCCATATTCTTCTATCCGCAAGACGCCTGTCAAGAACTATTTCTGAATTACCTGTTCCTTTGAACTCCTCGAATATAACCTCATCCATCCTGCTTCCGGTATCTACCAGAGCTGTCCCTATTATGGTAAGGCTTCCTCCTTCAACAATATTCCTTGCTGCACCAAAGAATCTTTTCGGTTTCTGAAGAGCATTGGAATCCACTCCTCCTGAAAGGATCTTGCCCGAATGAGGCATAACCTGATTGTTTGCCCTTGCAAGCCTTGTAATGGAATCCAGAAGAATTACAACATCGTAACCGCTTTCAACGAGCCTCTTGGCTTTCGCGAGAACCATATCAGCTATCTGGATATGTCTTTTGGGATTTTCGTCGAATGTGGATGCGATAACCTCTCCTGATACATGTCTTCTCATATCCGTCACTTCTTCGGGACGCTCATCAATGAGGAGAATCAGGAGTTTGGCGTCGGGATGGTTAGCGGACATACTGTTTGCCAGGTGCTGAAGCAGAATGGTCTTACCGGCTCTGGGAGGAGACACTATTAAAGCTCTCTGTCCCTTGCCTATTGGAGCAAGAAGATCAAGTATCCTGCCGGACATGTTCTCCGGTGTAGTCTCGAGGATAAAACGCTCTTCCGGATAGTAAGGAGTTAGGTTGTCGAACCTTGGTCTGCTCTTGAGCTCTTCAAGACTTCTTCCGTTAACACTCTCTATCCGCAGAAGGGCAAGGTACTTCTCTCCGTTCTTTGGCTTTCTCACCTGTCCTGAAATACTGTCTCCCGTGTTCAGGTTAAAACGCTTGATCTGGGATGGAGATACGTAAATATCCGTGGATGAGGGCAGATAACTGCCTTCATTTGATCTGAGAAATCCATATCCCTCCGAAAGGACTTCCAGCACTCCTGTAGAAAACTCCAGACCATTTCTCTCGGTCTTTCTTTCAAGCAGTTTTATTATCAGGTCCTTTTTTCTGATTCCGGATACTTTTTCGAGTCCCTTTTCCTTAGCCAGGGCCTGGAGCTCAACAAGTGTTTTCTTTTCAAGGTCAGTCTGTGATAATCCGGGCATCGGTTTTCTGCTCATTTATCCTCTTCAGTTCGGGTTTGACCAGTGAAATGTATGCGTCAGATGCACCTGCTACGAAAGCTGGCACTGTAATAGTATTGAATGTTATGTGTTCTCTGGCTTTAAAGTTATCCGGTCCGAGCGGTATCAGGGGATCTTTCGGTGATTTCATATATAAGTAGCATATTAATCTGAAACTTTGTCCTTATCGTCAACCCCCTGCGGGACAGGATGGTAAAATACAATAGGGACGGCTACCTTTCATTTTCACATATTCGTATCTATTAAGTGCCCGTGAAATACAATGCAGCAACAACAGCATTGGAGAAACAAGCATTTTGAGAATTCTGAGAATTGCCGGGTATGCTGCCCTGCTGGTGCTGTTCCTTGTTCTTGCTTCAGGCAGATTCCGAAGCAGCGGATCGTACACAGCTGATCCTGTTCTACTCCTTCTTGGAACGGGTCTGCTGCTCCTTTGTGCGGCGCTCGCTCAGCTGTTTCAGAAAAAAATCATACAGACAGATAATAGGATCATACTCTACTGGGTTTGCGCTGGCCTTCTTCTCAGCGTCCAGCTCACAGGAGGCTCAGACAGCATTTTCTATTCGGTTTACCTGCTCTTTCTCATGTGGGCATCGCTGCCCTCGAATGACGGGTCGGCAACCGAGCTGGGTCTTGTTATCGGTTTTATTGAAGCGTTCTCCCTTCTCAACGCCTCCATCTGGACGGGGGGAGAACCTTTCATCTCAAGGCTTATTCCATCACTCCTGCCCGCCCTGAAATCGCTCCTTGTTCCTTTCCTTTTCGGTCTTGCATCTGACTGGCTGGCGGAGAGGGAGTTCTATACCGGGGATCCGGCTTACTCCAGGGCGAAAAGCAAAGGAGAAAAAGAAGGGAAGATTCTTCCAGCTGTTTTTTCAGGTACTTCCTATCCGATTCTTCAGATGGTACATAAGAGCAGCAGAGCCGATTCAACCTGTCTGTTCGTCCGAAGCAATGATGGTTTTTACCGGCTGGCTGAGCATGTTGCAAGCGATAGGATCGTTATTTCAAAGTTCATGCTTCCAGCAAAGCACAGACTGGCGAGAATAGCGGAGAACAGCAGAGAAACTGCCGTCATCAGAGCGAACTCAACAGAAGAACGTTCGGAATTGTCACCGTACCGTTTCCCCGGGGCGCAGGACGGGGATTCCCTCTGGATCATCCTGTGCCCTCTTCGCGGAGAGACAGCACTCGAAGGTTTCCTTCTTCAGGATTTTTCTGAGAATAAACCTTCTGACAGCATTATATCGGATCTGGAGAACCTATCAGAGATTTTTCTGAGAACATGCAGCAGAGAGGCCTCTCCTTTCTGGGATGAATTTACATGGATGGCAAAGCTCATTGCCGCCTGCAATGATAACAATCTTGACAAAGCCGTGCATGGAATGGCAGGGATCCTCTCGGAATTAATACCGGAATCAACTATTACGATAGCCGACGTTGACACAAGGCACAACAGAACAAGGGTATGGGTTTCAAGAGGGCCTCTTGCCAGGTGGAGACGTGGGAAGACCTATGACTGCTCAGCGGGAATGGCAGGATGGATCTTAAAGAACAGAGTTCCTTGCAGACGCTCAAGAATACGATCTGGAGGAAAGAATGTGCACGCGTTCACCCTCGAACCGGGCATGCATGACAGGGCAGGAAGCTGTATTGGAGTTCCCGTCATCAGGGAGAAAGAAGTCATCGCTCTGATAATCGCCGAACATGAGGACGATAATGCCTTCATGCAGTATCATGAAGGAATTCTGCTGACAGCGGCGGGAATATTCTCAATGATAGAAGAGCTTGCCGGACTGAGGCAGAGGTTCAGGAATATCTCGGGCAGGGATACGCTTACTGGGCTTCCAGGCATAACACTGCTGGACAGACATCTTCATCATATGGCCAAGGAGGTTCAGACATACGGCTGGTATGTTGGTCTTATTGTTGCAGACATTGATGGCTTCGGAGAAATGAATCGAACGCTTGGCTATATCGAAGCCGACCGACTGCTGGTGGATGCCGCTGCACGTTTCCGTAACTGTTTCTCAGAGGATGTATTCATCGCCAGGACAGGACCTGATAGTTTTGCTGCCTGCATTCCCAGGGCAGGCAAAGCGGTGATGGAGGCTATGAGTCAGAGGGCTGTAGATGCCCTTTCATTTAAACACCATGGAAAGATACCTGATTCTGCAGCCATGGTTTCCGCTTCAATTGGATGTGTTTACACTCACGTTAACAGAACGGTTCTGCTGCTCACAGGAGAAGCCGAGAAAGCCGTGTCAGATGCCCGGAAAGCAGGCTCGGGCACATGCGTTGTAAGAAAGATCGGTCTTCCGGGAAAGCGGAAGGACCGATGACAGCAAGGACTCTCGCTGTAACGGTTGTGAAAAGAGTATTTCTGCTTACAATGCTGGGAGGGATATTCTACCTCAGTCATCAACCATCATTGAAAGTCATCCCTCCTCTGTTTCCGCATCAGGATAAAGTCCTTCACGCAGGAATGTATTTTCTTTTATCTATTTCCATGATTCTGAACCGTGATCTCTGCAGAACCTTAAGTCCTGTTCCGATCATGTTTATCCTGGGGTTCATTTATGCCGTCAGCGACGAGATACATCAGAGTTTTGTCCCCGGGAGAGATTGTTCAGCCGGTGATCTGCTCGCGGATATTGTGGGTCTTTCAATTGGTCTTTCTCTATATTTATGGTATCGCAGGAGACAATGGAAGACCTGTTAAATAGCTGATAGATTCTTCTTGACATCAATTCCATTTTCGTTAAGATTCTATATTGGTGTCTAGCTGTACGAGTATGTGAGAATGTATGAGTACTTTTGTATTTTCGTAAGTAACCCAAACCGAATGAAATCGAGAGGAGGTGCCAGGTATGCTCAAGGCGAGAACAAAGTGGTTCTGTCTTGGACTCCTGACAGTGTCTTTGCTTCTGGCGGCATGTGGACCGAGCGCCGCAGAGCTTCAGGCAAGAGACGACGCCCGTGCTGCGGCTCTTGCTGCAGAAGCTAGAGCAGATGGTCTTGAGGAGGAACTTGCAACTCTGCCGGGTCGGATAGCAGACGGACTTGTAGAGATAGCTGTACTTGAAGCAGAGCTTGCTGAACTTCAGGCAGAATATTATGCACTCGGCGGCGGAAGCCGATAGCAAGGAAAGGGGAAAAACAATGAAGCGTACACTAGTATTAGCTCTGATGATTTGCCTCGGCCTTGCATCAACGGGTCTGGCTAAGACCTGGACAGCCGAGGAGCTTTCAGCGTATTCACAAGCTGAAATCGAAGCAATGGGAGATGATGATATTCATCTTCAGATCGCTTACTGGGAATGGAGAAAGGCCGAGGCGGATGCTCGTATAGCAATACTTGAACCTCAGGTACTTCCTCTGCGAGACGAAATGGCCGTAATCAATGCACGGATCGCCGAGCTGACAAGCGAGATCAACGCCCTCAGGGCAGAGATCGCACGCCTTCTCGGTTCCGGTGTCCAGCATACCATCGTTGATGGCGAATGCCTGTGGTTAATAGCATCCTATCACTACAATTACGGCGATGGTTCGCAGTGGCCTGCTATCTACGAGCGCAACCGCGACACCATCAGCGATCCTAACCTTATCTACGCGGGACACACTCTCTGGGTTCCCCTGCCTATGCTCAGCAGATACACAGTTATCGAGGGAGATTTCCTTGGTAAGATAGCTGGTTTCAGCAGAGTATACGGCGACAGAGGCATGTGGCCTCAGCTTTACGAAGCTAACCGCAGTATAATCAGTGATCCTAACCTGATTTACCCAGGACAGATTCTTGACATTACCCGCTCTGCGGGTTTTGGAGGAACACGCTAGAATTATCAGCGGATATGGAAGGCTCTTCACATTTTTTGTGGAGAGTCTTCCTTTTATCTGAAAGAACTTACTGAATGCAAGATCATTCCAGAGAATCGAAAATAAACCTTTCCAGAGAATCCGCGGCCAAGATATTCGGTACCGGCGACACCAACCTCAGACATATCTGCAGAAAACTGGACGTTAAAGCCGTTTACCGGGACGGCAGCCTCAGTATTTCCGGAAGAGGGTCATCAGTTGATAAGGCTGCAGCGGTTATCGCAAGGCTGAAGCATGAAATTATTGCCTCCGGCAGCCTGAACGACCACAGTATTGATGCTGCTCTGAGTTTCCCCGATGAGCATGACGTATCTCTTGAACTCTCAGTTCCGGGGCGTGCGGGGCGGATAATTCCAAAAACTGCAGGGCAGGAGGAGTACCTGCGCGCAATCAAGAATTCTGAGCTGGTATTCTGCATTGGTCCTGCGGGAACTGGAAAGACATTCCTTGCAGTAGCAAGTGCTGTAGCTGCCCTTACCGACGGTGAAGTTGACAGAATAATCATATCAAGGCCTGCTGTTGAGGCCGGGGAAAGACTGGGATTCCTGCCGGGAGACCTTCAGCAGAAGATAGACCCTTATCTGAAACCTGTATACGATGCACTGGATGATACTCTATCCCCTGCAAGAGTACGAAGGTCCCTGGATAACCGGGTAATTGAAGTCGCACCCCTTGCATATATGCGGGGAAGAACCCTGAACAACGCTTTTGTTATCCTCGATGAGGCTCAGAACACAACTATAACACAGCTGAAAATGTTTCTTACAAGACTGGGATACAGCTCAAGAGCGGTTATTACAGGAGACATTACCCAGATTGATCTCAAACCCCCCTCATCTTCGGGACTCGTCGTAATAAGTAAGATCCTTTCGAGTATAGAGGGTATAGAATTCACATACCTTGACCAGAACGATGTAGTAAGACATCCTCTTGTCCAGAGTATTATTTCAGCTTTTGAACGAGATGAAGGCAGCTGATGAAAATCAGGAATTTACTGATCGGGAGCCTTGTTGTAACTGTATTCATCGGCACTTTCTATCTTTTTTTCATGCCTGACAAGCACATTATTGATCTGGAACTGAATGTCGGCCAGACCCTCCCCCACGATATAGTTGCTCCTGTTAATTTCAACCTCCCGTACCATGCGCAGGAATTCAGGGAAATACGTGATGCAATGCTTGAATCCATACCTGTACATCTCAAGTTTGACAGGGAGGTCTGGCAACCTCTCCGGAGCAGGCTTTACCCTATGCTGTTTCTTACGACATACGATTCTTCTTTTGCCAGCGGTATGGTGGGAGAGCTGCAATCGATCTACGAAGAGGGTGTATTCGACCTGGTTGATGTTCGTGAGTATTACGATGGAGAACAAGCTGTCCTCCATAGCTCCTCCGGCACCCAGGACAGGCAGCTTTTTGATATCAACGAAATAGAGGATGTGAGGGATATTCTTGAGATAAGAATGTCGGTATTGAATTTCTCCGGTGATGATCTTGAAGAGATCTCCTCCATTCTGCGTCCAAACCTCATAGTGGATGACTCCTCGAGGCAGGCAAACGCTGAGACTGCCATCGCAGGGCTCAGTAATATCGACACAACGATAACGGCGGGAAGTGTCCTTCTCAAAGCTAATGAGCAGGTGACTTCAAGAACGTTAGAATACCTGGACCACCTGAAGAATACCGCCATGGAAAATCGTCGATTCAAGCATGTATTAAGCCTGCTTCTTCTCGTTTTGTTAATAGTGGGAATAGCATTCTTCTACGTTCATGACATTATGCCGGATACATGGAAAGCGGCGAACAGATTTCTTCTTCTGAGTGTGATATGGGTGCTATCCCTTGCCGCAACCGGAACTCTATGGCTGGTCCTCAAGAACAGTACCAGTTATCCCTGTGCATCCCTGGTCACATTCGGAGCGGCCCTGACAAGTATATTCTTTCACCGGAGGCACGCGGTTTTCTTCACACTGATCTTCTCCATCGTACTGGGCCTTGTTCACCCTCACCCATATTCAGTTGTACTGATTTCAGCTGTTTCAGGAATTCTGGCATCCCTCACCGTATGGGATGTCAGGGAAAGACGCAGTGTTCCTGTTGCGATAGGTCTGGCGGCAGGCGGAGGTGTTGGCGTGTTTCTTCTGCTGCATATGCTTAACACATCTCTCTACTCATCATCCATGACGGAATCCATTCTGGGTCTTCTGCTCGTTCCCGTTATCGGGATAGGTTCTGCGCATGCGCTTCTATTCCTTTTTGAAAGAATATTTAGTGTCTATACGGTTCTATCAATCGATGAAGTCAACAAAACAGATCATCCTCTTCTGAAACAGATGCGGGAAGTTGCCCCCGGAACATGGAATCACTCACAAACCGTTGCTGAGCTTGCAGGACGGGCAGCGGGAGCTATCAATGCATGGGAATCACTCGCTTCCGCAGGCGGGTATTTCCATGATGTAGGAAAGATGGCGGATCCGGAAATGTTCATAGAGAATCAGAGAAACATGGAGAACCCGCATGACAAAATGAACCCGTGGGAAAGTGCCATTAAGATCATTTCACACGTGAGGGACGGAGCTGCGATGGCTGAAAAAGCAAAGCTTCCCAGAGCCGTTATTGATATTATCCAGCAGCATCACGGAGTAGGTCTTACCAAGTACTTCTACAATAAAGCCCTGCAGGAATCAAGTGACCCGAAAAGCGTGAAGAAGGCGGATTTTTCCTATCCGGGTCCAAGGCCGCAGACCATAGAGGCTGCTCTTGTTCTGCTTGCAGACCAGGCGTCTTCCTCAACTAAAAACCTTACTTCTCCCGAAGGAGTGGCTGAACTTGTCGCGAGGGTTGTAGATGAAAATGACCTCGAGGGTGAGCTTGATGACTGTCATCTTACTCGAAGAAACCTTAAAACCATTGTAAAGGTCTTTACTTCCGTTCTTGAAAGTAAATTTTACAAGAGGGTAAGCGATTATCCAATAGGTGATTCAAATGGCTGATATCAGTATAATCCTTGATAATGCAGGTTTCTGTGTGGAGGAAATACAAAGCCTGACAGAAAACCTGATCGAGGGCTGCGTTGAAGTGGTTCTGACTGATCCGGGATATATCAGGGTTCTGAACAGAGATTACAGGCATATTGACAGAGCTACAGATGTACTTTCTTTTGATCTGGCTATTGGGGAAGAAGACAGGCCTGAGGGTACGATATACGTTGACGGACGGCTGTTCCCGCCCATTGAAGCGTTGCTTGAGCGGATCTTTCACGGTTACCTTCACCTCAAAGGCTATTCGCACCATAGCGAGGAGGATGCTGCTATTATGAGCGGGGAAGTCGATATTCTTGTAGCGCGTGCCCAAGGGAAACAGGTGGAGATTTGATTACAGCTCTTATCGTATACCTGACCTTTCTTCTTATGCTGTTCCTTTCCTCGGGGATCAGGGCATGTATACCTGAAGTTGTTCTCTCTAAAGGCAGAGACCCGTCAGAACGGAGACAGGTGGCCTTTTTTCACCTGGGAATACTATGGCTGTTGAATTTTGCCGCTATGATCGGCGCTGGAGCCGGTACGATTCTGCTGGCGGAAGAATCATCTTCATATGTTACGATGCCATATTGGCTTACAGTACTCATTCTTATCCTTGCAGTATTCATTCTTTCTGTGATTCTGCCTTCCATCATGGCAAAAAGGAATGCCCTTCGATTACTGTCATTTCTGAAGGTTCCATACTGGGTAATTTCACTTCCCTTCCGTCTACCTGCTCTTCTTATTTTCAGAAACAGCAGGAATGATAACCCCGATTCCGCAGACTGGCTTATTACTCCCCCCGATGTCATCTGGCTGGAAAGACGCCGGGAGAAGGGTGATCCAGGGGAATTTGAAAAAGAACAAGAGCTTATGGACAGCATTATTGATTTCTCCGATAAGATCGTCAGAGAGGTCATGGTTCCCCGTATTGACATTGTGTGCGTGGAAATAAAGTCGAATCTGTCAAAAGTAGTCGAAGAACTGAAAAAGGCGGGGCATTCGAGGATACCGGTCTACGAAGAGCGGATTGACGATGTCCGGGGTGTGCTGTACGCAAAAGATATCCTCGTTCTTCTTTCCGAAGACAGCAACAGTTTTGAATTAAAGAGTATCCTGAGGAAGCCGTACTTTGTTCCGGAGTACAAAAGGATAGATGAACTCCTCCGCGAATTCCAGGCGAACAGAATACACATGGCAATTGTGGTTGACGAATACGGCGGAACCGCGGGACTTGTAACAATTGAGGATATTATGGAGGAGGTCTTCGGGGAGATCCTGGATGAGTATGATAAGGAAGCCCTTCTTGTAAGAAAACTTGACGGCAGCTCCTACATTCTGGACGCCCGCATACCTATAGACGACCTGAACGAACTGCTGGGAACAACATTTGAAGACGATGGATACGAAAGCCTCGGAGGCATGATCTACAGCCTTATGGGTAAAATACCCCGCCAGCATGATGCAGCCGAGCTTTCAGGTTATAAGTTCACAGTTGAACAGGTCAGGGCTCAGCGGATTCTCTATGTCAAAGTAGAACCCCTTGAGGATCAGGGGGACGAATCGGACTGATGTCCCGGGCGGGAGCATCTATCTTCGGAGTGTGATACTATTCGTGTAACAACCCCTACATTTGTTCTTCGCCGGATTCGATGGAGCGAATCTTCCCTGATACTTACTCTCTATTCACTGGATTTCGGCAGGATATCCGCAATTGTTAAAGGCGCTCTCAGACCGAAAAGCCCTTTCTACGGAAGGATAGAGCTTCTATCCATGGTGGATATTTCTCTTTCCAGAAGGGAGGGCAGGGAGCTGGATACTGCTACTGAAGCCACCGTTATCGACCATTACGATTCCATCCGCGGTAATCCCGATGCCTTCGTTCACTCTTGCCTGTTTATCGAATGGCTTCTGCATTCCGTCACCGGCAGCGAACCCTCCCATCCTATGTTCCACCTGATTAGAGGTGTTCAGGACAACTTCGCCGCAGGCGCTCCGTTCTGGCCTGTATTATGTTCCGGCATCGAAAAGGCTCTAAGGCTTTCCGGCTTCGCTATGGAATTGGACCGCTGTACGCGATGCGGCTGCGATTCCCGCGGATCATCACTTTGGAATGCCTCTTCGGGAGGAATAGTCTGTGAAAACTGCGGCAGCGCCGGCTCTGAAGAGATTCCTCCCGGCCTGATCGTTTTCCTGCGCAAGTCCAGAAACGGCAGATTGGATGAGGTTCGGAACCTGAAGCTCTGGCGCGGTGGATACAGGCAGTGCTTTGATCTTATGAAAAGATTCGCGGAAGTACATATGGAGACTAGAATGAATTTGAAATCACTTTCAGTACTGGAGGCCCTTGAAAATGACCGCTGACATTACAGACCTGATGAAGAAACTCGTATCTCTCTGCAAAAGGCGTGGATACGTGTTTCAATCAGGGGAGATCTACGGAGGGCTCCAATCCTCCTGGGACTACGGCCCCCTTGGCGTTGAACTGAAGAAGAACATTGAAAGCAACTGGTGGAATTTTATGGTGTCTACAAGGCCGGACGTGGTGGGAATGGATTCAGCCATAATAACGCACCCTGACGTCTGGATGGCATCAGGCCATCTCAAGAACTTTCATGATCCGATGGTCGACTGTCTGAAATGCAAAAGCAGGTTCCGCCAGGACCACGTTGAAGGGGATACCTGCCCCGAATGCGGAGGTCAGCTGACCGAACCTCGAGATTTCGGACTTATGTTCAAGACCCAGATGGGCGCTCTCGAGGATGATTCAGCCACAGTTTACCTCCGTCCAGAAACCTGTCAGTCGATATTTGTGAACTTCAAGAACATCGTAACGGCAACCAGACAGAAACTGCCTTTCGGGATCGCTCAGATGGGCAAAGCTTTTAGAAACGAGATTACTGCACGTAACTTCATTTTCAGGTCCCGTGAATTTGAACAGATGGAGATGGAATTCTTCTGTCTTCCCGAAGAAGCCGGGAAATGGTTCGAGTACTGGATAGATCAGAGAATGAAATGGTATTTCGAACTGGGTATAAAGAGCGGGAATCTCAGAACGCGAAAGCATGATGACAGCGAGCTTGCGCATTATGCCTGTTCCTGTTTTGATATCGAGTATACCTTCCCCTTTGCCTCAGACGGCTGGGGTGAGCTTGAGGGCATTGCAAACAGATCCGACTATGACCTTAAGGCGCACATTTCCCGGAGCGGGCAGGATCTTTCCTATCTTGATCAGATCAACAACAGGAAGATCGTTCCGAATGTTATTGAGACAAGCGGCGGCATTGGGAGAACATTCCTTGCGGTTCTTCTTGATGCCTACCGCGAGGAAGAGATAGAGGGAAGAGAGAGAATTGTTCTCGGTCTTCACCGCAGCCTTGCCCCCATCAAAGCCGCGGTGCTGCCTCTTTCAAAGAAGCTTTCGGTGAATGCTTCAGAAGTCTTTGATCTTCTTAAACCTCATTTCCCGGTGCAGTTCGATGAAACCGGCTCGATCGGAAAACGCTACAGGAGAATGGACGAAGCGGGCACCCCGTTCTGCATCACTTACGATTTCGATTCACTTGATGACAAGAGTGTCACCATCCGTGAGAGGGATTCTCTCGACCAGATAAGGGTACCTGTTGATACAGTGGTCGAGAAGCTTGCAGATCTCATGGATCACGGCTGGCCTGCCGTCCGGTAATGAAACCGTTTTCAGTAGTGATTCCGACATGGAAGAACCTCGAGTACCTGGACCTCATGTACAGGGGGCTCATTGCCAACAGCGCTGCAAATCATGAGATCATTATCTTCTTCAACGAATTCGATGAATCCTGTGAGGCCTGGACTCGGGAGAAAAGTGTCATGTTCTGCGGATCAGCGGAGAATACCGGTGTGTGCCCGGCCGTTAACAGGGCAGCCGAAATGGCAACAACCGATTTCATCTGCTTCATGAATGATGACATGTACCCGCTGCCCGGCTGGGATTCCGCTCTTGCAGGATATTGCGGCCTTGCCGATAAACTTTGGCTTTCTGGAACCGCTATTGAACCGGGTAATTCCACTCCCTGCTACATAGGAAACAGAAACTACGGTAATTCTCCTTCCGATTTCGAGGAGGAGAGACTTCTGCGTGAATACAGAACCCTCTTCAGACCTTACAATGTGGTCAGCACGTGGACGCCGGTTCTTCTTTCCAGAGCTGACTGGGAAGCCATCGGTGGTTTCGACGAGGAGTACTTCCCAGGTTTCGGCAGCGACCCGGATCTCGCCATGAAAATGTACCGGCACGGCTGCCGGCACTTCATAGGGGTCGGCAACAGCCTTGTATACCATTTCTCCAAAGGAACAACCACCCGTTTCAGCGACTCCCCTGCCATGGATCCGCGGCTATATTTCAAGAGCAAGTGGGGAATAAGCTGGAAGAAATTCTTCAAACAGGTCATCCACAGGAACTCAGTCATTTCCCCCTCCCTGCTTGATAAATGCAAATGCTGAAGCTACTCTTATATACAATTCTGATCCTGGCCATCGCCAGCTGCGGATCCTTATCGCAGCACCTGAAAGTATCTACTGTTTCTCTCAAAGATCCCCAGACCCACCCAACCGAAGGCTGGAGCAAGCCGGACCTCTGGCCTGCAGCAGACTGGTCTCTCGGGGAGCTTTCAACAGCGGTAGACGCGGAGTTCCTTGACGAGCTTGAGAAAGACGTGATCCTGCACCTGAATATGGCGAGGACTGATCCCGCCCTTTATGCACACGATTTCATCGAACCAAGGATAGAGTACTTCACCGGGATGCTGTATCGTGAACTTGAAGAACCATCACTTATAACGCGGGAGGGTGCGGAGGCAGTTGAAGAATGTGTTTCGGATATGGAGGATACCGATCTGATGAGTGCTCTGGTTCCATCGGAGGGTATTAGTCTGGCTGCTCTGGATCACGCTCTGGATCTCTCCCTGACAGGAGATACCGGTCACATCGGCAGTGACCGGTCCGAGTTCTCAGCAAGGATCGAGCGGTATGGGCAATGGCTGGTTTCGATTGGAGAGGTCATCTCATACGGACCGACTACCGGAAGAGAGATCGTAGTTGGCCTTCTAATTGATGACGGAGTATCTGACAGGGGACATCGAACCAGTATTCTCAATCCGGATTTCAGTCTGGTCGGTATTGCAATAGAAGAACACTCAGCATATGGAAATGTTTGCGTTATCGAATTTGCAGTGGATTATACACGCGCCCCGTAACTGAATTGTCACGGGGCACGCAGAAGCAGTTTGAAGATAATCAGTCTGATGGCATCTCGTAGAGTTTCCACACTCCATCCTCGAGTACCATATCGATCTCTTTTTCGTCACCATCGGCGGTAGTTATGAAGACTACTGCCTCGGAGCCTTCTATCTCCGAACCGGTGACCTCCATATCGAGCTTGTCACCCAGTTCCTCCACCATTCCCGGGCTTCCGAAGAAAGCTGCAAGGAGATCTTGAGATGTCCAATCCGCTATTTCATCTGCAGTCGCTTCAACTCCCATGGTCGCGAAGTAGGTGACTGACATCTCAGGATTTTCCTTGATCGCAACAAGCTGTACGTCCATCTCACTCAGCGCATGGCTTGATATGTAACTGGCGGCCGTTTCGCCGTCTCCGGCCTTAATTGCCTCGACGAAGGCCGTCATGGAATCCTCGGGTAACGCGCCCCCTCCGCATGCCATCAATACGAGCATCACCGTCAGTGAAAGTACAGTAACAAGTTTCATTTAATCCCCCTTGTGGGTGTGTGATCGATACCGCCCCCTGGACGACCCTGCAATCTCGCAGTTACAATAATACGAACCTTGTTTCGATTCAACCCTCCAGGGAGATGTATTGAGCCGCCCTGATATGTAGACTCTTCATATCATAGTATTTATCTGCCTTTGCAGACATTTGCTTGTCTCTTCTCTCAAATCCCTTAATTGTGATGACCATTGACAGGATATAACCTACATTAATAGTGTAACGTGTGAGAATATTTGAAAAGAAATGAAGACTCAGCATAATCACTGTAGGTATAACAAATCGGAGGAAAATATGAATCAGGAATCGAAACCAGAGATTGTAAACAGCTTAGTGGATTACCAAGCCGAATCTGTTGTTAGTAGAACTTTAGTAGAGAAAGAAACCGGAACTATAACATTGTTCGCGTTTAGTAAGGGACAGTCGTTAAGTGAACATACAGCTCCATTTGATGCTATGATCTACGTTCTTGATGGAAAAGCGGAAATCACAATTTCAGGCAATCCAAACACTTTAGAATCAGGCCAGATGATTGTTATGCTGGCAAATAAGCCTCACGCAGTGAAGGCTACAGAAAATTTCAAAATGTTGTTAACAATGATTCGATCGTAAGTAAATATGAATACCTAACAAACGAATCAAGACCGACTTGCGGGCAACGGCACCCGCAAACGGCTTATTCAAACGTTATCTGGTTATGATGAGGTGATCCTGCATCTGAATAAGCGGTTTTCCGGGCTCATAGAAGCTGCTGTAGACGTGTTCGGTAATCTCTTCTCTCTGATCATGGGTGTAATCATGCACGTTCGGATACAGAAGTATCATCCATATCACTTCCATAAATTTTTCAAAATCATCGGTAAAGAATCTGACTCTGTGAGTTTCAATACGAATCTCAGCCTGCTCAAAACCGGTAGTGCTGTGCAGTGTTTTACCGAATGAGGCAAGATTCTGGTCGTTGCGGCAGCCGAAGAATTTTCCGGCATAGTGGTTGTAAAGCCATGTCGTGGAATCCGGCTCCCTGCAGTCTGAAGACATCATAACGGCATGGATAGCCCCCTGTTCTGCCAGGACGGTTCCGTATAGACTCCCGAACAGCTCGGCCCAGTCGGACTCGCTGGAATAGTAAAGAGAGTGATGCAGAGTGATGAGGTCCTGCCTGGTTCCTCCCAGTTCCCTGCTGAGAAACAGCCGCGCATCTGCATCGTGAACAAGAACTTTATTGTAGTCCGCCTGAATAGTCTTTACATGGTCTATCCAGTGGTTCTGTATACGTTTATCGATTACTGAAAGAGGGATACTGTCTATATCAAGAAGGTTCAATCCTCCCCTGAACGCCGCCTCGAGGATTTGAAACTGCGGCTCAGAGCCCGAGCCGATTGAAAGAGCATTAAGAAGACGATCAACTGGAATTGTCCTGCAGAAATTTCTGATCACGCACATCAGCTCTTCCGCTATATCCACCTTGTCACTGCTGTTCTGCGACCAGGTGTTGTCTTCCTCGTACATGTCGATTTCCCCGGCGCGGATACCTTTTTCTATCAGACTGTTCTTTGCGGACTTATTGTTCACAGCTGTAATCTCCCCTCAGATGGAGCCTGGAGGGTACACCCGGAGGCGTATACTCCATAATAAGATGATCCGTACTTTTCCCGAGGCGTTTAAGCAGAGCTTCCGCGTACGCGGAGCGGGACATTGAGTATTTACCTGAAGCGATTACAAGACCGGTTTGCTCCTTTGCGGCAAGCTCGGGCAGGATCCCCGCAAGCCAGTGAATGGGGGTATGGTTCCTCCAGCTGTCAACGTACACAGTGCTTACTCTTCCCGAAAGGAGGTCCTCTGAGAATGTGGTTCTGTTCGAACCGGTCTCTCCGCAGAGAACCGATGTTCTGACAATCAGAGCATCGGGGTCAGCTTTCAGTACAAATATGTCCGCAACAAGTTTAGTCCATCCGTAAAATGACAAAGGAACCGCAGGAGAAGCTGCAGTGTATGGAGGGGCTCCGCCGCTGTATACAAGATCTGTTGAGAAGTTAATCAGCCGTATAGCTCTTTCGCGGCAGTATGCAGCCACTTCGCGCGGCCACAGGGTGTTCAGAATCCAGCTTTCCGCAGGTCTGTCCGCGCAGAGGGAAGGAGAGGACGCTGCTGCCGTGTTCAACACTATGTCGAACTCTTGTTCCAGAAGGGCTTTTCTGTCCCCGGGTAAAAGAATATCACATTTTTGGGTTTTTCCTCCTCCCCTTCGGGATAGAGGAATGATGTCCCAGATATTCGAGAGATCTTCCAGAATAACGGAGCCCAGTCTGCCCGTGGCTCCGGTTAGAAGAACCCGGGGTTTCTTCAATTACACCGTCTTTTCTCCGCGAACGGTTACGAAGGTTGCCGTTGCCCGGGCTTTCTCTTCATCACCCTGAAATACCTTCGCTGCAAGCCTCAGTATCGGCCCCCTCCGCTCAACCAGTTCAGCTTCAATCCTTACCGTTTCTCCGGTGAGAATCGGTTTTCTGAATTTAACCTCCATATCGGCAGTGGCGCAGAATCCAGCCACGCTCATACCTGCATAGGCCATCGCCTCATCAAGAAGAGTCGATATCAATCCTCCATGAACAACACCACTATACCCCTGATGCCGCTTTTCAGGGGTCCAGATAATGGTTCCCCTTCCATCCTTCCCGACCGGCTCCAGCTTCAGCCCGAAGGGATTCTTCTCCCCGCATACGAAACAGTACCGGTCATCATCAAAGATGTCACTCATTCAGTGTCTCCTACAAAAAGGCTCCTGGTTCTGAAACAATGTACTCGAAAATACCTTCAGTTCCTACAATAATGCTGCTTGACCCTCCTATGATGGTTTCAAGCGCCTCTAAGGATCGGATGAAACTGTAGAACTCAGGATAACTGTTGAAGGCATCAGCATAAATAGCCGCTGCGGTACTGTCAGCAACTCCCCTTATGGTGAGCGCGGACATGTTCGCCTTGGCTGTAATAGAATCAACCTGCAGATCGGTATTGGCTACAATGACTTCGGACATCCTTCTGCCCTCCGCCCTGTACCGGTTGGAGATCCTGTTCCTCTCCGCCTGCATCCGGGTGAAGACGGCAGCCTGGTTCTCTTCCGGAAGATCTGCCCGCTTGATGCGGACATCCACGATATAAATACCGTAGTCTTCCGCCATGTGCCTGCACGCTGAAGTTACTCTCTCCAGTATGGCTATTCTTCCCTGAGATGGTATCATTCTGATAAGCCTTATCGTTTCGCGGATCTCACCCTGTTCATCAATCTCGAAATCCTGCAGCGTATCTGAATAGGTAACATTATTCACAAGCCTAACGTAATTCCCGAGGCCGATGGGATCATTCGTGCTTCTCACTATCTGGATAAGATTGCTGTTTCCGAGTTCCTGCCGGATCATCGAGTAGATTATGTCATCAAGCCGGGAGAGAGCGCCGTTCTCGGTCCTTACCCTCCGCAGGAACAGAAGTGGATTATCTATCCGCCATCTGGCGTAGCAGTCTACCTGTATGTGCTTCTTATCCTTGGTGACAACATCTGCGGGCGGGTCATCGTACTCGAGAATTCTGTCATCGAATATCTCCACCTGCTGAAGGAAGGGTATCTTGAAATAGAGCCCGGCTCCCTGGCTCAGAGCGACACCGGGAGCATTGATATCTATCCATGCCTGAAGATCTGCCATCTGCTCTGGGGTTCTGTTGCCTACAATAACGCGGATGGGGTTTCCAAGCTGGAGTATTACAGCCTGTTCCATTTCGTTCACTGTGAAAAAAGCTCCCAGCACAACCATAAGAAGGAAGAGTGCCGCTATGCCGTAAAGCATGTGTTTGATGCGTTTCATTCTACACCTCCAACAAGGTTGTAGTGAGTCAGTGCACCCGCGGATTCATCTACTACCGTTACCGCTGCCGTATTCAGCAGAGTTGTGAGAGTTTCAAGATGAAGTCTCGTCGCCGTTACGTAAGGGCTTTTCCTGTATTCCTCGGCGACCGCGGTAAACCTGAACGCCTCCCCTATCGCGTTATTGACCCTGCCTGCGCTATAACCCAGCGCGGAGTTCACCAGCGCCACTGAATCGGCCAGGGCCTCCGGTATCCGCTGATTCCTGTAACTCTCAGCTTCGTTGATATAAGCCTGCATATCCTCCCTTGCGGTCGCGACATCTTTGAAAGCGGCCGAGACCGGCAGCGGAGGCTGAACGTCCATAAGCTGAACGGCGATGATATTCACCCCCATACGGTATTCGTCTGAAATGTTCTGGATCATATCCATCATCCGATTCTGGATTTCCAGTTTTCCGGTTGTAAGCACAGCGTCTATCGCATTATCGCCTATGATAAGCCGCGCGCTGGCTTCGGCGATATCCCGAAGAGTACCCTCCGGGTCGCGGACATTGAAAAGGTAATCCGTAGCACTGCCGATCCGGAACTGAATGGTAATGGCGCAATCGATGATGTTCTCGTCCCCGGTAAGCATCTGCGCCTCAGCCAGCATGTCCTTATCGTTTGTGAAGCTGATGTAGCTCGGAGGATTGTTCGAAAGTGTTCTGAAACCTATTTCTATCCTCTGAACAATATTCACAGGCGGCTTGTAAACCGTCTGCACGGGCCATGGCCATTTAAAATGAAATCCCGGCGGAGTAGTAGAGGTGTACCTTCCGAATGTGAGTACTACGCCCTCCTCCTCGGGGCCGACTATGTAAAAGGGTCCGCCCAGAATGACCCAGAGGAACACAACTACCACAAGTGCTCCCCATTTGAAGTGACGGGCATTCATTGTCCCGGTTCGTATTACTTTCATTAAAACCTCCAAATAGTATTCTAAGTTCAACTGTTTGATCCGTTACATCTCCTTTAGCTTACGCTGCAGCGTTCTGCGTCCTATGCCCAGAAGCTCCGCCGCCCTGGTTCTATTCCCTCTTGTAATCTCAAGGGTCTTTACAATAGCCAGTTTTTCCAGCTCTTCAAGGGATACCGGCAGCTCCGTATGCAGCTCCTGAGTTTCCCCGGAAGGCAGATCAGCAATCTCCGAAGGCAGATCTACTGTATCTATCACGCTTCCGGATATGATCAGAAGACTTTCCATAAGATTTCGCAGCTGACGGACATTCCCCGGCCAGCTGAATACGACAAGGCGCTCCAGTGCTTCTGAGGTTATCTCCGGCAGAGGAAGGTTATGCTTCTCCGCAGCCTCTCTCAGAAATGACATCGCGAGCATTGGAATATCCCCTTTTCTGGATCGGAGGGGCGGCAGGTGAATCTCGATCACCTTCAGGCGGTAATAGAGATCTCCCCGGAATGTACCCTTCCTGACGGAAGCTTTAAGATCGCTGTTGGTCGCCGCTATCAGCCTTACATCAACCGGTCGGGGTTGATTACTTCCAAGCCTGGTAACTACATTCTCTTCAAGTATCCGGAGCAGTTTAACCTGCACGTCCGGAGGGATCTCCCCTATTTCGTCCAGAAGCAGAGTTCCGCGGGAAGCAGCCTCGAATTTCCCTTCCCTCGATCTTTCCGCTCCGGTATAGGCTCCCCTTTCATGTCCGAAGAGTTCGTCTTCAAGAAGGGTCTCGGGTATTGCGGAACAGTTGAGAGCTACATAAGCTCCCGTTCTCCCGCTGAGGGCATGGATATATTTCGCTAGAACATCCTTGCCTGTTCCGCTCTCCCCGGTTAAAAGCACAGTGACCTTCACTGGAGCAACTCTGCTGGCTTTTTTAACAACATCGCCCATGATGCGGCTCCTGTAAAGAAGGGGGGGGATGTCTTCTTTCCCCGTTGACTCGGATGATAACCTGCTTTCGATGGATTTTATCGAAAAGGAGAATGCCCTCTGGATAGCCGCTTTCAGGGTCTGTTCTCCTTCGATCTGAAGGATGACATCTACTGCCCCGGATTTCATCCAGCTGATGGCGTCCTCTGCGCTTATGTTCTTCCCATAGATAACTATTCCTGTGGCTAGGTTAGCTTTACGCAGGGTTTCAAGGAAACCTGAAATATTCATGTCGCCTATACTTGCGGAAATAATAACAGCATTCACCGATCGTGATCGTATCTTCCGCAGGGTCTTTCTGGCATTCGGCTGGATGCTGGCGCTGTACCCCATTGCGGATACTCTGTTCTTAAGACTCTGAGCTCTTTCCGAATTCTCATCGGCAATAAGAACTGTGCCTCTTCCGAGAGCGGTAATCAATATTATTCCCTTTCCATCATGTAGAGATCAGGACGTCATTCTTCGGCAGGTTTCTTCAAAAGAAGAAACGGAGGCATGATCAGAGCATCAATACCTGTTCCATAGAAGCATCTTACTGCATCAACCGGCGTCGCGACAATAGGTTCACCCTTGATGTTGAATGATGTATTAAGAACCACAGGGACTCCTGTTCTTCTGTAGAACGATTCTATAACATCATAATAGAACGGATTTGTTTTCCGGGAAACAGTCTGAACCCTCGCAGTTCCGTCAACATGTGTAACGGACGGGATCTCCCGTATCTTTTCAGGGAATACGGGATAGGTTTTAATCATGTAAGGAGCCCTGCCGCAGTTTTCAAAATACTCTCCGGAGTGTTCTTCAAGACAACTGGGACAGAAGGGTCTGAAGGGTTCTCTGTGCTTAACAACACTGTTTACGATATCCTTCATGTCATCCCTTCTGGGGTCTGCAAGGATTGACCTGTTCCCGAGAGCCCTCGGTCCGAACTCCATTCTACCGTTAAACAGCGCCACTATCTTTCCCTGTTCGATCAATTCTGCAACCTTGTCCGGAAGGTTATCCGGTCTTTCCCATGACAGCCTGGCCATCCTCATAACGTCCAGTATCTCATCCTCTGTAAAGGAAGGACCCAGAAGCACGCCTTCCGGTTGTACAAGCGGTATCTCCGGGTAGAACTTTCTATGAACGTGCAGAGCTGCCCCTATGGATGTCCCCGCATCATGAGATGCCGGAAAAGGGTAAACCTCGAGAAAACCGGCCTCTCTTTCTATCATACCGTTCATAACGCAGTTAAGCCCGACTCCACCGGAAATGACCAGTCTGTCCATTCGAGAGATAGCCGAAAGGTAACGGGCCATTGAAAGCACCGTCTCTTCCAGAGCCCTCTGGGCGGAGCAGGCTATGTTCTTATGCAGATCGGTAATTTCAGATCCGGGGCGCCTCGGAGGACCTATTGCTTTCAAGACCGACCGGGAAAAGCTCGATTCGTGCACCCCTCGGTGAATATCGAGCATCCGGGTATTTACACTTATTCTGCCCTGGTTGCTGCTGATGATTTTCCGGAAAATATCAAGAAACTCCGGCTCACCGTAGCTGGAAAGCCCCATTACCTTGTACTCGTCGTTGTCCGGAATGAATCCAAGGTGTCTGGTGACGGCACTGTAATAGATTCCAGGGGAGCCTGGAAACCTTGAAGAGGAGTGAATGGTGAATCTGTTATTTCCGTAACTGGCCAGAATGCTTGTATCCCTCTCCCCTACACCATCTATTGTCAGAACGGCGGTACTATCAAATCCAGAGAAGAAAACAGCTGCTTCGGCATGCGCCATATGGTGCGGTGCGAAACTGACGGGAGCATTCAGCCCGGCACCGAGATGAGAGCGGGCTGTTCTGCCTATGTCCCGCATCCTCCGCGCACCGTTCAACTGTGAAAGAAGGAAGTGAATCCCCCCTCTCTTGAGAAGGTAATGCCTGCTGTAGGAGATGTTCTCCCGCATTATAAGAGAGGGAAGCATGTAGAAAGCTATATGATCTATCTGATCAGGCGTTATCGATGCTTCTGCAATAACGTACTCAATAGCCTTCTCAGGATATCCAGGATAGTGTTTGATCCTTCGGAATCTTTCCTCATCTGCCGCTGCCACAAGCTGTCCATCAAGAAGGAGAGCAGCTGCCGCATCGTGCTTGTAACAGTTTATGCCAAGAATTGCTGTCATTTCTCTCCAGAATTTGATAGTTTAATTCTATGTTTCCATTTGGAGTAATTCGCAATAATATACATCCACCCGCAAAGCAGGAAGTATAGGGCTTCCCGAACGCCTCAGGATTTACATATTCCGATCTATTCAGCTATCATTTTCAGCCAGACATTGCATCTGTCACGAAAGGTGCTGAATGCGGCCATATCGGAAGGGGAGAGACGCCGTCTGTGAGAGCTGTAGAACAGGTAGGGGTCTATCGGATTTCCATTTTCATCGTTTATCTGATAATGAATGTGCGGCGCGGTTGATGTTACACCGGTGCTGCCGACATATCCGACAATGTCACCTTTTTCCAGTATGGATCCCTCGCGGATACCATCGGCTACCCCTTGCAGATGGAGGAATATCTCACTGTATCCGCTTCCTATTCCAATCTCAATACAGTTCCCGTTATAGTCTCGATTCCAGTTCAATCTGGTCACCTGACCGCCTTTGCAGGTTCGGACGGGGATTCCTTCCGGGGCTTTGTAATCAACTCCGGCATGATAGTGATCACCTCTGGGTTCACCGTATGGGCCTGTCATTTCCTCAAAGGTGGTTATTGGCATATAATTAAGCAGTTTCATTACTTCGGTACCATCGGAGTAGTAGCGGGAAGGATAATTGTCTCCGGTCATTCTGAAACTGTAAACCGAAAAGGGTGTGTTCGAAGTTCCTTCCCTTGGAACGTACCTCAGTGCGATTACCTGATTCTCCCTTCCGGTTTCCCCCAGAAGTATATAGAGGGAATCACCGGCATTCATACCGTTCCAGGGATTGGAATCCCACCACATGCACCGGACTATGTGCGCTCCCAGGATATCCGGGGCATCAGCCTTATCCCTCAGGCTTGCGTATATCGAACCGTTGATCTGCAGAGCGATTCGTTCCCAGGGACAAACAATCGAATCGGGCTCGACCGGCACAGCAGTTACGGTCGAATCAGGTACTAACAGGGTATCGGGTTCTGAAATTATCACGGTATCCACAAGAGATAGAGTATCAGCGATCAGAATTGTGTCATCCCGAACTATGTCCTCCGCCAGAATGACAATTTCACCGTCTTCCGGTTCTCCTCCGCAGGATAGCACGAAGGAAACAGCGAGAAGCAGCAACGATAATGTCAGGATACTTGAAGTGAATTCATTTTTGTTCGTCAAAATGTTGACATCCATCAGGATTATGTTAACTTCAGTAATATGAATAGCAATAATACGAAGAAAAATAGAATACTGGTAATCGATGATGAAGAACATATTACATCTCTTCTTAAGGAAACGCTTGAACTTTCCGGATACATCTGCGACACAGCCGAATGCGGAAAAGAAGGACTTCGCAAGCTAAGAAAATCGAACGGCTATGATCTGCTGATTACTGATGTGAGATTGCCGGATATATCCGGGCTTGAGATCCTTGAATTAACTGGGAAGAAGTACCCTTTTCTACCGGTAATAGTGATCACCGGTTATGCCACCATCGAAAGTACAAAAACGGCACTGAGGCTGGGGGCTATGGATTACATACCCAAACCTTTCACCACCGGTAAAGTACTCTCTGCAGTCAACAGCGCCATTCACGCATCATTCACCCGAATAAGGGGCAGAAGATTCCGGAAAATAGTATACAGAAGCCATATAATGGATCAGGTAATGGAACTGGTAAGCAAAATTGCGAAGACGGACAGCACAATCCTTGTCACAGGAGAAAGCGGAACGGGAAAGGAGCTGATAGCACGGGCAATTCACAGTAATTCACTAAGATCTACTCAACCTTTCATATCGGTAAATTCCGGTGCCCTTCCTGAGGGACTTCTCGAAAGCGAGTTGTTCGGTCACATCAAGGGGGCTTTTACAGGTGCGACTTCCACAAATCACGGGCGGTTTCGTGTTGCTGACGGGGGAACGCTTTTTCTCGATGAGGTGGGAAACATGAGCCCTGCCATGCAGGTCAAGCTCCTGCGTGTGCTTCAGGACGGGGAGTTTTCGCCAGTCGGGAGTTCTGAAATCCTAACCACCGATGTCAGGTTGATCACGGCCACCAATATAAACCTCGAAGATGCGATGAGTAAGAATGAGTTCAGAGAAGACCTTTACTACAGGCTCAATGTCATTGAAGTTCATGTGCCCCCTCTGCGGCATAGAACGGAGGATATTCTTCCTCTCGCGGAACACTTTCTTTCAAAACAGATGGGCTCGGAGAAAAGGGATTCCTGTACATTGAGTTCCAGTTCCGCTTCCATACTTCTCTCTTATCGCTGGCCGGGGAATGTCAGGGAACTGGAGAATGCTATGGAGCGAGCCTGGGTTCTTTGTGAAAACAGTGAAATACTGCCAAAGGATCTCCCCGGAAGGATGATGTCCTCAGCTGACAAGCCGCCTGAAATGCATCCCTCCGGAGGCGGAATCCAGCTGGATTCCCTATTGGATAATATCGAGAAGCACTATATCATTAGTGCACTGAAGCGGAGTAAAGGTAATAAAACTCATGCAGCCGGACTGCTTGGTCTTAAACGGACCACTCTTCTTGCGCGAATAAATAGCCTTGGAATAGCAAAAGATACAGGCAGGAACTGAATGACTGTGAAGCCCAGGATTCTAGTAGTGGATGATGATCAGGAGGTAAGATCCTTCTGCAGAGAAATCCTCGAACTTCAGAATTTCATAGTCGAGGAGGCCGAGAATGGGGCGAAGGCCCTGAAAATCCTTAAGAAAACCTCATTCAGCCTGATACTAAGCGATATAATGATGCCTGATATCAGCGGTCTTGACCTGGCATCCAAAGTTAGAGACAAATATCCTGATACTTTCGTGATCCTGGTTACCGGACATGGTTCAATCGATTTAGCAAAGGATGCCATTCGGAGGGGCGCTTTTGACTTTATTACAAAACCTTTCAAGATTGAGGAACTCCATCAGACAGTCATCAGAGCCCTTGAAGTGCGGGAAAAACAGCTTTCAGTTCTCCCTTCTCCTGAACTGAAGGACCTTTACGACCTAACCGTCAATATCGACGTCTCCAAACAGTCCATTCAGACATATCTGGACACCCTGGCCACCAGCCTGAAGAACACTTTCAGAGGAGACTCTTCAAGAATATGCCTGTCCAGAGAACCCGGGGATGTTTCCCTTTTTAGAAACACAGGTTCTGGAAAAGAGGAGCATCTAGGCGAAGATCTCTGGGAGTCTGCAAGCAGGGCAACCCTCGAAAGCAAGGGCGGCTATCTGGCGGATAAGAACGCAAAACAGATGCTTTCGGGGAAAACTGGTGTGTTCTCTCTTATGGCTGCGCCAATTCCCAGTCCTGAGGGCAACCTTGGAGTATGCATGGTTGCAAGATCCCGCATTCCCGCACCCTTCACCGCAAGAGATCTTAAGCTCATGGGACTGTTTTCTGCTCAGGCAGGCAATCAGCTTACTAATTACAGTATGGCTTCCTATCTCAGAGAGCAGACCGAAAATCTTGAACAGGTAAATATCCTGGCCGCGGAATTCACCTCGTCCCTTGATACTAGCCAGGTTCTTTCCTCTATAAGCAGCGGGTTGAAAGCCATGATTGAATTTGACCTTTTCGGAATTTTTCTCAGCGGAAAGGATATGATACCTCTCAGTTACATGCTTGTAAGATCAGATCTTCCCGATGATGTTCTTAATACAGAATTTCGTACTATTCTAGAGAAAACACAGAACAAAACAGATGTCGATCTTTTCCTTGACAGCGGAATCAGGGATTCATTCGCCAGCGTAAGAAGCTCCGACTGGCAGCATTCCCCTGTAGTGGATATCCTCGACCTTGGTGAGTTCAGTTCCTTCAGGGGAATGATAGTTCTTGCAAAATGGGCAGAGGGAAAGATAACCGGCAGAACTCCGTCTTACATACCAATACTCATAAGGCACGCTGCCTCGGCAGTAAGCAATGCCTACCTGTTTGAAACAAGCGAGAGGAACTATATCCAGGCAATCTCTGCTCTTGCCAGCGCAGTGGACGCGAAGGATCCATATACTCACAACCACTCCAGGAACGTAGCTGCATACGTCACCCGTATCGCTGCACAATTAAGGCTTCCTTCCAGAGAAATAGCCCTGCTGAACAATGCCGCTCTTCTTCATGATATTGGAAAAATAGGCATCCCTGAACTAATACTGAACAAGGAAAGTTCCCTGACGGAAGAGGAGTACCATATCATCAAAACTCACCCGGAGGTGGGTTACAATATTCTCAGGCCAGTTACCGCATTCGGAAGTTTCATAAACACAGTAAGATACCATCATGAGAGATACGACGGAAAAGGTTATCCAACAGGGCTATCTGGGGAGGATATCCCTTTCCATGCCAGAATGCTCGCTGTTGCTGACTGTTTCGATGCCATGACTTCGGACAGAGTTTACAGAAAATCACCAGGTGTTGATTTCGCAATCAAGGAAATCAGGAAAAACAGCGGAACTCAATTGGATCCATGTGCCAGCGATGCGCTTCTTTTCATTCTAAAATCAATTACACCTGAAGATGTTGTTGCCGATTATATCTCTACGGGATCGAACCAGGTTATGTTTTCCTAGTAGAAAATTGTATATGAGAAAGGAACGCAGATGCCGGATATAATTGATATTCACGCACGTCAGATCCTCGATTCCAGAGGAAATCCCACGGTTGAGGTCGAAGTCTTCCTGCTGAACGGAGGGTGGGGAAGAGCGGCGGTTCCCAGTGGAGCCTCAACGGGAGAACATGAAGCTGTTGAGTTGAGAGACAAAGGTGACGCCTACGGTGGAAAAGGTGTCCTGAGAGCTATTGAAAACATTGAACGGATAATTGCACCGGAAATATGCGGTCTTTCGGCAATAAACCAGGCGGCGATTGATGAACTGATGATCCAGCTTGATGGAACCCCCAATAAAGGCAATCTGGGAGCTAACGCTATCCTGGCTGTTTCAATGGCCGTATCCAGGGCGGCAGCAAGCCACCTGGGGCTTCCGCTTTACAGGTATCTTGGCGGCCCGAACGCTCGGCACCTTCCTATACCTTTTATGAATATTCTCAACGGCGGGCAGCATGCTTCGAATCCTATCGACCTTCAGGAATTCATGATAGTCCCAGCGGGATTTGACAGCTTCAGCAGAGCCCTGCAGGCAGGAACCGAGATATTCCATGCCCTGAGGAGCAGAGCATCCTCTATGGGCCTTTCAACTTCAGTAGGTGATGAGGGGGGGTTGGCTCCTGATCTGCCTTCCAATAAAGCAGCTCTCGAGTTGATCGTCGAAAGCATCAAGGACGCGGGTTATGCAGCAGGCCATGACGTCTTTATCGCTCTTGATCCGGCTGCAAGTGAGTTTTACAGAAACGGTCTTTATTTCATGCATGGATGCGATCCGGAGGGACTAACGTCTGTTAAAATGGTGGACTACTGGAGCGAGCTCATTGAAGACTTCCCGATTGTAAGTATCGAGGACGGGCTCGCAGAGAACGACTGGGAGGGCTGGGTGAGGATGAACCGTCTTCTCGGTGACAGGATACTCATTATCGGAGACGATCTTCTTGTAACCAGCGAGGAAAGGTTATCACGGGCTATCGAGTCCGCCGCGGCCAACTCGATCCTGATAAAACTGAACCAGATCGGAACGGTAACTGAAACGATGAACACTGTGAATCTGGCCCATAAGAATGGCTGGAAGGCGGTCGTTAGCCACAGAAGCGGTGAAACGGAGGATACTTATATCAGTGATTTCTCTGTTGCCATGAACACTGACCTTCTGAAAACCGGGTCCGCCTGCAGAACAGACAGAGTCGCCAAGTACAATCAGCTGCTGCGAATAGAGGAAGAGCTTGGAGCTCAGGGCATATTCAGAGGACCTCAATTTTTCGATAATATCAGCGGGGATTGATTTGAGACGGCGGAATAACGGCAACCGAAGATTGTTTTACGTAATACTTGTTTCCGTTTTTGTTATCGTTACCGCCATTCTCGTCTTCAACCGGCATGGATTCATTGCTCTTGTCGGACTCAAGGGGGATGTTGACCGGATCTCACTATCGATCGACAGCCTGAATGCAGAGATTGATACTCTTGAACTGCAGATCGAGTTGCTCCAGAGCGATTCTACCTATCTGGAGCGAATGGTAAGGGAAATTCTAGGCTGGGGCAGGGAAGGTGAGCACATTGTGAGATTCACTGAGCCCGATTCAGCGGAAGAATTCTTCTGAGTTCCGGAGAATTCACCTGCAGAATCTCTTCCGTTGGGAGGAGAGGGGTCACTATTATCGACGAGAGTGGTCTCGAAACGGCAGCAAGAGTAGTCGGACGTGTGTACCACGAAACAAAACCGGTCACAGGTGATTATGCTGTTGCAGTCACAACTTCTGATATACCGCTTGTTGAAAAGATCCTTCCAAGAACAGGAGTCCTTCAGCGTACAGCATCAACCGGCAAATCAACCCAGATAATCGCTGCGAACGTGGACATGGTCCTTATTGTCACCTCTATTAAACACCCTGAATTCAGCGACGGCTTTGTATGCAGGGCTCTTGCAGGGGCCAGCTGGAAGGATTTAGCAGCTGTTATTGTGCTTAACAAGATGGATCTCTGCGACCAGCAGGATGAAGTACTGAAAAGCAGAATTCAGGCCACGTACGACCGGGAGGTAACAGGTTATCCTCTCTTCCCTATCAGCTGCATAACGGGCCGCGGCACGGCTGAACTGCTCCGGCACATAAGCGGGATGACAGTAGTCATGACAGGACCGTCAGGAGCGGGAAAAACCTCACTGGTGAAGTACTACAATCCATCCTTAGACGTAAGGATAGGTTCCCTTAATCCGAAGACCAGCAAAGGCAAGCATACGACGGTTGCCGCCAGGCTTATCCCCCTGGAAAAGAACACTGCCGTTATCGACACTCCAGGTTTAAGAATGTTCTCAATTGATCATATTCCCAGGAATGATATACAGTTCTGTTTCCCTGAATTCAGAAATTATCTGGGTGAATGCAGATTTCGAGACTGTCTGCACCTTTCCGAGCCCGGATGCGCAGTGAAATCAGCAGTTGAAAGGGGATCGATATCGAAAATACGTTACGGGAAATACATCAATTTCATGAATGAAAAGAATTCCTAGATCAGCGCCTTTTCCTTCTGAAGGAAACATCCCCCTTGATCTCTTCAAACAGTTTGCGCCATGGCTCCCACTGTTCAGGTCTTTTCTTCTTCACATCCCGGAGATTCTCCCTGGCTATCAGGAACCCGAATAATGAAACGAAGGCCAGAAGGAACACTTCCAGCAGTATAAGACTTCGTTTGGGTTTGCTCTTCCAGCCGGGATGACGAGGCGGGTCGAGAACCCTTATAGACTGCTGTTCCCTCCCCTCGGCCACTACTGCCTGCTGCAGGCTTAAGCTGGCGCCGGCAGACATTCTAAGTGCCATTTCATAATCTGCTCGCAATCCTGCGTATTCGTACTGAATAGTCGAATACTGACCCGGGGACATCGAGGTCATGATATCCTCGTAACCTTCTGCCGGATTGCCGGTTTCAAGCATTCTGATTACTTCCAGAAGTTCCTGAGCCCGTCGTTCCTTCAGAAGAGCCGTTGAGCTGTATCCACCTGAGATACCCGCCCGTATGGCAGATGCATCGGTGAGAAGTGTTATGTATTGTCTTTTAAGCTCTGCGATGTTCTCTATAAACACCAGTAATTCCTGATCCGGATTCATGAGGCCATGCTGTTCCTCAAAAAACCGCAGGTTTACAATTGAGCAGTTCAGCAGACTGTCCGCGTTTCTCATTCTTATTTCAAGGAAATCCGTTGTCTGTTCCAGCCTGCTGACGTTGATTTCATTGTTAATGCTGTCAAGAGTAGCGATAATGGATTCGGATACTTCAACTGCGTACCAGGGATTTCCCGCGGTGAATTCTACCCTCAGAAATCCTGATGGGGTTACACTCGTAGAGTAGTTCTCTTTGAATTTCAGCCTGGCCCAGTAGAGCCCCAGGTGGCTGTTCTGATCGTATATTTTCCTGAGATCTGTTGAATCGATAAATGCTGTTGACATAATCACATGCTCGGCGAGAGATCTGCTTTTCAATATTTCTTCGAAAACATCAGACATTGTAGTCATAAGGGGCAGAGAGAATCCCATGCCACCGCTGAAGTAACCTGCAAACTCCGAAAGACCAAGACCGGCAATGGAAAGGCCGGAGGCTGACTGGTCCTCGGGCGGCATTATCACTGAAATTACAGTGTATTTCTTCTTAAGCATGAAAGTAATGACAACTGTGGGGATCATTACTATAAGAAGCGCCTTAACAAGGAACCATCTGTTCTTAAGAAGAATATAAAGGTACCACAGGGGCCGTCTTCCCTCGCTCATATCAATCCAGACTCTTCCATGCGATAATTATCGACGCTATGCTGGTGAAGATCAGAAGAGGATCCTGCCAGCCTACAAATGCCTTTCGGGGAACAACGATGGCGGCTCCGGAAGGAACTACCGGAATATCACGAATCCCAATCTCTCTTCCGCCTGCCAGTACAATTTTGATCCCGGATTCCCGCGCCTCTCTTAGAAGCCCTCCGGCCTGTGATATGTAGAAGAAAGCCCCCATCCCCGCGGTATGCGAATACACTCCGGGGGAGTGAACGAACCCGGAAACGGTCACCACCGGTGGTATCCCGGGACAGACCACTCTGTCCCGTGGAAGAAGCTCAGGGTCTATCGAAGAATCATCCAGCGGGGCTCCGATTTTTTCCTCAGTACCGCCTGGAAGAGTTCTCATAATGTAACAGCTGTCCCTGGATGCCCATGTTCTTGTTCCGCCAACCCGCTGAACGAGACCGCTCACGGTTTCTCCGGGTATGTACTCCACTGTACCTCTGATGCTTCCGGCCCATGCCGTATATTCCGCAGAGCCTCCATAGGCGGTCGCAAAAGAACCTGACATTTTCACAGCGCCCTCTATACTCACAAATTCATCCGCAAGGGGTATGTGAACTCTGTCTCCCTGAGAAAGAACAGGATTTGACTGCATGGACCCGTTAAGGAGAAATTCGGTAATATCAACTTCTGCTGTATCTCCATTCGAGTGTACTATCTGAATCGACGTCCAGCTTCCGGCGGACGCTATACCCCCGGCCACATTCAGTAGATCCGTCAATCTGCTGGCTCCGTTGACATTGTATATCCCCTGGCTGGCCACATGACCTGTAACGGGAACCCTGAATGTTCTGATAACGGCAAGTCCTGCCATTCCACGGAGGCCGGGATACTTCGAAGCAAAACCGGCTTCAATAAGGTTGGTTGCCTCGCACAGCCTGAGCCCGGCAACCAGCCAGGCACCCGTTGAGGGGACAACAGCATAACCGTCAGGTGTGATTGTCATATAAAGAGTAGATCCGTCCAGATTTTCAAACAGCATAACCGGTCCCACTCCCTGTATGGAGAACCAGAGAATATCACCAGGGCCTACAATGTACTCCGCAGGGTTTATCTCCTCGATCATGGGTACCGTAGGTATAAGCTCACTCGGTTCGCCACTGGCAATCAGAAACAGAAGTAGAATGATCATTATTGCTCCATTTAAAGGAGGCTGGCCACCATAAGGGCTTTTATGGTGTGCTTCCTGTTCTCAGCCTCATCCCAGACAACCGAGGATTTGCCCTCTATAACATCCACGGTTACTTCATTACCCTTCACCGCAGGCAGACAGTGCATGAAGATAGCTCCGGGGTTGTCCGTCAGTTCCATCATATCGGAGTTGACCCTGAAGGGTTCCAGAAGCTCTATTCTTTCAGCGGCCTTGTCCTCTTCACCCATGGACACCCACACATCGGTGTATATCACATCAGCTCCGGGTACGGCCTCTTCAAGTGAAGAGGTTATTGTAATAGTCGAACCGGAATCATAAGCAATCTGTTTAGCAGTATCAACAAGCTCCGATTCAGGATAGAGAGAATCCGGTGCCAGGATCGTGCAGTTCACTCCCATTGTGGCACATCCAACCATCAGGCTGTTTGCCATGTTGTTCCTGCCGTCACCGGTATAAACGAAATTCAAACCTGCCAGCTGCCCGAAGTTTTCTTCAATGGTCATCAGATCAGCTAGAACCTGAGTTGGGTGGAACATGTCGGTCAGTCCGTTGTAGACAGGCACACCCGAGAATTCAGCAAGTGTTTCCACTGTCTTATGTTCAAATCCTCTGAATATGATCGCATCGAACATCCTTCCGAGTACCCTGGCTGTATCCTCGATACTCTCCTTCACACCCAGCTGTATGTCGGAGCTCGAGAGGAATACGGGGTGACCGCCCTCTTCACCGAATGCCGTTTCAAAAGCGCACCGTGTCCTTGTTGATCTCTTCTCGAAAAGCATTGCGAGGGTTTTCCCTCTGAATCTCTGATTGATCTGGAAAGCTGTCCGCTCGGCCTTGAGCAGATGTGAAACATCAAGCAGGTAACGAATATCGTCCCCCGAAAGGTCGAGAAGAGTAAGCAGACTCCGCCCTTTGAAATTCACAGCCATGAATCACCTCTTTCGATAATTAGTCTAAGATATTAATGAAAATCAGTATGTATCGGGGGAATATACACCGAATCGCCAGCCGTACAAAACAAAAGGGGCACGCAGAAATGCGTGCCCCTGATATTGCATCTGTTTGTCTAGAAAACGTAGTAAGCGCCAGCAAGAATGTTGGGGGGTGCATAAGTCTGAAGGCCGGACCATACATCGTCTGTGGTACTTGCTACTCCGCCAACGGTAGTCTTCATGGTTGCCTTGGCGTAACGAAATCCGTATTCGGTGAAGAACGCGAGGCGCTCGGCACCCGGAATCGCGAAGTCTACCCTCATGAGAGGATCGATGGCATATGAAGTAGTTTCGTATTCCGTTGTAGATACTTCAATGGTGGTTGTGGCATAAAGGAACCTGAGACCAAGGCTGAAGCTTGTGTTTGCGGGAGCCTCAATTACATAGTAACCGCCAGCTCCGAAAACCATACCTGAACCTGTTGATTCTGTGAATCCTACAGGTGGAGGATCGAGATCGTATGTCGACTTCTCGTATCCGACATAGCCCTCGATACGGAATTCGGCAGATGCCATTGCACCCAAGCGAAGCAAGTTGATTTCCTCAAGAAGGATATCACCGGTTCCATCAACCATCCAAGGGACGTCTATGTTCGTGAAACCAATTGAGAATCCTGCGAAGGCCGTTCCGGCTAAAGCAAGAAGACATACAAGTGAAAAGACCCTTTTCATTACTCTCCTCCTCGTTTCAAGGGTAGCCTATTCTACCCCTGTAACAATAACTTAGAATAAGTTTAATACATTAAGTGACGACTGTCAATCAAAGCTGCAAGGCGGCCTCCCAGAGGAGCATCATTGCGAGATCACCCTTCTCCACACAGCAGAGATCATCGCTGAGAAGAATCAATCCAAGTTCACTTCCTTCAGGGGATATTGCTATTAATACAAACGTTTTATGGCTCTCTCCGGAATCCACCCAGCCGTACAGATCCCAGCCCTCTGCGATGGACGATGCCTGTCCTTCTCCCATGTCGGGATTCTCAAGGATTTCCCTCACCGCAGACATATTCATGCCTGAATGAATGATCTGAAGCGCCCTTGCTATATCCCCGGGGGTGCTTATTGAAGGATCGGTTTCGGGAGCACCGGCCCAGAGAAGCTGGATATCGTGGAGTTCCGTATCCGTCATGCCGTTTGCACCAACCCATGCGGAGAGGCTTTCAAGGCCCACAGCCCACATAGCCCTTCCCGCAGCCTCCCTGTTGCCGTGTAGCGCTCTTCTGAACCTATCTGCCACCGTTTCGTCCCTGCCGACAATAGTATCGGGAGAAACGATGTTCTCCTGCATAAGCTCAACAACGTATGCCAGCATGAAAATATCCGGGTCGTCAAGAGGAAATGAGCCGCTGCCGGTTGAAGTCAGAACATCGCCCGTCTGGAGATCGATCACCATTGCAGCGAATTCCCCGCCGGGCAGTTCCTCGATTGCCGGTATCGAAGAGAGCTGAGTCTGAACAGTCAACGTAGTAAGAGGGGACGCTGTAAGCGCAAAAAAAGCAAGAAAAACATGTATCATATTAATACCTTTCAATTCCTGTCGGGGAGAAACTCGCTATTCTTTTCAATATCTTTATTGTGGGAAACAGTTATGGTTCCCTCGCTGTAATCGCTTTCGTGGTTGTTTCCCTCGTATACAATCGCCCTGACATAATATTCATCCTCCGGAAAAAGCGAACAGTCCCACAGGAAGCCGGAGGATTCAATGGAAAGGGAATCGGATATCTGGATAAGTCCCGTTTCCGGGTTTAGATCAGTGTCAACGAAAAGCAGTACGCCTGTATTGGAATAATCCGGTGCGCTGAGGGTCCAGTTGATGATATAACTCTTGTCCGCCTGTACTCCCCCGGCAGGGGGATGCGTAACGTTTATTGAAAGGTTCGGTCCCCAGGGGCTGCTGCATGATACCGCCAGGAGAATCAGAAAGACACTTGCAACTACGCCTTTTGTCATAAAACTCCTTTGGAGAAAGGACTTAAGCTCCTGAACCAGAAATGGCGGGACAGTTAAGCCCCGCCATTCCATATGTTCTGTATCTGTTCTAGCTGGATTCGGTGGTGAACAGGTAAAGACCTTCAATAGGCTGGTAGTCGTAGTAGAAAACGATACCATGGGATGCCGGCTGAGTTGAGTGCTGAGGTACGGAATTAACATATATCTTTACGAAATGGCCATCTGAAAGTTCAGCGAAGACAATGTCACCCGCAAGGATCCATCCGGTAACCCACCACTGGGTGCCTGAAGGGTAACCGTAAGTTGAGCCTGCTTCGATCATGTCGGTAGGATTTCCGGTGCCGAAGGGGGCAACGTTACCCGAATAGAAACCGCAGGGGCTCTGGGTCCAGCCGCCATCGTAGCAGTAGATGTCCTGGATGAAGGAAGTGCTTGCGGCAAGTCCGGTTGTTCCGGAGGTAGCGCCGAAAATGAATCCGGAGTGCTCATCGGCCGGTGCATGGTTATCCCAGATAGTGTATGTAACGTTGATCTGCTCTGGCATGGTGTTAACTTCGGTTGAATTGGCCGAAGAGGTGTTGGTTCCCTCGTAAGCTACAACAACGTAGTATCCAGCGGAAGAGGCTGTATGGGTAAAGGCGTTCGTGGTTACATCGCCAACAGCGGTTCCCCACTCATCACTTGTGTTTTCGCGGAAATAGACGTAGTACCCGTCAACATCGCTAACTGCATTCCAGGTAAGAACAACATCTCTGCCTGCGGAAGCTGAGCCTATCGCCACACCCGTTACTACTTCAAGTGTTCCCCCGCCGCCACCTGCAGGGTCGTCTCCTGCGCAGCCAGCCATCAGGATGATTCCGGCTACAAGTACCATAAGTCCAAGTTTTTTCATGGATTTTCCTTTCTGTTTCAGTTCATTACTAGTCAATTTCCAACACTACAGCAAAATAAACCTGCGGCTTCTGCATGTCAATTAAGCTGATTGTTCCCGTTTTCTCCGCTCTCTTCCTCTTCGTTAATCCTTTCCTCAATAAGCCTTAGAGCACGTTCAGCCGCGGATCTGACATCAAGCGAGTGGTCCCCTGCAAGTTCTTCCAGAGTCTCTATACCACGTGGATGACAGATCTCCCCTATCGAAACTGCAACCTCCCGTCTGATCCTATCTGCCGCGTCACCGGCCAGCGGCAGGATGACCGGAAGAGACTCATAATTACCGATAGTTCCCAGAGCCTTTACAATCCCTGTTACCCGCCTTGTGGAAACGCTGTCACCCGGATACGTCAGCATTTGCTCTAGCGGGAGTCTCGCTCTGTCGTCCTCAAGTTTTCCAAGAAAATACACTAGATTTCCCCCGTTCCTGGCGGGTATGCTGTCAATTCTACTCAGCATATTCAGCATAAGTTCCATGGAAATATCTATGTTCTCCTTGAATACTCTCTCCATGGCTCGGCTTTCAAGGCCGCTGAGGGTCCCCATGTGGTCCTCAATAAGATACCTGACCGCATCTTCCCCGCGGGTGGCGAGTTCTTCCCGGTGGGCGTTGACCTTATCGTTGTTAGGGCCAACAGCCCATTCCGACGCAACGGAAAACAGAGAATCAAGTTCAAGGGATTCCGGGTCACCTGCGGGGTCCTGCGGATCAAGCCCCCCGGGAGTCAGATTGGGAAGGTCGATGCCGACGCCGTATTCCCCCGAAAGCCAGCGGGTAGAATCGGAGCCGGAGCCCAGGTAGACATCATTATCTGCCAGGTCAATGAACACACCGGCACCGGACGACCCTCTTGCCCACCGGGCTTCTCCCTGTCCTCCCCCCCGCACGCAGTAAGTATCATTCCCCGTAAGATCGATGAAGATGGACGCGGAGTTGGTCAGGGAGAGAGATTGTCCTCCGCCTGCGCAGTACCAGTCGTTGCCGCCGCCATCAAGAAGGAACCCTGTGGAAAGATCGTGGGCGCTTCCCTGCGCCGGCCCGTTTCTCGAGAAGTAACTGTCATCACCGTCTCCATCCCACAGGCACCCCGAAGCAAGATGAATCCCGGATCCCTGGCTGTACTGCGCCGCCACGTAGGTATCCTGTCCCCCCTGGTCATAAAGCATTCCAAGGCTATAGAAGTAAGAGCATCCCTGACCGAATACTTCAGCTCTGTAAGTATCGTTACCTTCTCCGAAATCCGCCATGAGCCCGATGCCTCCGGCTATCAGCGGTCTCAGCCCCATTCCGAAACCCTGAGACATGGCCTGGTTATCATCCGGCAGCAGCGGTTCGTGAGAGTATCTGAATCCTGCGAGAGAACAGTCGCTGCCATCCATATCAACAAGGATGCCATAACCAGAAGGTCCTCCTAAACCCTGCCCGAACATATCGACCTGTCTGAAATCATCTCCGCAGCCATCGTAAAGGATCCCCATTCCAAGACAGCCGGCACCCTGACTGAACGTGCCGCCCCTGAAGTAGTCTTCGCCCTGAAGATCGATAAGAAAGCCGAAACCCATCAGTCCTGCCCCCTGCGAGAAGTTCTCCGCTCTGTATACATCATTCCCCTGCAGGTCAATCACTCCTCCAAGCCCCAGAAGACCGCATCCCTGACTGACCGGTGAGGTGGATGAATATGTATCGTCTCCATAGAGGTCTATTACTACGGCAATCCTTTTCCCCGCAGGACCCGCAGCACCTCCGATACCGTCCCCATAGAAATCGTTCCCGCCGATGTCGATGATAAGCTCAAACGGACAACGGTCCGTGTAAAGGTTATCCCCTGCGCCCCCTATTACCCATCTGACAGGACCGTCGAAACAGTAAGATACCGTAGTTCCGCTGACGCCCGGAAGGGTAACCGACAGTTCCGCGGGCCACTGTGCGTCCTGAAGACTTTTTGCCGCAATGACGAGTTCATCAAGAGGAATACTTACTTCGAAATCACATCGTTCAAAGAGCGCAGCAAGCGAATCCATCTCCATATCACCATCCGGAAGAGGTTCCATATTCCAGCTCTCGATAATGGTATCCCATTCAAGAGGGTCGTCCTCGTTCAGCCATATGACAGGGATTACGCTTGTCAGTGAATCAACTGTCCCCCGCCCCATACTCTGCAGCTGATTCTGAATAAGGGAATCGGCTTCCTCAAGCAGGCTGAGAATCTCGGGAAGGGCTTCCCTGCCAGTATTATCCGACTCGGAAAGCCTGTAATCGGTCAGCATTCCAAGACGCTCCTCAAGGATAAGGGGAATTTCCTCAACGTGCTGAATAGCCCGCAGGACCGTCGAATCCGCAAGATGAACTCCCGTTGCCCAGTGCCTGTCAAAGTCCAGCTGTTCTCTTGTAAGGTTCAGTGTGTCCATAGCAAGCGCCATGGCGGAATCAGCCTCTGGCGGCCACTGGTCTCCTGGCTGCAGCCCGGAAGCGAGTACCGTGGAAATAAGCATCAAAACTACTGTCATTGGAATTGCCTTTCGCATGTTAGCGGATAACCTCTGCATCTGCCTGAAATAACATTACGGGGAGATCTCAACAAGTCTTCAGGTTTGACTATCAAATATATCATTCATAGCTTTGACGCAGGATTGGGGGCGGCCCGGAGATTCCGGACCTGAGAATTACACCCCTTGAACTTGACCCGGGTAATGCCGGCGTAAGAAAATCCGGAGGTTTTCATGAAACCCGCAGAGATAACCTGCCGCGGCCTTGCTGCCATCAGGAGCAGCAAACCGATGATCCATCATTTAACGAATACCGTCGTTATGAATTTCACCGCAAACGTGACGCTGTGCCTCGGAGCAGCTCCCGTCATGGCGCCCTGTATCAAGGAATCCCCGGAGATGGTGCGGTTCGCCGGGGCTCTGCTTCTTAACATAGGAACACTGGACCTCGGCCTTGTCAGGAGCATGCTGGCAGCGGGAAGAGTTGCGAATGAATTGGGGATACCCATAGTTTTCGATCCTGTTGGAGCAGGAGCTACAGAACTCCGGACGGATTCGGCTAAGATGATCACACGGGAACTTGAGATCACCATCATCCGGGGAAACGCCGGAGAGGTTCTTGCTCTTTCCGGCGCGGACGGTAAAGTGCGGGGTGTAGATTCGATGGATTCGGTTGAGGGGCGGATCGATCTTCTATCCTCGTTTGCCGCGGATTCGGGCAGTGTGATCGCCGTTACAGGGTCTGTGGATATCGTTACCGATGGAAATCGGACAGCAAGGATAGAAAATGGTCATCCTATAATGGGAAGGGTTACCGGAACGGGCTGTTCCGCCTCAACTTCTGTGGCATGTTTCGCAGCATCCATGGAAGATCCATTCCATGCAGCGCTTGGCGGTCTTGCCGCCCTCGGCATAGCGGGGGAGAATGCCGCAGACGTTTGCGCCGGTCCCGGTACTTTTGTCCCCTGTTTTCTTGACGCTCTTACGGATCTGGACCGCGGGATCATTGAAAGCCGCATAAGAGCCGAAATATTCTGATGAACCCGGAACGGCTTTCGCTGTACCTCGTAACTGACCCTGTCCTTTCCCGAAGCAGGGGAGTAGAGGAGACATGCAGGCTTGCCCTTGAGGCAGGAGTCGGGGCGGTGCAGCTCCGGGACAAGAGTGCTTCCACCCGGGAGCTGGTTCGGTTAGCAGTTATCCTGCGGGATCTCTGCGGAAAGCATGGTGCTCTGTTTATCGTGAATGACAGGATCGATGTCGCAATGGCATCCGGGGCCGACGGAGTTCATCTGGGTCAGGATGATATGCCTGTTTTCCTTGCCAGAAAATTCCTTGGGCCCGGCGCTGTTATAGGAGCATCCGCCAGATCACCCGAAGAGGCTGAATCCGCTTGGAGGGAAGGGGCCGATTATATAGCGGCGAATCTTATCTTCCCTACGGACACGAAGACCGATCTGGGCGAGCCTCTTGGAATCGAAGCCATTCTGGAACTGAAAAAAGCTTCCCCTCTGCCCCTTGTTGCCATAGGAGGAATAAACCCATCCAACGCGGATAGTGTCCGGAGGGCCGGCGCAGACGGTATTGCCGTTGTATCCTCAATAATGGCAGCAGAGGATGTCCCGGAGGTGGTCAGAGCTCTTCTAAAGATGTAAAACAAATCCAGTTGAATCTGGGAAATAACCTTTGAGATCGGAGATTTTCGTGAGCAAATTGAATGATGTTGAAATAACCAGAGCTATAGTAGATACTTACACGAAGACCCTGCTTGATAACCTTGAGGTGGATGTGGCAGTCGCAGGAGGCGGTCCCGCAGGGCTGACTGCCGCAAGGGAACTGGCTCTGAAGGGCCATAAAGTCGCTGTTTTCGACAGAAAGCTTTCACCCGGTGGAGGGATGTGGGGAGGAGGAATGGGCTTCAACGAAATCGTAGTCCAGGAAGAGGGAAAAAGTATTCTGGATGAACTGGGAGTGAGAGCAAAGCTGTACTCTCCAGGTTACTACACCGCGAATTCAGTTGAATCTATTGCCACTCTGATAGCGGAGGCCTGCAGAGCAGGTGTAACCATTTTCAATCTTTTCTCAGTTGAAGATGTAATGGTTGATACAGACAGGATTACCGGAGTGGTGGTTACATCCAGCCCTATTGAAATTGCAGGTCTTCATGTGGATCCTGTCTGTTTCTCTGCAAAATACGTGATCGAAGCCACAGGTCATCCGCTGGAGGTTCTGCATAAAGTTATCGAAAAGACTGGCTTTACGCTTAATACTCCTTCCGGCGGAATAGAGGGAGAAAGATCCATGAATGCAGATATGGGAGAGAGAGCTCTGGCGGAAAACACCATTGAAATAGTGCCCGGTCTATTTGTAGCAGGTATGGCCGCAAATGCAGCGATGGGAGCACATCGAATGGGGCCTGTATTCGGGGGAATGCTTCTCTCAGGAAAAATAGCAGCGGAGAAAATCCATACTCTCCTGACAGAAACTTAGGTGTTTCATCTAAAGTCGGAAATCGATTCCAGGGCGGTAGCTCTCAGGAGAGGTCAGAGGGTCCTGAACCCATCCGTTCTCAAATCCAAGTTCTTCAAGTAAGTCGACCACCTCTGAATATTCCTCCGGCCTGAGCTTTCTCGAGAGTGGTGGAAAACCAGAGGCATTATGAGCGGGATAGTACTGAGACATAAGGCTAACAAAGACATCGTTACCAAGCTCTCTCGCAATGAACCGGAGAACGTCGGCGGTTCCCGCGATCCCGCCCGGCAGCACAAGAAGACGGATTATCAGTCCCCGCAGGGCTGTTCCTGATGAATCTGTCCGGAGGGTTCCCACCTGCCTGTGCATCTCCCTGATGGCATTCCTGGCTACCTGGGGATAATCCTGCGCACCGGAGTAGATATTCGCGTATTCACTGTTCCAGTATTTGAAATCGGGAAGGTATATGTCCACCATGCCGTCAAGCAGCGATAACAATTCTTCAGAATCGTATCCGTTTGTATTGTAGATGATCGGCAGGCTGAATCCCTTCGATGCTGCGAGGCTCAGCGCTTCGAATATCTGAGGCGAGTAGTGAGTGGGGGATACAAAACCGGCAGTGGGGCATTCCTGCCTCTGAAACCGAAGCAGTATTTCAGAGATTTCAGCGGAGGAACTGTCCCAGTCTTTGGCGGCAGAACCATCGGGCTGGCTGATCGAGTGGTTCTGGCAGAAGACACATTTCATGTTGCATCTTCCCAGAAAGATATTTCCCACTCCGAAGCTCCCTGTGAGAACCGGTTCCTCTCCCCTGTGCACGCAGGAAGAAGCTATTTCAGGGAGTTTACCTGCCCCGCAGTAACCCCTTTCTCCGGCCAATCGGTTTACGCCGCACTTCCGGCCGCACAGCCTGCATTCCGCAAGGAGATTCATCAGATCTCTAATCCTTACTGAAAGCTCTCCCTTTTCGAGCAGCTTCAAGTATCGGGGCTTGTACATTATTCCATTTCCGCCGCAAGTACCAATCGGTAGAGCCTGTTGTCTCTGAGAAGATTCTCGTGAGTATCAAAAGCCTCCATCCTTCCTTCATGAACAAAAATCACACTGTCACTTCTTCTGACCGTTGACTGCCTGTGAGAAACAACAAGTACGAGAGCGTTCTCTCTGGCTTCCGAAAGCTCCTGCCAGAAGAACTCTTCCTTTTCCGCATCCAGCGCTGCAGTACAGTCGTCAAAGAGCAGCAGCGATGGTTGACCTGCAAGGGCGCGTGCTATGGCGATACGCTGCTTCTGCCCGCCGCTGACTCCAACACCGCCCTGGCCGAGTACTGTTTCCACACCGGCTTGCAGTTCAGTTCCATCCAATCCTGCAATCCGCAGTGAATTCGATACGACTTCATCAGAAATATCTCTGCCCAGCCTGACATTCTCCCCGACCGATTCGCTGAAGAGCACGGATTCCTGCGGTACATAACCAGTTTCGGAGATAAGGTATTTTTCCGACAGTTCTTTCAGATCGGTTCCATTGTACAGAATCCGTCCCTCCGTGCATGGAAGCTGTCCCGTGAGCATCTTCAGAACAGTAGTTTTCCCGCTTCCCACTTCTCCTACGAGAGCGTACATCCCCGGACTGCTGAGCTGGACATCAAGCCCGACAATCCCCGCACTGGTCCCGGAGTATCTGAAACCTGCCGATTCCAGCCACATGCTTGAGACTGCACCTTCTCCTTCAATACCTTCCCTGTTTCCCGCATGGGGATATTCCAGTATTTCTATCTCTCTGTCTATTGATGTAAATGCTTGCCTTGAAGTTACAAAGAGGTTGGGTATGTCCATCATCGGCGCCAGAAGCATATCGAGGTAAACGTAGAAAGCGTAAAATTCCCCTATGCCGATACGATTCTGGATAACGAAGAGCCCTCCGATACCCATTACGGTCACTTTCCCGACCTGACCGATGACACTGTATACACCGTGAAGAAGCATTACAAGCCTGGTAATGGACAGGTCTATATCAAGCCTTTCATCGAGCAGCCCTCGAAGCCTTCCGGCCTGCCCTTCCTCGGCATTGTAGGCTTTGATTATGGGAATACCGGCAAATGTGCTGTCCAGAAGGTTGCTCGTATGACTCGTGGCTTTCCTGCTTTCCTCAACCCTGGCGCCCAGCCTGTTCTCGACCCGGGTGAATATCAGAAACATCACCGGAAGAGGAATCAGTGCTATCAGAGTCAACTCCCAGCTCATGAAGAACATCACTCCGAGGCAGAAAATCAGTCTTGATGAGGATTCAAGAGCCCTGAAAACAGCAGAGCAGCTGAACCAGGCTATGCGTGGATAGTCTGTGATATCATCGGTAAGCCTTGTAGTGAGATCTCCTGGTCTGAAAGTATTCCAGAATCTGTAGTCCTTTTTCATCAGGCTTGCGAAAACCCGGTCTCTTATGTCAAGGCCGAGTTTGCTGTTAAGCCAGGCTCGCGCCCCGGGATACAGCCCGGCAATGAATCTGGCAAAGGCCAGCACTGCAAGGATCAATACGATCTTCCTGAATTCGGAGCTGCCGCCCGCCTCACCCAGAACCTGCTGTACATTATCCAGCAGATAGCGGAACACCAGTGGGAAACTCAATGCTACCGCACTGGACACCACTGTAAATAATGCCAGAACAACAAGGTGCTTCTTATGAGGCTTCCAGAAGCCTGCTATCCATTTAAGATATCCGCGGTAATCAGGCATTTGATACCCCCCGCAGCTGCAGACGGCACAGACCGGCATAAATACCCTCAAGTCTCAGGAGTTCTTCATGTGTTCCCTCTTCGGCTAGTACACCGTGCTGCACTACAAGAATCTTTGAAGCATGTGTAACTGTGCTCAGGCGGTGAGCAACCACCAGAGCGGTCCTGTTCTTCACGATAAGATCAGTTGATCTCTGAATCCGTTTCTCCGTTCCGGGGTCAACCGATGATGTGGCTTCATCCAGAACCAGAATATCGGGTTCTGAAAGAACAGCTCTTGCATAGTTGATAAGCTGTCGCTGACCCATTGAAATATTCAGGCCGCCTTCACTTATGCTGCCCTCCAATCCCCCGGGAATGACTTCCAGAATATCCTCAGCTTCTATTATTTTCAGAGCGTTTATCTGCCTTGAAGCGGGAATTCCTTCCCTGAAAACCGTCAGGTTCTCCGATAGAGTTCCTGAAAACAGGTTCACATTCTGAAGAACAAGCCCCAGCCTGCTTCTCCAGACACTCAGGTAGAATTCCCTGATATCGATGCCGTCGATGGTGATTCTACCTTTCGTAGGCTCGTAGAATCTCATCAACAGGCTCACAATCGTGCTTTTACCTCCTCCGCTGGAGCCTACCAGAGCGATCATACTGCCTCTGGTCAGTGTGAAGCTGATATCCTTCAGAACCCACTTACCCTGGGGATACTTGAACCAGAGGTTCTCAAAACGGATCTCTTTCCAGCCGTCAGGAAAATCTCCGTCATCCATATGTCCATCCGATGTGAGCGTTTCCGTGGCAAGAATATCAAAAAGTCTTTCAGCGGAAGCAGCTGCCCGCTGAACCATGTTCAGCGTTTCGGAGAACATCACCACCGGACCGAAGAGCCGTCTCGTATACTCAACGAACATGACTACTGTCCCGACACTTACCGCGCCGGCGATAACTCCGGTCCTGCCGGATAGAAGAATAACGATGACAGCAAGTATCTCGCAGCTTCCCAGAAAACTCCAGAATCCGTACTCCCAGAAGTAAGCCTTTACTTCTCTGCTGAGAAAGTGCTTTCCCTCAACATGAACCCTGCGCGTTGCCATCCCTGTTGCGCCGAATACCTGAAGAACAGGTACCGATCTCACGTATTCCGCAACGAAGCCGGAAATCCGCGCGTATGCAGACCGGACCCTTCTGTATAGTTTCCTCATTTTCTTCAGAACAGGTATGGTCAACAGCGCCACAGGTAACAGAAGAATTATGATCCACTTCGTTATTTCAGCGTCGGCAGCGAACATTATCCCCAGAGTACCGAAAACCATCGCCACGTTTCGCAGCAGCGCCATTGAAACATCGCTGAACAGCATCCGCAC
>JAGLOY010000045.1 GCA_023138735.1 Candidatus Aegiribacteria sp. | reverse complement strand
GTGGTGATCATCACCTGCAGATAGGACATTACCATGGCGAACGTGAATGTTCCGGCAAACAGAAGGGAGTAGAGTACTATGTCCCGCACCGATTTGTCTGGAATCGCGGTGTCGATGACCATCCGGAGGATAAGAGGTCCTGCAAGTTCTCCGGCAACGGACAGGAACAGCAGGACAGTTGCTATTGCAAAGGATTTTCTGTGCGGTCTGAGGAAGGGATAGATCTTCCTCAAAACACCAAAGGTGGATGTTTTCCTTATCGAAGAATCATCATGTGTGTCATCAAAGTGAAAGTGCATCTCATTATTCCTGTAAAAAACCGGGTTATCCCGTGATCAATATCTGTTCTTGAAACTGAGTACAGTCTGCCCCGCTGTGGAGCAGGAGGTTTCCGAATTACTGAAACAGTCTTTTGATCTTAGTCATAATGGTGCCCTTCGATTGAGAAGAGGATTAAATATTCACTTTTTTGAGAATGTCAAGGAAAGGGGGTTGTCTGTCAATCGAATATTACAGTTTCCCGGGTCCAGCGTAGCGCTCCACCAGCTTGATAAGTTCGGGAAGCATTTTCGGGTCTCCAATGAGAACGCCCGTGGGACCAGGTCTCTCTTCCAGCGAAAAGACGATCTCATCGGCAGCCAGCGATTCAAGCCCATCGTTATCCTTTTCATCACGGCCCACAAGGCCTATGGTGTCCTCGGAAATCCTGATCATCCGGCCGTGTCTTATCAATCTGGCATTCCCTTCGGTGAGTAATCCGGGAATCTCCATGAGGGTTCTGAGCCTGTCGCAGTAATTCGGATCGGTGAGCAGACATCCTCCTCCGGGGTTGACGTATTGGATTCCGTATTCCTCCGCAAGCTTTATCTGGGGTTTTCTGCTTCTTCCCGAAATGTTCTGAAGCAAGTCCCTGTTCACAAGCCCTCGCTGTTCAGGATCGGTAATTTTAAGGAGTTTCGCCGATAGCGGTCGCAGGAGCAGTTCCGGATAGCCGGACAAACGAGCGACCCGGTTGAGGGAGTTTTTGTTCTGCGACATTGGCCGCTGCCCCGCGACTTCTCCGGAGAAGATGATGTCGTGACCCTCTGCTGCGGCGATATCTCCCAGTATCCGGAACATCCCTGCATGGCAGTCTATGCAGGGGTTAAGGTTCTTGCCGAATCCGCTCGGAGGATTTCTCAACAGAGCCATCATTTCAGAGCTGTAATCGATTTCCCTCCAGGGAAAGTCCAGTTGTTTCGCCCCGCGGTATCCATTGAACGACGTAAAATAGGGACTGGTGAAGGTAACCAGATCCACCTTTATGCCCTGGGTTCTAAGCAGGAGGGCTGCGATCATACTGTCCAGCCCGCCCGAGAACGCTCCTATAGCCCTTACTATGCCCACCTGGTGTGCCTGCCCTCCACGATTCTCCACTTTCTGTCTGAGGCGAGTTTTCTAAGTTTCCTGTCCGGGCATACCGCGATGGAACAACCGCATTCGTTCATTACATACCTGTCGGCCCAGGAATCCCCCGCGGCTGCGCAGTTCACTGGTTTAATCCCTCTTTGATCGCAGATTTTCTGCATAAGCTCAGCCTTATTCCTTCCCCATGGACGAAGACCAGTCAACCGTCCGGTGTACCTTCCGTTCACTACTGCAGGGCTGCTGGCCCGAATGTGATCAATTGGAATATCCTCAGCTATGCCGGTTGCAATGCAATCCAGGGAGGCGGAGAGGAGAACCGTTTCGCATAAGGTGTTCTGCAGCTCGCGTATGGATTGCAGTGTCCAGTTTCTAAGACTGCTCTTCAGGAGGATTCCCGAACATATTGCCGCTTCCCGCTCTATTACCTCAGGCGGAATCCCTGTTAAATAGTTTCTGTTCCATCCCTTTCCCTCCCGGACTGTCTTTCCCGGATGGAGAATATAGAAGAAAAGGAACCTGAAGAAAGCAGCTGGAGACAATATGCCCTTCCTCAAAAGGTGTTTCAGGAAGTACCTCTCCGAAGACGTTGACAGAAGCGTTCCGTCAAGATCCACAAAGTACATAACGGGGACGGCTCCATCGGGCATTCTAACAATATCCACAGTGCTCACCGTTTCTAGACCAGCGGCGGGGCTATCCTTATTCCACGGCCGGTACCCGGTGTATTATCGAACACAGCTGTGATATGGACCAGGATCCCCGCGTACAGCCTTGGAAACTCTCCGTGGAAGAGTGTGTGGGCCATATTCGTATACGTCACAATATCATTTGCATAATCTCCGGCTTCAGTGTCGCCGGGGGCTACAAGCTGACCGATGCCCCTTACCTCGTAGGACTTGCTGTCCAGAAACACCAGTGATGTTGTAGGGCGTTCCATGAGATTGATAAAAGTATGGGTTTCAAATTCCGGAGTGCTGTAAAGCTCCAGTGAGATCATTTTTGTCAGGTCGAAATTAGAAGCATCCGAATAAATATCAATCAGAAACTGCAGCCTTGGTCCCATGCCCCCGGACAATAACTCCTCTATCTCGGCAAGAAGGCCCTTGATTACCGATCTCTCCGGACACAGACCCATTCCCTTGAAGGCGTTGTTTATCTCAAGCCTGCTGTCCGCCCTGCTTCCGCCCCATGTCGCCATTGCAGCATTATGGGGTCCAGCAAGAGAAGGGGGGGAACCTCCCTCTCCACTGAACATCAAAGAGATATTCTCCAGGACTTCAAGGCGGCCGGCAAGGTTCCAGTCCATAAATGGCTGGGGCAACTGTATCGTGGAGAAATCCTGCCATGATCCGTCAATTAACGCCCTGATAATTCCCTCAGCTTCTCCCGAAGCGTCAACTGTGTTCTGCCTGAATGTGCCGTTGGTCCAGAATTCTTCCATTCCCTGTTCCCACTCCCCGGCAAGGGCTTTCCCGGCAACGGAGGAAAGGAAAACGGCTCCTCCCAGTTTACCGGCCTTTCCTAGAAACTGTCTTCTGTTGAGTTTTTTTTCGGATTCGTCTTTTCCACCCAAGTTTCCTCCTCCTGCCATTACTTATACCTCTATCCACTCAGTATATTATCGCTTCTCAGATAGGAGGAAGATTGTCCAAAATTCTCGATGCCGCAAGTGCCGGTGATTACGATGCCCTGACAGACCTGTGGCTTGAAACCCTCGATGGAGATGCCTCTTACGATGAAATGTTAGGCGCCTTTTCCATTCTTCATAACAATGGAGAGCATGGTCTCGCCACAGAGCTTCTGGAACTGATTATTATAGAGAAGGAGACCGCGCTGGAAGGAGCCTTCGCAGGCTTTCTCCGGAAAGCTGCGGATATCTTCCGAGGATCAGAACCTCTGCGGAAAGCTCTTATTGAAGTACTCAGAGATGACTATCTGATGTTTCAGCCCCTCGAGCATTTTCTGAAACTCAGCGGACTCAAGGATGACAACGCCGATGTACAGTCATCATGGAGAGCTTTCAACTCACTCATGAAGTACAGCAAAGACGGTTATCTTTACCATAACACCTTCGGCGTCGGACAGATAACAAGGATGAGCCGGACGCATGCCACCATAGATTTTCAGAAAGCTCAGAACCATGATATGAAATTGAACGTTGTTCTCGAATTCACAAGACCGATTGCGTCGAATTCCCTGGCTGTGCTCTCCTGGCGGAACATGGAAGAATTCTCCTCTCTTTTCAGGGAATCCCCTTCCGAATTTCTTTGCAGACTTGCTTGCGACCCACTGGAAAATCCCGGAGAGATCTGTATTGCGGATCTGCACGCTTATTTCTCCGGTTCCGAGCTTACAGTCGGGGAAGCGTGGAAATTACTGAAGAAAGCATCCGTTTCAACCGAAGGTTTCCTCGATCTGGGTGATCGTATAGTACTTCTGGATGAAAACGTGGAGTTCCTGGAAAGGGCAGCGAAGATCATCAGCAGAAAGAGAGAGTCCATCCGGGAAAAGGTAAGGCAAGTTAAGGCTCTATTGAAATCCTGCAGCGGCGCCTTTCCCGATGGCCTGACAGGCCTGCTGGATGAAGTAAGCAACATATCCACGCCCGAAACAGGTTCACTGTTTGAGCTGTGCTGGATTCTCAGCAACAGAGGCACAGCGGATGCATTCGATGGAATAAAGAGCGATTTCCTTGAAAACACAGCAGCAAGAGCGGAGAGAGCTCTTGGAGAGATACTATCTCCAGCATGCAGGAAGGATTACCTTGATCTCTTTTTCTCCGGGGTCACGGAACGGGGGGAAAAAATAACGCTGCTGTCGGGACTCAGGCGCCCCCTCTGGGAGCATGCTGCAGCCTTCCTGGAGGAGTTCGATCCTGAGCTTCTTTCTGAGTGCACAGGAGACTATCTCTCAAAACCATCTGAAACAGACAGGTTCCTCTGGACACTGACTTTTCTTGCTTCGAGAGGGCATAAACGGGATGACAGTTTTGGAGAAAATCAGATCGGTCTCTTCCTCGATTACCTGATATTTTCCAGTGCTGATACTCAAAAAAAGGTGATCGGTCTTCTTACGGGTCCGCTCAAATCAAAACTGGACAGTTATCTCTCTTCGATCGATAAGAGAAAACTCAGTAATTACCTTGACAGTTTCAGCACAAGCGCCACAGCACAGAATGAGGGTCTGTGCCTCTTTGTGGGAAGGGAACTGTCACAAAGAAAAAGTTCATCCATTGGGAAATCCGTTAGGAAGCATTTCTGGGAATCGGATGCCCTTTTCTCAAGCCTGCAGGCCATCGAACAGCGGGAAGCCGATAGTCTCCAGCTTAAGCAGACGGAGATCCCCGCTGCGGCTGAAGCTATCGGCGTGGCCGCCTCCCACGGAGATCTTTCAGAGAATGCGGAATACGCCGCGGCGATAGAGAAAAGGGATCTGCTGCTGGACAAGCTTAACAGATGGATGAAGGAACTCCAGAAGTACAGAGTATATCCACCCGATGAAATTTCATCTGACACTGTCAGTCCGGGCATAAGAGTACAACTTCAGGAAAGCGGCGGGGCGGAGACTGTACAGACTATTGATATCGTAGGCCCGCTGGATGCAGACCCGGAAAATAGCAGAATTAATTATCGGGCACCACTTGGAAATGCTCTTCTGGGAAAAACTATCGGAGATATAGCAATCCTTCCGGGTGATAACAGCACGGAGTGGCGAATAGTCTCCCTTGAAGTCCTCGATCTGGTAGAAAAGTGATATCTCTGAATGGAAATCTGAAGAGTGCTCTAGAGTGATGTGCTAAGCACTTGATTGAATTGTAAAGCCGGCAGCATTTACAGTACTTTGATCTCAGGAGGGCTGTAGCCGTATTGTTCTACTATAAGAGCGTCCCTTCGTCCAACGAGATCTGAGGTCTCTTTGTTGTAGTAGAAAGAACAATCCTTTTTTCTTGAGGATGGGTTGGTTCGATTCATCTGTATGATTTTCTCCCGGATCCTACCGTCAAGACTTATTCCAGCGACTTCAAATAATTCAAGAATGCCGTCAGTCAGCTGTTCTGTTTTAAGCATATGCTGGATGATATTGAGCTTTTTGTCAGCCTCACGCAGCGTCTCGGTGTTATTGGCGGTCCCGTCGTACAGATGCTCCAGAGTACGGTGGAAAAGGTAGCAGTACCGGTAAGTATAGAAACCGGCAAACCTGCTTAGTGATGATCTGGTGTAATTCTCCCCGAGACCCCGGCTCCTCTCCGGATCCAATAAATCCGTGAGCCATCTCCTGAACAGAACTGGAGAGGAGGAATCGTTGTAGGTTTCCCGCCATGGGCGACGGGGGCGACATAGTTCATGCAGGCAGTTCGATACACCTGTGAGGAGTGACGAACGGTATCCGTGCCCAAGGAGTTTTCTTGCTCCGGTCAGTCTATCGTAAAGCACACCTTCCCCATCACATCCGTAGGCCCACACGGATACGTACCAGTCCCAGGGATTCCTTACAGAGCCAGCAATGATACGATTGCTCTGCAGAATGGAATCCGGCAGTCTTCCATGCATCTCTCCCTGGCGTCCGGGACAGGTCATTTTCAGTGCTTTCAATACATGGGAGCTGCCCGTTTTCTGAAGCCGCAAATAGGCTATTCTATCTGTAATGTAAATTCTTTACTCCGCTCTCCGATGTATTATGACAAAAGTGATCGAAATACTCAGTTGAACGTGCTATTCAATATCTCTCTGAACCTTCTTCTTGGAATTTCCACTGAATAGTTCTTCAGAACCCACTCCCTTGCATTCCTTCGTCTTGGCTCAAGCTCCCTCCACTTCCCGGCAGTCTCGTCAAGTCTGTCAGCAAGTTCACGGGGAGATGAGAACGTATCGACCAGTTCGGGAGCTTCCTTGACTATGTGAGTATAGGGCTTCACCATAGTATGCATTCCACAAGCTAGATACATATTAACCTTCATCTGATAGACTACCTTGTCACGCCTTATTATGGTCGCTACACCCACCTGATATTCTCCGGACAGCTGTCCTACCTGCAACCTTGGGACAGGGTCCAGGCAGCGGACCCTTCCGGCAGTACTGCGGCAGATTTTTTCTATCCTTTTTTTTGATGGTCCGGTTCCTATAATATCCCCCTTCATACCCCTGGAAAGACATATTCCATCGATAAACAGGTCGGGCTCGTGCACTTCGTTTATACAGGTAAGCAGCAAAGCCTTCTCGGGTTTTGCCGAGGGGGCAAAACTGAACCGGGATAAATCCTGGTTATGAGGGATCACTTCCACCCCTGGAATGTCTGCTCCTGGGGTGGCTGTGGAGAAAAGAGCTCCCTGGAGCAGGTTCTGAAGGGGATCTCCTATGACACCCGGTTCCACTTTTCTGTGAAAGCGCATGGCGTAGGGAAGTCCTGTTTTCTGAACCGAGAAACCCATGACTTCATCAAGGCACAGGATGAAATCTGCGTTGAATTTTCTATATGCCCACTTCACCGCAGAAGCAGTGATTGTTTTCCTTATCAGCCTCAAGTAACGATTTACGAGACCCAGACCCAGGTACTGTACTCCTTCCATGCTATGAAGGCCTGGTTTTGCGCCGGATATCACGTACATGGACTGGTGGGTGTCTCCGAGAAGATCAAGGGTCGTCGTCCAGCCACCTGAATATCCCGGAATCGTTCCCGATGAAGCGATAAGAATCCTCATTCAGACATTCTCTTCAGACAGTATTTGTTTGTACACCAGAAGCGTTTCCCTTGCGGTCTTCTCCCAGTTGAACTCCCTGGCCCGTATCAGTCCCCTTCTACGAAGCAAGGCTCTTTTATCTTCATCATGGACAAGGGTCATTATTGCGTTGGAAATACTCTCCGTTGACCCGGGGTCCACCAGAAGAGCTGCGTCCCCGGAAATCTCAGGCATTGAGGATACGTTTGAAGTTATTACCGGCGTACCACAGGCCATTGCCTCAAGAACCGGAAGACCAAATCCCTCGTAGAGGGATGGATATACGAAAACATCGGCAAGAGACAGAAGGGCTGGAATATCCTTTCTATCAACGAAACCGGTCAGTTGAACTCTGTCCTTAACGCCGGACATTTTAAGCTTATCGAACAGCTCTTCGGTTTTCCATCCAATTGCCCCCGAGATGACAAGTGAATGTGGAACTGAGTCAGCCACCTGAAGAAAGGCTTCGAGTAGCCCTGGCAGATTCTTTCGAGGCTCAAGAGTCCCCAGGAACAGGAAAAATCGGTGGGGCAGATCGTACTTCTCCCTGATTCTGTTAAGCTCAGACTCCTCCGTTACTTCAGAGTATTCCGGCGGAGCTGCTTCATGAATTACGGTTGTCTTGCTGGATGTTTCCGGAAAGCAGGACGCCAGCTCCTTCGCGGTAAACTCAGAAACCGCTATTATCCTTGCTGCTTTTTTAACGTAAAGGGGGTACAGGAGGTTTGTGAAGTGCGTCTTTCTCTTGTGAAGCCGGGGCATTCTGTACCCCGAAAGATCATGAACGGTAATAGCGGAGGGTACAGGAAGCACAAAGGGGAGTCGGGAGAATAGACCATGAAAAACATCTATTCCATCTTTTTTCAACTTGTAAGGCAGTTCTATCTGAAACCACAGCTGAAAACGGGGAAGAGGTCTTTTCAGAATTACCGTTCTGAAATTGTCCGGCAGTTCAAGATCAAAGGGAATCGGTCGGTTTGTGTAAAGGAAATACTGGTTCTCTTTATCAATCGAAGCGAATCCATGAAGCAGCCTCAATATGTAATTCGGTATTCCCGAAAAATTGATTGCCAGCGGTGAGATTTCTAATCCTATACGCAATGAAGTAACAACTCCCTGTAAAACTCATACACTTCAGGAAATGCAGCACCCATTCCATTTAAATACAATCGTAAGTATCGTTGATTATGCTGATATATACTGAAACACCGGGTTGAAGTCCTGCAAGTATATATTCGTTTCCCAACGATGGAAGGCTGTAACCATCTGCTAAACTGTAATGTTATATTCAGTTTGAGATTTATATTTGACTCCCTTCCCGGGGCACATAATTAAGGTAACAGGTTATATGAGAATTGGTATGAAAATATCCCCTTTGACAGTTCTGAAGGCAGGAATTCCGAATTATATCATTCATCTTCTTGGGGCTCTAGCAGATGTAGATAAGAATAACGAATACGTTCTGTACACAAACAGACCGATTCCCTTTGATCTTGGACTTCCAGAGAGGTTTCAAACGGTTACGGTAACCTTCCCATCGCCACACCTGCAGTTCTGGTATCAGATAGGTCTACCCATGCGAATGAAGAGTGATGGAATTCAGCTTTTCCATGATCCCGTCTATCCACTGCCGTTCGTTCTGCCTGTTCCGGGGGTTATAACCGTACACGATCTCTCGAATTACACGAATCCTGGAGTTCACAGCTTCAGGTCAGCTTTATCCGGCAGGCTTTTCCCTGCACATCTTCGGAAGGCAAGTCAGATAATGACCGATTCCTTCTTCACCGCTTCAGAACTTGAGAGACTGTTTCCAAGAGCAGCCGGCAAGATCAATGTGATCCATCTGGGCATCTCCGACAGATTCCGCCGGATTACATGTAAGGACACCCTTGAATCCGTTGGACAGACCTACGATCTTCCATCACGTTTCCTTCTCTTTCTCGGCACACTGGAACCAAGGAAGAACATCGAGCGACTCCTCGAAGCCTATGCTCTCTCCTGCTCGGGCATCCCTCACTCTCTGGTTATCACCGGTGGACTGGGATGGAAGTATGACAAGTTGCTGAAACTTATATCGGATCATCCCAACAAAAACAGAATACACCTTACGGGATATGTGAAGGATGAACATCTACCGGTACTGCTTTCTTTGGCGGAATTCCTTGTTTATCCCTCTACACTTGAAGGCTTCGGTTTACCCATTCTGGAAGCTATGGCGTGCGGTACCCCGGTATTGACTTCAAATGTCTCATCGATGCCTGAAATTGCAGGAGACGCTGCATTTCTTGTTGACCCCCTGTCAGTTGATTCTATTTCTAATGGTATCAACATCCTTAGCAGCAATAGTGAGTTAAGAAGTGAGTTGTCGAAGAAGGGGCTTGAAAGAGCCCATAGTTTCTCCTGGAGGAAAACAGCGCTCAAAACGCTTGAAGTCTACGAGAAAGCATTGAAGTAACTGAATCTGGTCAACTAAATAGCATGTCTTCATTCTGGGATCAATTCATTGTTAACCAATTCAACTGTTGTAACCGCGAAATAGATTTGGCATTGTTACTAAAGGAGGCTGAAGTTGACATACTGTCTTTCTGGAAAACCACTTTTCCCGCCTATGGAATTTCTTACAAGTATTATTTTGGATTCAGATATTTTCAGGACTACGGTGTTAGATCCTGGAAAGGCAGAGAAATTAACTTCCGAAATAGCACGTGAACTTCCTTCTCTGCGTTTACCATCCGATTAAGAAAATATTTACTCCCTGTCAGCCCCGGTTTTTTTGTCCTCGATATAGACTTTCCTCAATCTCCGGGTATAGGTGTCATGGGATCCGGGATTAACAGGTGCGTTACTGCGCATCCTCATGAGTCTTATTACGAGAGCGGCTGTTCTTACAAGTGCGGTCAGACATAGAAACGGTGTTCTGCCGGGTGAGGACAGCCAGTCAGCGGGGAATCTGTATCCTGCCTGTTTCATCCTCTTCCCTAGTGCAATTCTGACAATAGGCTGTATCTCTCCGGTATAGTAGGATAAAAACGGCTCCGTTTTCCCGGTAGTTTTGTTGAACCGAGGAAGAGGCCTTTTCTGTTCAATATCCAGCTTCACCAGCACCCTGCTGAAATCCACCTGTAGATTCTCATATTTGTATATGAAATTCACATCCCTGTAAAGGAATCGTTCGGGTTTGTGAAAATGGTGATGGTACTTCTTAACAAATTCGGAGAAGGTGGCGTTGTTATCCCTGATGAAAATGTATTTTTCCAGGTGTAATCTGTTTTCCTCAGTTCTCTTCCCCGCCTTTCTTCTGAAATATTCTGTAACCATACAATCCAGTGGATTTCGGATTCCGGCAAATACAAAATACTCTTTCTCCTCAGGACTGGCTTCTTCCAGAAACTCGCTGTAGCGTGCATGCTTGTAGAGAATCGGTTCTCCTGCGTAGTTCTCGCACAGTTCGGTACCAATTGAAGAAGATGCGGTCTGTGGTACCTGGACAAACAGATACCTGTATCTATGGCTTATTATCATGTAGAATCCTTCTTGACTATTCAAAATAAAGCAGGACTTCCGGTTTCCTGCGCAGGTTAATAATATTTACTCAACCGAGCATATGTCAAACTGCGCAACACTAAAAGGATTGCTAACTAACGGGATTACCGGCATGTTACATTCAATCTTAGGTTCTTATCTTTTAGAGGACTGACTGAAACCCCTTTCCTTTCATAAAATACTAACAGTACATATAATATCTTTCTGTTTCCCGTGGGATTGAGGTTTCCGATAAATAGTAGCCGTCTTCTTCTGAGTGTACTCTCTTGAACGTATGCTGAAAGGAATTTCTTGAAAAGAGTCCTGAGCTGGATAGGATCCGCGAAAAGCAAAGGCGCTGGGTTCTCTTTTCTTTCTGTCGGAAACATATTAATAGCGTTTTTTACATATCTCAGATTCGCTGAAATAGCCCAGATATTCGGTACCAGCTGGCAGACGGATGCTGTTGCCATTGCCATGGTTATTCCCCTTCTGCTTCAGCAGCTGATCTCCACAGCCTTCGGCTCAGCTTTCATGCCCATATACTCGAGGGTTATGCGCGATAGGGGTAACAACGCCGCAAATCTCCTCATAAACAGGATTATATCCTGGATGTCTCTCTCGGGTGTATTTCTTATAGGACTGTTTTTCTTCTACGGCTCTACTGTTGTCAGAATTGTCGGTCCTGGAATTGAACAGACCACTTCTTTTCTTGCGGTGGAACTCCTGAGCATTTTTCTTCCTTTGATCTTCCTGAATTCAATAGAGGGAGTTTTGCAGAACTTCCTTATCTACGGTAAAAGATATGGACTCGTCAGTTTCGTAAGGGTCCTGCAGATTCTTGTTTCCTATATCGTGTTGCTCTTGGGTCATGAAAGCCTTGGGATTAAGATAATCCCTGTATCAGGGCTGGCTGGCGCGTTTGTATCGTTTGTCGTATGTGCTGCAGTGTCCTTCCGCCTTCGTTTACGACTACACCCGGTATTTGATCCGCGAGACAGAGATTTTCGGGATCTTGTAAAACTGGCTATACCAATTTCCATAGGGGTCCTTACTGGGTTCCTTGGACCCGTCGCAGACAAGGTTCTGGCCTCATTTCTAAGAACAAGCTCCGTTACGGCTATTGATTATGCCTCAAGAATCAAAAACCTTATCCGAATCGTACTTATTCAGCCGGTTATTGTTTTATCAACAGTATCCTTCTCAAGAATTGCGGCGGAAGGGAATTTCCCCCGGTTGAAGGCTGAGATTGCAAGTTTCATAAAGTACATCTCTTATTATACTGTACCAGTTTCCGGAATCCTTGTAGTTCTTTCAGCACCACTGATATCCATCCTCTTTCAGAGAGGTAGTTTCGGCCCTGAGCAGTCGCGGTACGTAGGTTACGCCCTTGCGTTCTACTCTCCATGGTTTGCCCAGTTCGGAATTGGACTGATAATGAGACGGGCATTCTTTTCCATGAAGGAATCTGTTATTCCGGCAGTTCTTGGTATCTGGGCAATGCTGGCAAATATTCTGCTGAATATCATTCTTCTCCAATCCCTTGGAATACGCGGGCTTGCCCTTGCCACAACTCTGACTTCCGCAGCGAAAACTCTTTTTCTGATGTATTTTCTCAGAAAGAGACTTGGTGGTATAAATGGTTCAGATTTCATTCCAGAATATTTGAAAATACTCACAGGAACAGCTGTAATGATGGGTTATCTGATTTTCTCGGGAATGGTGTTCCCTATCGATCTGAATGCTGCTTTGGTCGACAGGATTTTCTATCTAGCACTTAGCATTGTGCCCGGAATCGTTCTGTACGTTACCGTTACCGCTCTTCTTGGCTCGAAGATGTACAGGACTTATTCAGACATAATAAAAAGGAAGCTATTTCCCGGAAGAAACAAGCCTCCTGTATAATCATGATCCTCAATCAGTTTAAAAGCCCCACATGCCCACATCAAAACCGTACTCGTCCCGCAGTTTGATCATATCTCCTTCAAGAGCATCAAAGACCGTTTTTCTCTCTTCTTCAGTCAGCAGCCTCCGTCTGACAGGAGTGGCGCGGTTACAAATTCTCCGTCCCAGCTTTTTCAGTGATTCGGGTATTATTCTGCTGATTCTCGTGGTTCTTATCAACTTTCCATAGAGAAGCTCCAACCTGGTTCTGTACTCGGTTTCATTCTTTCTGTAATACGAATCAGGGAAAAAAGAATGGTCCAGATGAAGAAAATCGTAGATTCTCTCAAGCACTTTCTCCGGGTCTGTTTTCATCCGTTTGAAATCCAGCAGCAGGAACCTGTCCCTGGAAAAGAACTGGCGGAAACACTGAAGCTGCAAATAGTAATTGCTGACATTTATCAGGTGTTCATCAACAATTGAATGATTCCATTCTGTGTTGAAGCGACCGGAATTGTAGTGTGATTCAATTCTTTCAAACGGGTCTCTCAGTATGTAGATAAACATTGGATCGATTCCGTATTTGCTGATTCTTTCTGGAACGCCCTTTTCCATGGGGTACTTAGTATATCCTGTGGAACCATCAAGGGCATATCTGTGAAGAGTATCGTCAAAATCCCACAATTCCTCATAATTCTTTTCTTCAATTCCATGGCTCTGATAACGGGAAAAATATTCAGGTTCTTTGATTCTGCATTCACAGAGTCCAGGATGCTGTGCCAGATATGAATAGAGTGATGTGGTTCCACTCTTCATCGCCCCTATTATTATTACATATGCATCCGAAGGAATGTCTGACATTCTTCACCCATCCGTTTGTACAATATCCTGGCGGAAATTTCCATCAGGAAGGTAATTGCGATATCTCACGATTCTCCACATCAGATCTTCCCGAACTGGATGCTGTAAGCGCCAGTAGCAGGCCGGTGATAATCCAGAATTGTGAATTAACGGTTGGAAAACGGATCTGATTTCCGACAATCTGATGACCCATGAAACTGAATAGTCCAGCTGCAAGGGCGACTGCAAGCACCCCTTTTCCGTTCTTCATCGCTTTGATAAAAACAGCAAAGATTACAGCAAGAACCAGCAGAACAGAAGTAAGCGAGAGTAGGCCTCCCTTAACCATATGATTAAGGAAAAGGCTGTTTAAACCTCCAAACATGGGAATTCTTTTCGTACTTCGGCAGTGCCGAACTTCCCAGAAACTGTAAAGGAGTGACCGGCCCCAGTAGTATTCCTTCGCTCCCCACCCCACTCCAGTTTCAGGAGATTCCATGAACTGGTTAATAAAGCCGCGGTATGAAACGTATCTATGAAGGATAGTTGGCTGGTTCATATGCGCCTCCGGATTCATGAAAAATGACATCTGTCTTTCAAAAGTTCCCATGAATGAGATAAGGATAACTACAGCTGCCAATCCAATCAGAACAGGTATCCATACTTTTTTTCTGAAAACGTAAAGAAGAGTTATTCCGCATCCGATGAACGTGCATATTAGACCTCCTCTTGAGAAGGTGTAAAGCACGCTGAGTATACCCAGTGTAACGGCAACAAAAGCTGCTATTTTCCACCTGTATTTCTTCTCTTTGAAGAACAGTGCTATAGCCAGCGGAATGCACAGTTCAATATACCCGGCAAAGATATTCGGATTCCCGAAAAAGCTCGCGATCCTGCCCCGGTAAAGATATCCCAGGCCCATGTCCACTCTGGAGAAAGTTGTAATTGAGAAATACTGCATGACCCCTACGAGTGACGCCACAAGCAGCGTTAGTACAACAGCCCGAATTATCTGATTGATCTTGTCCTCAGTCCTGCAGATCGATGGAATGATCACTGCAAGTGGAAAGAAAAGGAACAGGGAGCTACCATCCCTTATGGCATTCCATGTATACTGCTCGTGATGGTGGATAGAAATAAATACGCTGCACACTTGAATAAGTAATGCGATGATGAAAAAGAGAAGAAATGAAGATGGTACAAAAAGCGGCTTGTTCCAAAGGATCCTATCTGCAGCGTAGAAAAGTGTAAACGCTATTACAGCAATGGTTGAAATTGCGGGATTGAACTCACCAAATGGTAAAGTTCCTCCGCCTACAACGAATACTATGGGTAGAACAGGAAGCCAGAAACCGGGTTTTGGTCTAAGTAGAAAAAGGATAATAATAGCTATCCCGGCAAAGAGCACCAGAAGCATTCTGTGAGTTATATATGAAAAAGAGACAAAGTATCCCGCGGTAAGCAGGAGCAATACTACTACTCCCCAGATTTTAAGTCTGCATTCCGAAATTCTATTCAGATCCTGAGAAAGGTCTTTCATCTCCTTCTTTCCGATTGCAGCGAATTGATATAGATGTTTTACTCCCCATCTGTTCTGAAAAGATCATCAAAATGTTCAGCGACTTTTTCTCTCCCTGAATCCTGTCCCGGTACAATGCCGGTATTGGGAACGAACTCCTCACAGAAATTTCTGCTTTTTCTATCACTGACAGCTTCTGTGGTATGCGACCTGCATCTTTCCGAATCCGGGTTGTAAAGGGCGCAGTTGAAGCAGGTATGAAGATATTCTCCGCAGCTTTCGCATAGAACTCCGAAACCAACAGTTCTTCCTTCGTATCTGTAACCGCAGTGTCTGCAGATCATCCAGGCCTCTCTCAGGAAGTTCCTCTCCTCATAAGCCGAATTCAGGGTAAGATAACCAAAATGAAGATTATGGAAAGAGTTACGGGGCTGCTAATCAGATCAGCTTGTCTATCACATTCGAATAACCGGTCCTTCCGGCAAGGCCGTCGAAGAATCCCCGCCAGATGCATGGAATCAGCTCAGGACCCTGCCAGAGGAATTTTATTGACAGTATCAGCAGAACTGCGGTTTTGTAAAGAATGAATACAAACCTCAGAAGAGGAGACAGCCATTCGCGTGAAAGCAGTATCCTGTTCCTCTCAGAAAAATAGATGGCAATCTTTGAAAGTTCTCCCCCGCTTCCCGAAGCCACGCTGTGAAGAACAGTCTCCGATGGAAGGACTTCAACCGAATAATTCTGTTCTACTACCTTCCTGCACAGGTCGGCGTCCTCGTAGTACATGAAGAAGTCCTCCCGGAAGCCATCTACTCTGCTGAAAAGATCTGTCCTTATCATCAGAGCACAGCCAGACACGAAATCCACCTTCACTCCCTGGTCGGGGCTGTATTCCTTATCTGGAAGGTCTACCTTTTCAAAACGCATTTTCCACTTGACGAATTTCCCTCCGGCACCCCACAGGCGCTCCGGATCAGATGACCAGTACACGGATGGTGCTACAATACCGGTTCGGGCATTCTCGCTGAGATACGAAGCCAGGTTATGAATCGTTTCGGGAAGAACTTCGGCATCGTTGTTCAAAAAGAACGTGTACTCAGCCTCATCATCCCCGGATATACGGAAGCCAGCGTTATTACCTCCGGCAAAACCTATGTTCTCTTCCATACGCTTGAACCTGAGCCCCTTCCGGCTGGTAACCCACCCGGGCACCGGCCCGGAGGAACAGTTGTCTATGAGTGTGATACCAATATCAACGCTGAGAGACCGCTCCAGGGAGTCAATACATTTCCTTGTCAGTTCCCACTGTCCATAGTTAACAAGAACGACAGATACACGCAAGATAATTCCTCCGGTTTTCCCCGAGACCCGAATCGTGTTAGTTTACGGTGCAAAATATAATACTGAAATCGCGCAGGCGTTCATAATCTGTAGCATAGAGGAAAAGAAAGATGACAGTTCCTGAATCAGCGAGCGTTCGGCCAAAGCTGGCGGTATTTCATAACCTGCCTTCCGGAGGAGGCGTCAATGTCGCGGGGGGCCTGCTTCGGGAACTTCAGTCATTCTTTTCCATAACTGTACACTGCCCTTTCGGCTCTTCCTCCCTTGCGGTCCCCGGGTGTATTCCCGTAAAGACATGGCCTTTCCGGGAGGGAAGAAGAATTTCCGGTTTAAGAAAAGCTGCGGCCCCTGTATCTCTGCCTGCCAGACTTCGCGCGTTTGACAGACTTTGCTTGAAAATTGCGGAAGAGATCAATTCTACCTCGGATCTTGTACTCGTACATAATTCCATGTTCGTTGCCGCCCCGCCGGTTCTGAAATACCTGACTGTTCCCTCCGTTTACTTCTGCTACGAGTTTCCCCGTCATCTATACGAAAAAGATCTCATAAGAAGGACCAGGAACGTACTAGCCAAATTCCTCCTCTCTCCATTGAGAGGCATGGAGAGCAGAATGGATAGAGAATCAGCTGTAAGCGCGGATGTTATTATCACTTTATCAAGCTGGATGCAAGGCAGGATCGCCGATATTTACGGGCTGGATTCCTCCGTAGTAAGGCCCGGTGTAGACACTGACTTCTGGATCATTGAGAAGAACGCTGTCAGGAAGAATATGGTTCTCAGTATCGGGGCTCTGTGGCCTTTCAAGGGTCATAAAATGGCAATAGATGTTGTCTCTCGCGTTTCTCCTGACAGAAGACCAGCCCTTACCGTTATCGCAGACAGGGAATACCCGGGGTACGGGGCTGACCTCTCCAGATCGGCATCATTGATGGGAGTAGATCTGATCCTGCGGAGAGATATTTCAAACGAGGAGCTCCTGCAGTTTTACGGTACATGCAAAGCTGTTCTCTGCTGCGGGCACAATGAACCCTACGGTCTGATTCCTCTGGAGGCCATGGCATGCGGTATTCCGGTCATTGCTGTGAGAGAGGGCGGATTCATCGATAACATAGACAGCGGGGAGAATGGCATGCTTGTTAACCGTGATCCTGTTGAAATGGCATCTGTTCTTCAAAACGTTCTCCTGAATGATGACCTCCGTAGAAAAATGACGCTGAAGGGCAGGGAGTTTGTCACAGGGGAGCGATCAATGAAAAAAGCCGGGAACAGACTGGCAGAGATCCTCACTGACACCTTTGAAAAGGGAGATCAAATTCACAAGGAGCCTGCCCGACAATGAAACATTGGCATAAAACCCACACAGCTGGCAATAATACTCGCATATTATCGTCAAATACATCCAGTATTCTCCTCAAATCTCCGAGCATTCTATCTCAGCCATGAGGATATTCTGCTCAATGTACATTGCCGGACAGACTCCTAGTCCTGTACAATATGATAAAGAGGGAATTATCTTCCCGCGAACGGGATACTCATTTTTCGTCGGGAGTTTTTCATGCACCTTCTAATGGACGCCAGGGCTCTGCAGATACACGTTGACGGCATCGGCAGGTATTCTCTGGGAGTAATTCAAGCTCTCTCAGGGCTTGAGCCTGGCTGGAAACTCTCCGTCATCGTTAATCCGGAAGCAGCGGCACATGTTGAAGCTCTGCCTGTGGAAACGGTTATATGCAGCGCTGCGAGGTTCCGTCATGGGGAGAACCGGGAACTCATCCCCCTCATTGAATCTTCGGGAGCTGACTGTTACCTGAACTTTTCAATGGCAGGTCCTGCTCCTTCCATTCCAACCCTGCTGTCCGTTCATGATCTTATGGTGCTGAACGTGCCGGGTTATTTCGGAAGCAGTTTTTATAGAAACATCGTTGGAAAATTCCTGTTCGGGAGAAGAATAAGAAGATCAATCGACCATGCCAGCGCTATTTCTGTTCTTTCTGAAGCAACCCTGGGTGATCTTCGGGGAGCTTTTCCCGGAGCAGAGAATAAAGCCTTTGTAGCGGGAGCTGGCCAGAATCTGTTCGAAGGTGATGAAGAGTGTAATTCCCAAAGGAAGGACTTCCTTCTCTACGTAGGAAACGCCAGAGCTTACAAGAATACCACAAGACTCATCGTGGCTTATGCAAGGCTGAAGGCTATTAACCCGCGTTTCCCGGAGATGAAGATGGTCGTTCGCAAAGACAGGGCTTTCGATGACTTAGTGCGCGATGTGGATGATTGCTCCGCAACGAACAGTATTACGGTTCTATCTCATGTTACTGATGACAACCTGAGAGAGCTGTACAGGGAATGTGCCGGCCTTGTAATACCATCGCTGAAAGAGGGTTTCGGTCTTCCCGCCCTCGAAGCCATGGCTGCGGGTGCTCCCATTGTTGCTTCCGCAGGAACCGCACTTGAGGAGCTGGTTGGGGATGCGGGTATTCTTGTAAATCCCGAATCAGTTGAAGATATTATGCGAGGAATGGCTTTGCTCACATCTCAACCTGAACTCAGATGGGATCTTGCACGAAAGGCTCTCAAGAGGGCGGGAAACTATTCATGGGAAAAAACTGCAGCTGCTGTTGCGGGCATGATTACGAGGATCACATCATGAAAGCAGCGGTTGTAAATCCTCCATTCATGAACGGCAGGTTTTCAAGAACCTCCCGCTCCCCTGCTATTAACAAAAGCGGAACCCTGTACTGGCCCCTCTGGCTGGCTCACGGCGCAGGGGCTCTTGAGCAGGCCGGTCACGAGGTCCTGTTCCTTGACTGTCCCGCAGAAGGAATCAATGAGCGCGATATGCTGCGGATGCTGGCTGAATTCAATCCGGAACTTACTGTTCTGGATACTTCGACTCCTTCCATCTACAGTGACCTGCGATTAGCTTCCATGACAAAGAAATGTCTTCCGAACACTTTTGTTCTGCTGGTTGGAACCCATGTCAGCGCCCTTCCCATTCAATGCCTGAAGCTTGCACCATCGGTAAATGGCATCGCCGTTGGAGAATATGACATTACTCTTGTCGATGTTGCTGAAAAACTGGACGGAGCAGACGATCTTTCCGGCGTGCCGGGTCTATGCCTGAATATCCGGGGAGAACTTGTTGAAACGGGTCAAAGGGCAATGATAGAGGATCTGGATTCCCTGCCATTTCTTGCCGATATCTACAATAGACATTTAAAACCGGAAAACTATTTCTTCGCAGCGGCAAGGTTTCCCAGCGTAATGACAATAACAAGCCGTGGCTGTCCGTACAGATGCTCCTTCTGCGTCTGGCCTCAGGTCATGCACAGGGAGAGTTACCGGGTTCGTTCAGCGGAACATGTGGCGGAGGAGTTCGGACTTTTCAAGGAGCATTTTCCCGGCATTCAGGAGATAGTCATAGAGGATGATACGTTCTCAATTGATAATAGCCGGGTCGAGGAAATATCCGATGTTCTGATAAGAAACCGTAATCGTATTCCATGGACTGCCAACGTCAGAGCCAATCTCTCTCTTGCAGCGATGCGGAAAATGAAGGCTGCTGGCTGCAGGCTTATTATCGTCGGTTACGAATCCGGCTCACAGGAAATCCTAAACGCGGTCAGCAAGGGAACAACTGTCGCGCAGAACATGGAGTTCGCAGAGAGGGCAGGAAAAGCAGGGCTCCTTGTTCATGGATGTTTCATGGCCGGTAACCCCGGAGAAACTCCGCAGACCCTTGAGGAAACTTTCCAGATGTCTCTGAAACTCGCCCCGGATACTGCCCAGTTCTTCCCAATAATGGCATACCCCGGAACAAGGCTTTATAACCTGTACAGAAGCGAGGGGAAACTTAGAACCGGGAATTTCAATCGCTGGGTCACGGAGGAAGGGCTGCATGACTGCGTTGTAAATCTCCCGGAACTTCCATCGGAAGCTCTTGTGGAATGGTGCAATTCCGCAAGAAAGCGCTTTTACCTCCGCCCCGGATACATTCTGTACAAGGGTCTTCAGTCACTCAGACACCCCTTTACGGAGGGAAGGAGAACTCTCCGTGCTTTCGGAACCTTCCGCAAGCACCTGTTCAGAAGAAGCAAAGTTTCCGGGGATCTGGGAGGCGGAAAATGAATCCTGTTTCCTTCTGGATATTACTTGGGCTTTTTCTTTCGCCCTGGTTCATCTATCCGTCAGTTCTCAAATGCATTTCCATTCTGTTCAGGCAGTACCCCTCTTCCTGGAAAAAGCCGGATGAATGGCCTTCTGTCAGTGTACTGATAGCTGCAAGGAACGAAGAGTCGGTTATCGCGTCTAGAATTCGAAACCTGCTTGATCAGGATTACAAAGGTTTCCTCGAAATTCTGGTTGGCTCGGACAGTTCGGATGACGAAACGGATAGTGTTGCGGGTGCTTTCAGCGATCAGGGTGTCATCCTGCACCGAAGCGCGGTTCGAATAGGAAAACCTCTGATGATAAAAGAACTTATGGGACTCTCAGGCGGAGAGATAATTGTCTTTTCGGATGCTGATACGGTTTTTGCCCCATATACCATCACTGAACTTGTAGCTCCCTTCTCGAACCCCTCGGTGGGTTGCGTTGACGGCTCCCGCAGGAACAGTCTGGATGGGGATACATGCGAAAGCATATACTGGAAGTACGAAACGATGATCAAGAAAATGTGTTCGTCTGTTGGAGCGGTTCTAGGAGCCACCGGGGCTGTCTTCGCTTTGAGAAGAGACCTTTTCATGCCGTTATCATCGAGAAGAGCGGATGACTTTGAATTAGCCGTGATGACAAGGATCCAGGGCTGGTCATGTGTGTTCAATAAGAATGCGGTAGCCTCAGAGCCTTCTCCAGGTGATACGGAGCAGTTTCGAAGGCTGGTAAGGATTGTAAGCTGGATGTTCGTCAGCGGTATACTGCTTATGGGAAAAGCCCTGAAAAAGCGGATGTTCCCGCTCTTCCTGCAGCTCTTTGTACACAAGGTTCTAAGGTGGTTTTCCGGACTTCTTCTTGCTGCGGCTACAATTCTTGCAGGTTTTCTTGCAGGCGGGCAGTTCTATCTGATCCTGTTCGTCCTGATGTGCCTGTTCCACGCAACTGCTGTGGCAGGATGGCTGCTTACACGGCATATGCCCTCAAAACTTCTTTTTCCCTATTACTTCTGGCTTATGAGTATCGCTACTATTGATGGTATATTACGTGTAATATCCGGAAATCCGGTTGAAACCTGGGAGAAAAAGTCGAAAGGCAGTAAGAACTGAAGAAGAAAAGAAGCCTTGCTCTTGGCATGCTGTTTGATGGAATTGCGATATTTCTGGCCATGGTCTTTTCCGCATGGATTAAATTCGACTCGGGCATTTTCGCTGATTCTGTAATCATTTCAAACAACGTGATATTCTCAGGAGCTATCCTTTCGGTTCCTTTCTGGTGGCTGATTTTTGTAGTTTCAGGCTCCTACAGGCTGCACTGGGACTTGAGCTGGGCAGATGAGTTAAGGTTGGTGGTTAAGCCTGTTACTTCCGGTTTCATAATACTGTTCTTCGGTGCTTTCCTGGTTTCACCTTCAGCTTCTATCGGCAGATGGATAATAATATTCTATTACGCTTCTCTCCTTCTTTTTGTCTTCTTTGCGCGGGGCTGTATGAGGATACTGGAAAGAGTTCTTGCCAAGAAGGGCCTGCTTGTCCGCCGGGCGGCAATAGTCGGAACGGGAAAAGCGGCCTCCAGCCTGGAGAGTTATCTCACCGAAAACACCGCGTTGGGTTATGATGTGGTTGGTTTTGTAGATCCGGAGAAGACTGACTCTATCCTGACTGTACCCGAAGGCAGAATCCTAGGATCCGTTGCGGACCTGCCCGGCATAATAAGGAATTACTCAATACGTGAGCTGCTTGTTACAATAGCTTCGAATTTCCATGACGACATTCTTTCTCTTCTTCTTCCAGCTGCGGGAGAGGGTATAAAGGTAAAAGTAGTTCCGGACCTGTTCGATGTTGTGGCCGGGCATGTACACAGTACTCAGATAATGGGGCAGCCATTCATGGAAATACTGCCTGAACGGCTCAGCTTCTGGCAGAAAATCGTGAAAGTGTTCATTGATTATTTCATCAGTATCTGTGTCCTCCTGATAGGTCTTCCTGTATGGATATTATTTGCATTACTGATAAAGCTGGATTCAAAAGGGCCTGTGTTCTACCGCCAGGAGAGGGTTGGAAAAGGGGGAAAGGTATTCAAGGTATTCAAGTTCAGAAGCATGGTTCCCGACGCAGAAAAGAGAAGCGGACCGATCTGGGCAGGTAAGAATGATTCCAGAATAACACGCATGGGCAGATACCTCAGAAAATCCCGCATGGACGAGATCCCCCAGCTGATAAATGTGATTAAGGGTGAGATGTCTATTGTAGGTCCGAGACCCGAGCGCCCGGTATTCGTCGAGGAGCTCAGAATAATGTACCCGTTCTATCAGAAAAGACTCACTATAAAACCGGGCCTGACAGGATGGGCTCAGGTTAAACTGGAGTATGATACCGACATGGAAAGTGTCGCTAACAAATTAAGATACGATTTCTTCTATATAGAAAACCAGTCGATATTTCTTGACCTTGAGATTCTTGCCCGCACACTGAAGGTTGTCCTCACCGGCGCAGGAGCTCATTAGGTTCTTTGAAAGGAAAAAAATATGGCAGTTCCTCTACTTGACATTACAAGACAGCATCAGCCGATAATCGAAGATCTTCGTACCGTTTTCAACCGGGCCCTTGAAACGTCAAGGTTCATAAAGGGACCCGAAATGGAGGAGTTGGAAAAGGAATTCGCTGCATACTGCAGAACAACAAGAGCCGTAGGCTGTGCCTCCGGTACGGATGCTCTTATCCTTGCTCTGATGGCTGTCGGTGTCAGGCCAGGTGATTTTGTTCTGACCACTCCCTTCACATTCTTCGCATCAGCGGGAGCAGTCGTAAGAGCAGGCGGCACTCCTCTTTTCCTGGACATACTCCCGGACACATTCAACATCGATCCGGATATTCTATCTGATTGGCTGACAGATAACTGTGTCGTCACTAACAGAGGTATTGTTCATAAGCGCAACGGTACGCGGATAGGGGCTGTCATGCCGGTTCATCTGTTCGGACAGCTGGCTGACATGGACAGGATTATGTCAATCTGCAATGACTGGCAGATTCCTGTTATTGAGGACGCCTGCCAGGCCGTGGGAGCGAAGTGGTCGAATAAGAGAGCAGGTTCTCTGGGTACTGCAGGCTGCTTCAGTTTCTTCCCGTCCAAAAACCTGGGGGCTCTCGGTGACGGCGGCATGGTAACCACCGATGACCGGGAAATCGCAGACAGGATTGTCAGCCTGAGGGAACATGGCGGCAGGGGTTACATCCATGAGGAAGTGGGTTTCAATTCCCGTCTCGACGCAATTCAGGCAGGATTTCTCAGGATAAAGCTGGCACATCTTGAAAGCTGGCACAAGGGACGTCGCAGGAATGCCCGTTTCTATAAAAAAGCTCTGGGAAGTCTCTGCCAGGTGACAACCCCGGTAATCAGGAAAGAAGCATGGTCCGTATACAATCAATATACCATCCGGGCAGCTGATCGAGACGGTCTTCTCAACTATCTTCGAGAACGAGGTGTCGGATGCGCGATTTACTATCCGCTTCCCCTTCATCTTCAGAAATGCTTTGAATGCCTGGGTTACTCTG
>JAGLOY010000044.1 GCA_023138735.1 Candidatus Aegiribacteria sp. | reverse complement strand
GAATGCCTTGGTTACGCCGAGGGTGATTTTCCCGTTTCCGAAGCCGCTGCAAAGGAAGTCATATCCATCCCGGTTTTCGGTGAGCTGACGGAGGACGAGCTTGTTGAGGTGGCCTGCACTATCAAGGATTTCTATGCCGATAAGGGCTGATCAGCTGCGGGGTCTGCTTTTCTTTGTATTGATCTTTTTCCTGTTCTCAGAAGTAACGGCTGATGATTTTGTCCATTTCATGGAGGAGGACATCCATCATCTGTTCTCATCTGAACCGCTGGCAGTTGCAGGGCTGGGCGGTGCGGGTGCAGCGGGAGCTTTCCTGTTGGAAAGCAGCGAGGGTTATGAGGGTTTCATGGGTGATGGATGCCTGATGGATTTTTCTGTGGTTTGCGATAGAGCCTTCGGTCTGCCTCTTCTCGGCGCTTCTTCAATAATGTGGGCGGGCGGCGGGATCTTCGACAATAGCGACACAGAAGAAACCGGACAGATGCTCACCGAGGGACTTCTTCTGACGTACGGTCTATGCGGTGTGATGAAGCTCGCATCGGGCAGAACAAGACCCGACCGTAGCAATACCCGCAGTTTCCCCTCAGTACATTCTTCCGGTACCGCATGCGTGGCAGTCATCCTGTGGGACAGTTACGGGCCTGGCGCAGGTATCCCTGCGGCTGCAGTTGCCGCATTTACAGCCCTTTCGCGAGTCACTCTTGGAAAGCATTACCCTTCGGATGTGCTCGCCGGGGCAACAATAGGAGCTGCGATAGGGCTTGCTGTAGTTCTGGCACATGAAGATGCTTCAGTTTCCGACCAGCAGATTCAGCCGACCCTAGGAATCAGATGGAGCAATTCGGAAGGATTTGGAGTATACTTCTGATATGAAAGATAGACTGAGAAGCTTCAAACACGCTTTCAGGGGCATAGGAACCCTTCTGGCAACCCAGATGAACGCCAGGATCCACCTGATTGCTCTTATTCTGGTTATTACAGCAGGAATACTTGTGAACCTCAGTCCGGGGGAATGGGCTCTTATTGCGCTCGCAGTCGGTATGGTTCTATCTGCCGAAGCCATGAACAGCGCACTAGAATTCCTGGCAGATCATACGGCGCCGGAGTGGCACGATTCTGTCCAGAAGGCGAAGGATCTGGCAGCAGGCTCCGTACTGCTGGCAGCAGCTGGTGCTCTCGCGGTAGGTCTGTTTGTATTCGTACCCCATTTCTGATCGAATTCACCAGGACAGGCTCCTGACTGAACAGGGAGATTAATCATGCTCGACAGGGCGTTTCTTAGAAATGAGCCGGACAAGGTACGAACAGCTGCAAGCAATAAGGGTGAACCCTGCCTGATCGATGAATGGCTGGAGCTTGACAAAAACAGACGCAGTCTCCTCAGTGATATCGAAGCCTTGAGACGGCGTAGAAATGAGCTCTCAAAGGAAGTCTCTTCTCTGAAAAAGGAGGGGAAAGAGGCCGATGAACAAATCCTGGAAAGCAGGGAGACAGGTGCAAGACTCGGCAGCATTGAGAAAGAGCTGGATACTGTAGATACCCGGATGAGTCAGCTGGAACTCTATTTTCCGAACATTCCTGACCCGGATGTTCCGATCGGAAATGATGAAACTTTCAACAGTATTATTGAAACCAGAGGAGAAAAACCATCTTTTGGCTTCGTGCCTCGTGCCCACTGGGACATCCTTGGTGACCTGCTGGACAAGGAAGCCTCTGGATCTATAACAGGGTCAAACTTCATCCTTCTGCGTGGCTGGGCTGCCCGGCTGCAGAGAATTCTCATAAACTGGATGATGGATTTCCACTCCTCTTCCGGGATGGAAGAAATATGGATGCCGTTCATTGCGAACAGAGAAAGCATGACCTCTACCGGACAGATCCCCAAACTTGAAGATGACATGTACCATATAGAGAAGGATGATCTGTTTCTGGTGCCCACAGGGGAGGTTCCTCTTACGAATATTTACCGTGATTCCATACTGCAGGAGAAGGACCTTCCTGTCAGGTTATTCGGTTACTCTCCCTGTTTCAGGCGGGAAGCTGGTAGCTATGGCAAAGATACCAGGGGGCTTAACAGGGTTCATCAGTTCGAAAAAGTTGAAATGGTCCGGATGGTCAAACCGGAGAATTCTGAAGCAGCTCTTGCCGAAATGACCGGCCACGTGGGAAGGATGCTCGAATTACTGAATCTCCCTTACAGGATTTCCCTTCTCGCAACAGGTGACCTGAGCTTCGCTGCCGCGAAATGTTACGACCTGGAAGTATGGGCAGCCGGACAGGAAAAATGGCTTGAGGTTTCATCTGTATCCAATTTTCGTGATTTTCAATCAAGAAGAAGCTCTATAAGATACCGACCTGCAGGTGGAGGAAAGCCTTTGCATGTCCATACTCTCAACGGCTCCGGATTAGCCCTTCCAAGAATCATGGCTGCCCTTATAGAGAACGGTCAGACAGAATCAGGGAAAATAATTCTGCCGAATGTACTGGCGGAAATAGTCGGGATAAAAACCCTGAGTTAGCTGTTGTTCCGGCGGGACGGGCACAAGGCCCGCCCCTTGAACCAGCGGAATGCTGCGTTCAGCGTGAAGTAACCAGAATCGGCGTTGCAGAATTACACTCCACCATAAAAGCCATGGCCATAAGACGGCCTGCAAGGGCTTCTAAAGAGTGGGGGTCTCTTCGGAGAGCGCATTCGTACAGCGCAAAAGCGGTAACGTAGTTCCCATCCACCATTGCCTCTCTGGCGATACTGACAAAACTTTCAGCATCGGCAGGGCAGGAAGATACGGTTACGCTGGCCAGCAAAACCGACGGTAGAAGCGCTACCAGTATTATTGGTATCAACCTCATATTTGAGCACCTCCTCAATCTGCTTAAGGATTTCTCCTCTGTGCAGACGTCTGGTAACCCGGCTGTCCTTCCCGGTTTCCCGGACTCTGGACCCGTGGCTTTGCGTCCCGGAGTCTCCTCCGGTTTGCATTGAGTCAAACGGTAACCCGGCTGTCCTTCCGCTTTCCCCAGAAGCGGCGATGGATCCGTGGCTTTGCGTCCCGGAGTCTCCTCCGGTTTGCGTGGCGGTGCTCTACCGCCTGCTCATATTCTTATGACTTGGCTTACTAATGTAAAGTGAGGCAGATACGTATACTTTGAATAAGACCACTGATAGTTAGTCAATAACTCTTCCTGATGAACCTGTCATACAGATCCATGAATAATCGTCTCGCTGTCATTTCTCCTTTTGTCCGGCATTTCCCGCTGAGGATTCGACTGAGCATTCCAATAAAATTGATCGGATGGTAGAAGAGCCTGGTCAGATAGAAATGCAGATAAGTGCTCCTGCGAAATCTGTCAAGCTTTACGTAATCACTTCTCCATACAGGCGAAAAACAGAGCTCGTCTATCTCAGAGAATCCCTGCAATGCTGAACTTTCCATCGATGGTGTTCCCGGAAATGGGGTCATTATAGGCATTACTACCTCATCCACACCTGTCCTGGCGAGTTTTCTTATGAATGCCCTTGTTTCCCTTCTATCTGAAAGAACCTCCCCTGGGGTTCCAGCGACGAAGAAGCAACAGGTCGCAATCTTCAGGTCGGATGCTTTCCTAATGAGCATAGGCACCCGTTCGATATCAGCTGTCTTGTTCATAAGCGCAAGAACCCGTATTGAACCGGATTCGGGAGAGAGTGAGAAGTATCTGCAGCCAGCCTGAGCAAGGAGTTCAAGCAATCTCACATCAAGGGTTTCCATTTTCAATCCGGAGGGGAAACAAAACGTAATGTTCATCTCCCGGTCGATGATGCCCCTGCAAATACTCTCAACCCGTTTTCTGTCAATTGCGAAGTTCTCGTCCTGAAGGTGAAAATCTCTGATTCCATACCTGTCAATATAAAACTGAAGTTCCTCAAGAACCCTGTGTGTACTTTTGGCAAGCCAGTGTCCCCCGCTCATTTGAGGCGCCTGGCAGAATGAACACTTGTATGGACACCCTCTGGATGTAAGAATGTTCATGTATCGAACTCCACGCATTACAGGACCGTGTCCATAACCGAGTTTCCAGTAATTCTCCAGGGGGAGCAGATCAACGGCAGCAAATGGCTGAGCATCCATATCAACCGTGTACTTCTCTTTCCTGTCCACGAATAATTCCGGTGTTACAAGACCATCAAGAGAACAGAGTTCTGTTTTGCCTTCCAGATAGGACAGAAGGGCTGGAACACGCCTTTCTCCCTCACCGAGAACTACATAATCCGCTCCTGCTTTTATGAAATCCTCCGGCACGAAAGTCGTATGATAACCGCCGACAATCACCGGTCTGTCCGCATTCCTTCTTTTCAGTTCCCGGACGATCTCGATGCACATGGAATGCTCACCGGCGCAGTGTACGGAAATTCCCGGAATGGAGTCATCCGCTACCCTGTCCGCTATCTCAGATGGAGTAAGGCCTCTGGCTCTGAAGCGATTTCGGAAGGTGTAGAAACGATGTGGATCGGAGCCATATGCATCAATTATCTCAACATCGAAACCGGATTCCCTTACGCTGGCGGCAAGATAGGCGAGTCCTGACGGAATTCCTGGAATACTGCCGTAGAAATCTTTTTTCAGGTGGACTACCGGTGGACGTATCAGTGTAAGTTTACTCATTCTGATCGGATTCCCCGGTTTGTGTACCTTTCCCCTGTGCTTCCGGCTGTTCACTGTACTTTGAAGTGGCTATGAGAAGGAACCCCCTGACGTATTTTGAGAGGTCAAAAAAGCTTCTTATGTTTCTTATCTTCTTCCATATGAGTCCCGGTCTCATGTAGAATTTGCGGTGCCCTCTCTGAATGAGATACTTTATCTGCTCTTCCGTCATGCCTTCGGGAACAAAGGATACGTTCTTGAAATTGAATCTGTTTTCGGTGAATTTGGCCGGAGTAATGTTACCCGAAAGAAGATCTTCGTAAACTTCAGTACCGGGGAGAGGGGTAAGGTTCACGAAAACAGCATAATCCAGAGGAATCGAACAGGCGAATTCGATTGTGCGGAGACCTTCCTCGTAGGTTTCGCCCGGAATACCGAACATGAAGGTTCCGTAAGCTTCTATTCCTACTTCCGCAGTAAGTTCAACAGCTTTTTCTATCTGCTGGATAGAGGTCCCTTTCTTCAAGGTATCCAGGTTTTTCTGTACTCCGGATTCAATACCGTACAGCACTCTCCAGCAGCCGGCTCTCTTCATCTCCTCAAGCAGTTCTCTATCGATGCTGTCGACCCTGGCGTTTACAGCCCAGTTGACTTTTATGTTTCTTTCTATCATTTCCCTGCAGAATTCCATTGCCCTTTTTTTGGAAAGGGTGAAGGTATCATCCCAGAATGCTATATCGGTCACTCCATGCTCTCTGCAAAGAATTTCTATTTCGCCTGCGATATTCGAAGCTGATCTCATTCGAACATGTCTGTCCGTATGGCAGAACGTACATTGATACGGACATCCCCTTGCCCCGATGATATTGGCATGGGGAAGACTCCTGTAGAAAGTCGGGGATGGAATATAGGCCGATATATCAACAAGCTCATGGGATGGAAAAGGCAGAGAGTTGATGTCTTCCGTTACGGTTCGTGGGTCCGTTTCAATCAGGAGATTATCCCTGTTGAAAATGAGACCGCTCACCTCATCGAGAGGTTCTTTTCTCTCTATACAGGCGGCTATTTCCCGTAGTGTGTACTCTCCTTCGCCGATGACGATCACATCTATCCCGCTGCACTCGTTAAAACATTTCTCTTTCCAGAGTGTGGGGTGGATTCCTCCCGCCACGATGAGTACTTCGGGAAAACACTTCTTCAGTTCGTTCAGCATCCATCGGGAATTCTCCCAGTCGACACTTGTAAGTGTCACTCCAATTATTTTCGGGTTGATCTCGGTGAGCTTTGCGATCATCTTTTCCAGGGAGTAGAAGAGTCCTTCCATATATGTAACTTCATGGCCATCCTCTATCAGAAAGGGGGCAAGATAGAGAAGAGAAGGGGATGGAACAACATTCACAAGAGGTTTTATTGAAAGCCATTTGAATGGAAAGCGCCGGACATTCATGAAATCATGCTGATCCTGTTCCCAGACAGCGGGCATCGTTAATAAAACTATTTTCAATTTATGTGCATCTTTCTGCTTTCCCTGGATCGATAGCAGCGGGTAATTCCGCAGCAGTTAGAAAATATATGATATTCAGCCCCCTGTGTTAATCCTTTCCCATAGACGTTCCCTTGGTTATCATCGGTACCTGGATATGATGAGACTGCGAGTCAGAGGTTTCTATTAACTTTCACGAAGGCGAGTGCCCTGAAAAAAGCAAGAATAATATCCGTGGTGATTCCGGCCTACAACGCGGAAGCGACCCTTGTCAGATGCCTTGATTCACTAAGCAAGCAGACCGTAAAACCTTTTCAGATCATACTGGTGGATGACTGCTCTACTGACAGAACAGCCTCTATAGCATCCGAAGCGGGGCTTGAGATACTATCCCCCCCCGCTCGAGGGGGTCCTGCAATTGCAAGGAATGCCGGCGCAGAAAAAGCTGAGGGGGACATAATACTCTTTCTTGACTCTGATGTAGTTGTTCCACCGGACCTCGTTGAAAGAATATCTGAAGGTTTTAACGCTGACAGCAGTACTGTTGCCGTTCAAACAGTTTATTCGCCCCATTGCCCCGCGGAAGATATGGTTTCGCGATATCAGAATTTCTACTATTACCATTCCCTTACCAGTATAAAGGGAAACTCAACCGCAACCTTCGCCACCTGGTGCGCAGCGATAAAGAGAGAGACCTTTATTGATATCGGTGGTTTCAATACCAGCATACCTGAGCCAACAGTTGAGGATGAGGAACTTGGTTACGAGATCGCCGACAGAGGTCAGAAAATCGTACTTGAAAGGAATATTCGAGTTACACACCTTGCCTCATATACGATAAGTCAGTTCATCAGACGGAGACACAGGATGGCCAGGGCGCAGGCGAAAAGCGGTTGGCGCTCGATAAGAGAAAGGTTACTTAAGAGATACATAAATCTCAGGGAAACCGGAACCCATCACAGCAGGTGGGTGGTTCTGAGCATACTGCTTGTTCTTTGCGCAGTTTCCCTGATACTTGTGTTTCTGGCCGGTACTTTCCTGAGATTATCCTTATTGTCATGGTTTCCTGTCGCTGCTCTTGTGGCAATTCTTCTTTCTCTTCTGTGCCATCTGAATTTTTTCCGCAGTGCTGTTTCTCATTTCGGGTTGAAGGTTCTGCCCGGTTTCCTGGTGCTCTGTCTGCTTGATATGACTATCCTGGGCTGGGGAATTATTATTGGAACGGTTCAGTTCGTGTCCGGAAAGCATTACTGATTCCTGCTAAATCCTGCCAAAAATGTACCGTGCAACAGTCCGTAGAACCGAAAGTCCGTACGGGACAGGCTTAAGGCTTGAAAAACCTTCTCCGTGTATGGTGGGAATGGGTATTTCCTCAATGTTAAGCCCGGCCCTGATGGCTCCCACAAGCATCTCAGAATCAAAGTTAAAGGTATCTGAATAACTTCTGTACGGTATCTTCTCAAGTGCTTCCCTGCTGTAAGCCTTGTAACCGCTGTGATATGAAGTGAGTTTCCGTCTGAAAACAAGGTTTTCAAGGGCATTCAGCCAGATAGTTCCATAATACCTTGTACCGGACATACCGCCTGCCCGCATGTCTCCAAAAAGGATTCTGCTGCCGCCTACAACATCGGCACCCTTTTCAAAGGGAATGAGCATCGGCTTCAGGTACTCCGGGGGGTATTGACCGTCTGAGTGGAGCATCACAGCCACATCACCATTGTTCTCCAGTGTCCAGTCAAAGGCAGTTTTCTGGACTCCACCATAACCCCGGTTAACAGAATGCTGAATAAGGGAAATCTTCGGAAATTCCTTTTCCAGCCTGCGAGCAAGATCGGCAGTTCCGTCGGACGAACCGTCATCAATCACAAGAACGGTATTCAGTATTTCCATCGTTTCCGGTGGAATATCCCTGATTACTTTCTCCATAAGCGGTTCTGAATTGTACGCAGGCATGTAACAGATGATTATTGAGTTTTTCAGAGCGTTATCCTTTACTGATAAATTCAATCCGGGCCGGGCATGTGCAAATATGTATAGTATTCCATATCCCTGGTAGGCTTGATTGCCAGAGATCGATCGCGTGTCCATGGCTCTATATGGAATTGGCTTCCATCGTACCAGTAAAGGTAGGAGTTTCTACCGGGATAGGCCCCCATGAACAGAACATCCTCGCTGGGCGTCTGATGAGCACAATAGATTATTTCATTGTCAAGAAAAGGTGAATTGAAAATCATACCGCTGGAAATATTCGGGTAACCGTGCTCTCCTGCCTGCATGAATACAATTGAGGGCGTGGAAACGAATTCTGAAGCAGTTATCCGCGGTTGATCGTCTATGGTTTGCCATGGTCCTGATCTGAGTGCTATTCCCTCCGGCAGATAAACGAACAGTGTAATCAGAAATAGACATAAGACAAAGACTAGTACCGTGTTGCTTCCCGCTACTCCTCTTCTTTTTCTGGCAAACGAAACCGCTTCTCTCATCCCGATAACCGATAGAAGCAGGATGATGGGCAGAAAAGTGAAGTAATGCCTGGGTCCGTAATCTATGGCCGGGCAATAATGAAGGAACATCAGGAACATGATTAACACTAGGGGGAGATATAGCAGGAGAACGCGCTTGTCCTTCTGTGCCCTTCGAAACGCCATAAGCATGGGAAACAGGGAAAGAAACGGCCAGCCGAATAGGATTGTGCTTCCAACCCCCAATTGCCTTGCAACGTTGAATAGTCCTCTCAGGGGTGTATGCGCGTAATCTCCATACTCCGGAAACCAGGCTTTGTCCGGACCGAACCCTATCAGTTTTCCTCCTCTTACCAGATCGTATCCGGCATGGAGAGGGTTTCCCGTGTAATAATTGTTCGACAATAGAAACAGCGAGAAGGGTATTGCAGCGGCTGCGGCTGCCGGGGCCAGTATGCGGAACCATCTGTCGCGGCAGCCTGCAATAACTGCAAGCGGTATGAAGAACAGCCACACAAGAACAGGATAGGGTTTTGTTGCAAAGGCAAGCCCTATTAGAAAACCGCCTGCAAATCCAAACGCAACCGATGCGCCTTTTGCCCTCCTGGAGATCATATAGAGTGACCAGGTAATCAGCATCAGATTCGTATTGTGTGCCATGAATGTAGTTGTCATGAATAGAAAGAAGGGGGATAGAAGAAGTAGAATGACACTGATCCTGGCCATAATCTCCCCGGTCCAGAACCTTATCAGAAGGAAAATTCCCAGGAGGGAAAGCAACCCTTCAACAGGACCCAGAAGAGGGGCTATTCCGGCTGCGGTGAAGGGTGCCATCAACAATGAGTGGAGGGGAGTATAAACGATAAACCACACGTTATTCCTGAAGACGAAATGCCGGAACGGAAAATAAGCCATAGGATCATCAACTGCCGGTGCTGGAGCCGCAAGCTGTCCGGCAGCGTAAATCTTTGATTGAAAATAATATGCAGCCTCATCGCCGCCTTTTGGGATTCCCTTGTAAGGAACGTAGGCCATCCAGATGGAGAAAACGGCCAGAATTACGAGAAGCAGTCCGAGAAACCGGGTTGTAGAGGGTTGTCTGATTTTTCCCAGAATCAACCGGACCAGATCCTTGTCTGTCCTTCGCGCAACATGCAGGGCAAAACAGAGTGCTGCGGAAACCAGCAGGACGAACTGAACGATCTTATCCAGCGGACCGTGCTGGAGAACATCCATGAATCTGTACACGACAAAGAGAGCTGTAAGAATCAGGCCGGCTGGCAGAAAGGTCCTCGTTCGCAAATCAGTATTTCCTTCCAGTCAGATGCATTATTACTCCGCTCACCACGGCAGGCACTATAAGCATTAGGTCGGGTAAAGTTATGAGTGATGCAATGAGTCCCCTCATACCCGCCTCCCTGACAGATGCGAGCCAGAATCCGGCATGAACCGCTGTCAGGATTAAGAATCCTGCTGCACCCAGCCAGATTCCCCACAGGCATCCTGCGGCATATGCAGTCAGGCCGACCGGTATCAGCCAGACACATGCTGCCCCGCAAAGAACAGGCAGCATTTCAACAGGTGTTGCCATTGAAACAGAAGGGACCGCATGATCTCTGCTTCTTCTAAGAAGGTAGAGGATTTTCGACCTCATCATATTCCATTCGTACCTCATCAGTTCAGAGAAAGTGTACTCCCTCAGATGATAAACCTCTATCTCGGGTGCCATGAGAATTTTCCCACCCGCACCAACAAGTCTTGCGGCAAAATCCGCATCCTCAACTGTGGCTCCGGGAATCCTGTCGTCAAACCCATTCAGTTCCAGGAAAAGAGATCTTTCAACCGCGAAGAAGAAGGTTCCGCATCCGGTGATATACTCGCTGCTTATTCTCCTGGTGAAAGTGTAGTAGTAGTAGAAGTTCTTATAGAATGTAGCCGCGTGTTTACCTGCGCCGACGGGGCTGTATGTGGCCTGAACGGCACTGGATCCGTGATCGATTCGCTGCTGAAGCATATCTCGCCATCCCGGAGGGGCGACAGCATCGCTGTCTACGAACAGCACCCATTCTCCTGCCGCGGCCAGAGCGCCTGTGTTCCTTGCCCCTGCTGCGCCGGGGCTGCCCGAGCTGGAGATGACCGTTGCTCCGAACAGTGTGGCTATCTCCCTGGACCTGTCATCAGATCTATCATCCACGACTACAAGCTCATCTCCGCCGGACAGTTCTTTCCCCAGAGGGTCCAGAACAGCTTCAAGGGTCTTCCCGCCGTTATGAACAGGTACTACTACTGTTATTGTTGTCTTGATTTTTTCCATAGGGCAGAAATCTGCTCTCCAACCATCGACAGGAGGCTCTTCGCTCCGTGAAACATTGCCCTCGCCTGGAAAGGTGACATGATATTCATTAATCTGTAAAAGAGAAATTTCGGCCGGAAAAAGTATTTTATGTATGCAAGTCTTCGCAGCTCCATGATCTCCTCAGCGGTCATGGTAAAAGGAACGAAGCAGGGTCGATCGAGCAGCATGCCCTGATCTGCGAGTTTTTCCGACATTGTTCCGAAGAGACCTTTATTAACCCCTTTGTAAAGCGGTGTTCCGGGAAACGGTGTAATAGGGAAGAACTCAACGGTGAAGGACCCCAGTTCCTTAGCTAATTCTATCGTCTTCAGACCGTCTTCGAATGTCTCACCCGGAATTCCGAATATATAGGTTGTATGTGTTTTGATACCAACAGAATGTGTAAGTTTTACCGCATTTCTGATCTGGTCAAGGGTTTCATTTTTGATAAGTGTGTCCAGATGCTTCTGTACACCGCTTTCTACCCCATAGTTAATACACCAGCATCCAGCGTTTTTCATTTTAGTTAGAAGGGGTCTATCTACAGAGTCGGCCCTTGCGGAAACCCACCATCGAACCTTCAATCCTCTTCTGAGGATCTCATCACAGATTCTGTAGACATGGTTCTGATCGGAAGTGAAATGTTCATCCCAGAATTTAATTTCCCG
>JAGLOY010000043.1 GCA_023138735.1 Candidatus Aegiribacteria sp. | reverse complement strand
CCGTACATCTTATAACAGTAAAGGCAGCTTCCCGTACATCCCCTGCTTGCCAGCATCTGCATTGCAGGAACGGTAGAAACCTGTTCAAAACTGGGATAGTATCGATCCATTTCACATAGATCAACTGCAGGGAAGGGGATTTCATCAAGATTAGCAATCATCTCCCTGGGAGGAGTTCTATGAAACTCTCCCCCGTCCTTGATCAGCAGACCCTTCACTTCCTTCAGGTTTCCGCCGTGTTCCACAACATCGATCAATTCCCGGGATGTAACTTCTCCCTCTCCTATAACGATTGCATCCAGCGAATCTGTGCTTCTCATAAGATTTTCCGGCATAGCAGTCGCGCCATGCCCCCCTATGAAGGTGAAGATAGAGGGGATAGATTCCTTCACTTCCTCAATAAATGGTTTCGCCTTGTCCCAGAGAAGGCTGATAACGTACACCCCCAGAGCCTCGGCTCTGAAATCGATCGTTTTTTGCAGCATCTCTTCGTTATCGTAGAAATATCCTTCCAGGAACAGTATTTCATGGCCGCAATCGCGCAACACAGCAGCTATATACTGCAGGCCGGGTGTGGGCCAGCATCCGGAAATACCGCGCGTATCCTTCGCCCGTATGTCATCCGGACCCCACGGAGGAACTACAAGGGCTATGCGCAACCGAATTCCTTTCGTTAAATGACTATTTCATTCTCAGGGGGTATCATACAATACAAGTGTCCGGTAAGACCAGAAATACAAAGTGATAATGAGTTTCATTCCGATCGGACGGGTTTGTAGTATAAGCGCTGGAACGTGCTTCTCGAGATTGATGTAACTCTATCTATCTGTTATACTTGATGATAAGATAAAGCATCAGGAATCTGACATTTTTCTTTGATATAGAGTGACAACCTCTTACATATTCCACTTTTACTGGATTGGACTGCACCGGATATGAAAGTTCTTATTACGGGAGGCGCTGGATTTATAGGTTCACATCTCGCAGACCTGCTTATTGAGAAAGGCTATCAGGTACGCGCTCTGGACAATCTCGATCCCCAGGTTCACGGCTGCAATGCACGCAGACCTGACTATCTTGCACCAGAGGTCGAGCTTATCGAAGGAGATGTGAGGACCCATTCGGACGTCCGGAAAGCCCTGGACGGCTGCGGGATGCTGGTTCATTTCGCTGCAGCAGTCGGGGTGGGGCAGTCAATGTACAGGATGGAGCATTACACTTCTGTTAATTCGCTCGGTGCGGCTGTTGTTCTGGAGGAAGCAGTGAGAAGACAATCCAGCCTCAGCAAGATGCTTGTTGCCAGTTCCATGTCAATTTACGGCGAAGGCCTTTACAAGTGTCCCGATTGCGGCAGTTTTGCGCCCCAGCTGCGCTCATCTGAACAGCTGTTGCTGCATCAATGGGAAGTATGCTGCCCGGAGTGCGGAGAAACAGCGGATCCTCTCCCTGTTCCGGAAACAAAACCTCTGTACCCTACATCCATCTATGCGATTAATAAGAGAAGTCAGGAGGAAATGTTTCTGACAACCGGCGGAGCATACGATATTCCTGCTGTTGCCATGCGATTTTTCAACGTATACGGTACCCGCCAGGCTTTATCGAATCCATACACCGGAGTGGGCGCTATCTTTGCCTCGAGACTTCTGAACGGTAATCCTCCCGTGATATTCGAGGATGGAATTCAGAGTCGCGATTTCATCCATGTAAAGGATATCGCAAGAGCCTGCCTTATGGCCCTTGAGAATCCGGCTTCTGCCGGCAGAGTGCTGAATGTAGGAACAGGAAGACAAACCTCAATACTGCAGATTGGAAAAGCCATCGCCCGGGAACTGGGAAAACCTTTCCATGATTTTGTCATAAGGAATCAGTTCAGGGCGGGAGACATAAGACACTGCTATGCCGATATTTCCCGAACGAAGGATATTCTTGGTTTCAGCGCTGAGATTGAGTTCAGCCGGGGAGTCTCAGATCTATGCAGCTGGGTTAAGACCTGTACTTCGTCAGATCTTGTGGACTCGGCCACAGAAGAGCTCGAGAAGTACGGTCTTACGAAGTAGTTCTAATATGGATCAGATCAGGTCGAGTGCCTGTGGAACCCGATCAAGGAAAGTGTAAACCTCCGGGAAACCTGTTTTCAGAAGGAGCACAGCGCCCTGCTCAAGACCGAAGAATATATGGGGCTCTCTGTGAGTATCCGAACCGACCGTTACAAAGGTTCCGCCAAGCCCTCTGAATCGTTCAAGAATTGGGGGAGTCGGGTAAGTAATTTTCTCCTTCCTGCGCAGGCCGGAAGTGTTAAGCTCAAGAGCTATGTTCCGGTCTATTAGCACTCTCAGAATATTATCAATGGTTTCCGGCCAGAGCTGCATTTCGTTGAAATCATACTTCAGCCCGGCAAGTGCGAGTCCCCTTCTGAAAAGACCAAGGTGAGCGAGAATATCGATATCGGAAACTTCAACCATTCTGAGAGTTTCGATGTAATACTCCTCTACTATTTCAAGAGGGTCTCTATCCGAATAGGCTTCCTTTCCCAGAATCATGCCGATATTCCCTACGGTGTGAAGGGCTCCGGTTATGAAATCATAATCCGAATAATTAACAAGATTCTTCACCTGTTCTTCGTACTTATGAGGCTCCCCGACTTCCAGACCCTTCATTACGAGTAATCGTCCTTCGGATTCATTCCGGGCACGGATTATTGATTCATCGTAAGCAGCAGCATTCAAACTGTCGTAGCAGAAATCCTCTGGATTCAGATCAAGATGAGCGACGAAACCGATTGCTCCGAGGTTGTTATCTACACCCCTCTGCACAAGTCTCCACGCGGGAATATCAGCATCCGGCGAGTCGCTTGTGTGAACATGCATATCGCTGAATTGGTTCAATATAGCCCTAATATGTGATAGCCAGACCCGCCAGTATCATGCTTCTTGAGATATCAAGCGGTATGGAGAACTGAAAGAGTATGGATTCGGGGAGGTATGCTATATTTTCATTCGGGCTGCCCGGAGGCTTCAGCTCGTATTTGCAGCCCAGCCGGATACATGCGAAAAATGTATTATCCACAGAATCCCAGTCGTGCGAACCATCCTCAGATTCGGGAATATTGGCCATATCCGGACCGTATCCTACGTCGCTTCCAGCAAAAACCTCAAGGTCCCTGTCGAACATGTATCCGGCACATAGAGACAATCTTGGAAGCATTACCTGCATCGGGATCACGTAGTTCATGTTCAGCATGGCGGATACTGCAGCTGGATCAGCGGGATTCATAAAATTGTACTTCACCATAGGACCCACGCCATACCCGAAGGAAGATACTCCGAGGTCAATCCTGTCGGTTGCTCCGACGGCAAAATCCGCTGTAGGATAAGCTTCAAGAAAATCTATTCTGTTCTCTTCGGTCTCACGCTTTGATTCGGCTGAGAAGTAGGCGGGAAGGGTAACTCCGCCGGTTACAGTAATGTGGTCTTTCCCCAGAGTGTGAGCCCCCTGCATGACTCCGTAGTAGCATGAGGAAAACAGTATTGTGAATACTATGAAAGCAAAAAGCATCTTGAGCATTTCAACTCCTTTATTTCAGTTGCGCTAAAGATACATGACTGATTCAAATCGGCAATACCTTCAGCCCGGAATCATCACAAGCAGTGGACTGCGGAGGATTCATTTAGTATCAGTTGAGTCGCAGGAAAGAGTATTCTTACATGGAGGATAGCATGGGAAAGAAAATCGCTTTTATACTAAGCGGGTGCGGAGTGAAAGACGGCTCTGAAATACACGAAGCCGTTGCCGCCCTCATAGCACTCGACAGGGCGGGTTACGAAGTTATTTTCGCGGCGCCCGATGTGGAACAGGCTGCCACTGTAGACCATAGAACTGCAAGCGCCGAATCAATTACCAGAAACACACTGAAGGAAAGCGCCAGAATTGCCAGGGGGAACATTCTTCCTCTTTCAGAGCTCAGATCCGAAGATTACGATGCAGTGATGTTCCCGGGCGGTTTCGGGGCTGCTCTTACCCTCTGTTCTTTCGCGGTAGACGGACCGGAATGCTCCGTTAATCCCGAAGTAGAGAGTCTCATCAATGAAGCCCTTCAATCCGGAAAACCTATAGCTGCCATGTGTATTGCACCCGTAATTCTTGCAAGAACCATACCCGGAGCAAAACTGACCATAGGCAGCCACCCCGAAACAGCAGATGCCATCAGCGCTATGGGAGCAGTTCATGTGAATTGTCCCGTCAACGAATCCGTTGTGGACCTTGAAAGAAAACTGGTGACAACACCGGCGTATATGCTTGCGAGCGGCCCGGCGGAAGTTTATGAAGGAGCTTTGAGCATGGTTGAGGAACTCGGCAGATTATTCTGATATTTCATAATTAGTAAAGATGCGGGGAAGCAGAAACTTCCCCGCATCTCTTTTCGAAACGATGTCTCGCTATTCTAGAACGATGCTTTTATATCAGCCCATGTGCTTCGCTGCAGTGCTACAGTAACATTCGGCCAGACAATCGTAGCGCCGTCCGGAACGATAACCTCCATTTGGTCAAACCAGATCGTGTCGAATTCCGAGCTTGAATAAATCCTGCCCTCTATCATGAGACCCCCGTGCGTTGAATCAGCATCGATAGTCCATTCCCATGACAGCTGCTCCCAGCCGATTCCGGAAGAATAGGTGCTATTGCCGCCTGCGCTTCCGTCGTAATGGGTTGGATCCGAATAATTTGCGTTATAGTGTCCCCAAATGCGCCCGGAAGGACTGGCACTGGGTGTATCGTCGAATACATAGAACGAAGCCGCAACTGTGTCACCCTCGTCAAGGTTCTGTATCCAGCATATTATCGCCTGGGGTGTTCCACCCAACGGGGATTCGTAGAACTCGAGGGACTGTGTGCCAGAGTAAACGGGAGTGGTGTACTCGAGATCGGGATTACCGTTGCCATAGACACTAAGAACCGTAAAAGATTCCTCCCAGCCGTATGTTTCTGTCTGGAAGGCCAGTGCTGTTACAGGAAGGACAAGAAGTAAAGTTCCAAAGGAAACAAGGAATTTCATGATCATCTCCTATTATTAAGGGAAATCTAGAATGCCGCCTTTATATCACCCCATGTGGTGTTTTCCAGGGCAAGGGTGCCGGGTGTCCAGATGGTCGCGCCATCGGGAGCGACAACGGTCATGTCATCCACCCAGATGATGTCACCGGGATTTGAATAGACACGAGCTTCAATAACTATACCGGTGTGACCACCCGAGACAGTCCAGGTCCAGGATACTTCATCCCAGCCTGTTCCCGGTCCGTAATCATCATTACCGCCGGCGCTTCCGTTGTGACCATTAACGTCACCGGGATCGTCGTTCCAGTGTGCCCATATTCTGCAGGATGGAGCAACTCCCGGTGTATCATCGTAACGCCAGAAAGTACATGTCACTTCATCACCATCAGTAAGACCAACAACCCAGGCTACATAACCCTGCGGAGTGCTGGAAGAAAGACGCTCGAGGCGAAGTGACTGCGAACCTGTGTGTACGGGATCTGTGTCAATGGTTGCAATTAAACCATCGACCGGATACATACTGAGAATTGTCCCTGTGCCTTCCCAGCCGTAGGTCTCAGTGATATCAGCAGAGACCATCTGAGTAGCCATCAGAAGTAGCAAAACAGTAAAAATACTTTTCATATTTTCCTTCCCTTTTCGAATTTCAAAGCAAATTCCCACACATAATTCATACAATATTTTGAGGAAAATATCAAGCCCGATTTCTTCCCGATAAGACGAGAATACTACAGATGTTAACATGAAATTCAGAGGACTATGATTCGTATCCGGTCAGAATAGGTTAGAAAGGTAAGCCCGGTCTAGGCGCGGCTCTTATCGCGTTTTTCCTCTACCATCGTCTTCACCTTCATCAGTCTCGTCAGATTTCCTCGTTCGATTTCATCCAGTTTCAGCCGAATCGCCCTGATAGCCTCCTGCAGGTCCGGTATCAGCTTGTATTCAAGGGCGTTCACCCTCCTCCTGGTCGAGTCAATCTCTTTTGCAAGGAGGCTGATGGCCTTTTCGTGCTCGGCAAGCTTGATGATCCGCGGGAGGAGTTCCTTATAGACTCTCAGCGATTCATCAAGCTCGACAGGGGTATCGAACATTCCGTAATTCCGTACATTCCCCTCTATTGAAACCTCAAAGACCGGTAGTATCAGGTTCATTATCTTCCTCGTAGAAGTTCTGACGGTGGCCTGTGCTCCGGGATAGCGGAGCGCATCCAGCAGTCCCGGTTCCGTCATGGCTGCCCTGGCGAAAAGGAACTCTCCGTAGGCAATGCTGAGCTCCTTCTCCAGTTCTTCCCTCGCACCTTCGTAATCCGCGATAAGTATCTTGAACTGGCGCATGAGTTCGTCAAGCTTGTCCTTAAGAAGTTTGTGCCCTCTCTGCGCAAGACTAACCTTCTTGCGCTTCCCAAGCAGCTCCATCCGGGTTGCGCTGACAACAACGGCCATCAGCTGGGACCATCTTCTTCTGAAACGGGCCAGTATTTATCGAGTCGAGCTGGATCTATTCTTTTCATTTCTTCTCTTGGAAGAAGTTTAAGAAGTTCCCAGCCGAGATCGAGGGTCTCTTCTATATTCCTGTTTTCGTGTTCTCCCTGACTGATATACCTGTTCTCGTACTCTTCGGCGAATTTAAGGTACTTCTGATCGAGGGAGCTCAGTGCTGCGGCTCCGAGTATTACAGCAAGTTCCCTGGCATCTTTCCCTGCTGAGTAGGCCGCCATGAGCTGGTTGAAAAGGTCCGCATGGTCCTCGCGCGTTTTGCCCTTACCGATGCCCTTGTCTTTCAGCCTTGAGAGTGACTCCATAACGTCCATTGGAGGGTAGATCCCCTTCTTATGGAGTTCTCTGTTGAGTATGAGCTGCCCTTCCGTAATGTATCCAGTCAGGTCCGGAATGGGGTGTGTCTTATCGTCTTCGGGCATGGTCAGAATAGGGATCTGTGTTATTGACCCCTTCCTGCCCTTGATCCTTCCTGCACGTTCGTAAATTGAAGAGAGGTCGGTGTAGAGGTATCCGGGATATCCTCTTCTTCCCGGCACTTCCTTCCTTGCAGCAGATATTTCCCTCAGAGCATCACAGTAGTTTGTCATATCCGTAAGGATAACAAGGATATGCATGTCCTTTTCGTATGCCAGGTACTCGGCAGCGGTGAGTGCCATTCTCGGTGTGGAAATTCGTTCAATGGCAGGATCACTTGCCAGGTTCATGAACACCACCGCCCTGTCCATGGCGCCTGTCTTCCGGAAATCACGTATGAAGTAATCAGCCTCCTCGAATGTTATACCCATCGCGGCGAAAACAACCGCAAAACTCTCTCCCTCTCCCATGACCCTGGCCTGTCTTGCTATCTGTGCCGCAACAGCGGAGTGGGGCAATCCGCTTCCGCTGAAAACAGGTAGTTTCTGCCCTCTGACAAGCGTATTGATGCCATCTATTGAGCTGAAGCCCGTCTGAATGAACTCAGCAGGATAATCTCTTGCGTAGGGGTTAATGGGTGCTCCGTTTATATTCATCATCTTCTCGGGAACGATAGGTGGTGCCGTATCGAATGGAGCTCTTGGCCTTCCCTGCCCGTCAAAGACTCTGCCCAGCATCTCCTCGGAAACTCCAAGCTCTACCTGTTTGCCCAGGAACCGGACCTTGCTTTCGGCGATGCCTGTTCCGCTGCTGCCCTCAAAAAGCTGGACCAGGGCCATGCGGCTGTCAATTTCGAGAACCTTGCCGTGGCGTATCTCGCCATCGGGAAGCTCTATCTCAACCAGCTCCTCGTATGCGACTCCCTCAACCCTGTCTACCAGCATCAGGGGGCCGGATATTTCTACCGTCGTGGTGTATTCTCTTATCATATCCCCACCCTCCTAAGCAGTCTGCTCTTTTTCGATCAGATCGCTGATCTGAGAAATAACATGTGTATTTATCGATTCAATATCATCGAGATGATCTTCGGGAATGTAACTCATTCTTGCGATCTCCTCCTTAAGAGGGAGTTCGAAAAGATCCCCGGGTGATACGCCGACGCGGATGGCTTTCTTCATCTCCGCGTTGGTATGCATTATTACTTCCATCATCATCTTCTGTTTTATTATCGAGGTATAGGTATCTACCTCATGAAATGCATTCTGATGCAGGAAATCCTCTCTGAGAGACCTTGCTGTGTACAGGATAAGCTGGTCTTCGGGTGAGAGTGACTCCGCTCCGACCAGGCGTGCTATTTCAAGCAGGTTCGCCTCCTGCTGAAGCAGGGATATGGCCCCTTTTATCATTGGCACCCATTCTGGGCCAAGTTCCTCGTCGTAGTACTCTTTCAGGTTATCCGTGTAGAGGGAGTAGCTGTCAAGCCATCCTATTGCCGGGAAATGTCTTGCGTAAGCCAGCTTCGCCTGGAGGCTCCAGAACACCTTAACAACCCTGAGAGTAGCCTGGACAACCGGATCTGAAAGGTCTCCTCCGGCAGGGCTCACGGCTCCGACTACTGTCAGTGCTCCGTTCCTGTCCCCGCCTATACATTTCACATTACCTGCACGTTCGTAGAATTCAGCTATCCTGGTCCCGAGATATGCGGGATATCCCTCCTCACCGGGCATCTCCTCAAGCCTTCCGGACATTTCCCTCATAGCCTCCGCCCACCTGCTTGTGGAATCCGCCATAAGGGCTACGGAATACCCCATGTCCCTGAAATACTCCCCGATTGTTATACCTGTATAAACACTTGCTTCCCTTGCGGCCACAGGCATGTTACTGGTATTGGCAACAAGAACAGTTCTGTTAATAAGCGGTTCTCCGCTCTTGGGATCCTCAAGTTCCGGGAATTCCTGCAGAACATCGGTCATTTCGTTACCGCGTTCTCCACATCCGACGTAGATCACCATTTCAGCATCCGCCCATTTGGCAAGCTGGTGCTGGATAACCGTTTTTCCGCTGCCGAAAGGACCGGGAACGCAGGCGGTTCCTCCCTTACCCAGAGGGAAGAACGCGTCTATGACTCTCTGTCCGGTAATAAGCGGTTCCGCCGGCGCTCTTTTCTCCGCTATGGGTCTTGGCTTTCTCACGGGCCAATTGTGGTACATCGGCAGTTCAACGGTCGAGCCGTCCGGAGCCTTCAGTTTTGCTATGACTGTATCGATATTGAACTTTCCGGCTTCGCTCATCCATGTGATGACGCCGGATACCTCCGGAGGGACCATTATTTTATGAGTGATAATTTTTGTTTCGGGAACTTCGCCAAGTACCTCGCCGCCGGTTACGTTCAGACCAACGGCTGCGACAGGGATGAAATCCCACTCCTTCTCATGATCAAGGCCTCTTATGCTAATTCCCCTGGTGATCCAGTCACCGGCTTCCTTGCGTATTTCATCAAGCGGTCGCTGAATCCCGTCGTATATAGCCGTTACAAGCCCGGGGCCAAGCTCGACCGAGAGGGGTTTTCCTGTAGCTTCTACAGGATCTCCCGGCTTCAAACCTCCGGTTTCCTCGTAGACCTGTATTGATGCCTTATCACCCTTAAGTTCGATTATTTCGCCTATTAATTTGTAATCGGATACATATACCAGGTCGTACATCCTGGCATCCTTCATGCCGTCCGCAACGACCAGCGGACCTGCTATCTTGTCAATCGTTCCCCTTATCATCCGTCGCCTCCGGTGGGTTGCGGGTTTTTTAGCGGACCATTCTCCATTCTATTCTTCGGACATCAGATCAACACCGACTGCCTTTATGATAAGTTCCCTTATCGTATCTTCTCCCCGCCTCTGAGTGCCTGTTATACCGGGAAGAACAACAACCGATGGTATTGCCATATGAACCGTTTCGTCTATCAGATCCTGGAGATGGTCCATCATATCCTCAGTTATCATGATGATGGAGGTCTTCTCCTTCACAAGCCTGGTGAATTGTTTCCTCGCTCCGTCCGCATCAACGGGAACTACCGTTTCCACTCCCAGCGCCCGGAACCCGAGAACCGAATCTGCGTCACCAATGAACGCAATTTTACCCTCAGCCATCAAAGTCTCCTATCCACGCGGCAGCCGCTTTTTTAAACGGTCTTCTTTTACACCGGCAGATTTTGCGGCAAGAAGTAATCTGAGGTGGTCTATTTCCATCTCACGTCTTAGCACGAAAGCAGCCAGCGGGGATGGTCCGAAGACAGGAAAAGCTCCCTTTTCAAGCAGTTCGAGCAGTCTTCTATCACATTCCTTCTCGAATCCCAGAAAGAGCCCCGTCTCTAAAGCTTCCTCGAATGCCGCCACTATGGAATCAAATCCTGGAGCTTCTGCAAGCAGGCCCGGCAATGTCCTCCGCTGATAGGCTTCCACTATTTCATCTTCCGTATGGTATCCTCCGGGAAGAAGCATTTCGTGAACTTCCTGTCGGGAAACACCGTCTATGCTGCACCTGGAGGCTGTAAGAAAATTCTTTTGTTCAATGTTTGTCATGAAGAATGTTCGAAAACCGGAGTTTATCTCCACGAGCTCATCTCTTTCCACGGCTGCGGCGAGCAGGTCTAGTTGCCTGTCCACTTGCAGCGTGGTGACCCTGTCATTGTCCAGGAGTTCCTCCAGCGCCCGCGCAAAAAGAGACGGAAGTTCCTCCCTGATTTCTACAGATGTAACAGCTTTCCGGAGTATCTCTATTTCTATGAGCCCGGGCAGTTCAATATCAATTTCATCCTCTGAGTTATCCCCTGAAAGGAGATTCTTCCATACATACCTTGCGTTTCTCACGTCTCTGCGATAAAGGATACCCCTTACGAGCCTTTCGTCTTCAGAGAGCTCTATAAGCTCTTCTTCGGTCGCCTCCATGGCTTTGATAAAGCAATCTTCCATGCAGTGGTACTGCATAAAACCACCGTACCAGGTATCGCCAAGAAGCCTCAGCGCTTCGGAGTTGCCGGAGGACGATATAAGCATCTGCCACATCCGCTGATCCAGCAGGGTTGTTTCCTCTCCGCTTATTCTACCGTTGGCATAAATGAAACTCTCTGCCATGACTCAGGTTTTCTCGAGTGGAATAAGATCAGATAGCATCATCACCATATCCTCATGAGCCAGTTCCGATATCATCGGGAACGTACCGTTCTGACTGACCTTGCCGGATTTGAAGATCACACCGCCGGCAGCATCGTGTCTTTCTCCGGAAAGGACGAATTCGCGACTACCGATCGAGTGTTTCTTCAGATACTCTGCGGTTATGCGCGACTCGTCGGCGGAGGATATTACTACTTCTACCTTTCCGCTCAGGTCGCAGCCAGCAATAAGGGATGAAATCATTTCGAGATACGCAGCGTCAGCGGCTTTCGCGAGATTATCTGCCGCTTTCCCGATAGCAGCGTCCATCATAGCTCTTCTTGCGTTCATCAGCTTCCTGGCAGCTTCCCTGCGAACATGGAACTCTTTTCTTCTATGCACTTCTTCGATACGGGATTCAATCTTTTTCTTATCCCTGCTGTGTTTTGCTTTCAGCTCTTGGGCATGGCTGGCGAGGGCATCCGTCTTTTCTTTCTCCGCAGCTTGCATGATCGCTTCTATCTTATGATCGGCCTCTGCCTGAATCTTTGAAAGGATTGCTTCGAGAGACATTTTCCCGTTACCCTCCTATGCCCTGAAGCAT
>JAGLOY010000042.1 GCA_023138735.1 Candidatus Aegiribacteria sp. | reverse complement strand
TGTAACTTTGCCAAGGAGAAGGAAGGCAATTACAAAACCGTATATCCCCTGGGTTCCCGGCAATGCTGACAGAAGAAGCAGTTTCCCGAATTTGCCAGGATCTACACTCATTACTCCGGTGCTTGCCTGGGCAGCAATTCCCACACCGACAGCTGATCCTATTCCCGCAAGTGCACAGGCCAGCGCTATTCCCATGTATGCTACGAGCTGTTCCACTTATTATCTCCCTTCACTCCGCTACAGAGCAGTGTATTTATTCTCTTTCAATATGTACATATCTGGGTTCGTATCTAAGAGGTTTGAACGGTACGCCGGTTCCATCATAAAATTTTCCGAAGAACTCTACGAACTGCAGCCTTGCCGTATGAATGAAGCCGCTGAGAGCAGCCATGGCTATGTTGAACGCATGCCCCCCGACAACCACAACTATCGCAAGTACAATGCCAAGAATTGGAATCCCCAGCTGATGCAGAAGCATCCCAGCTATCTGGTTGATAACCTGTGCAATAATTGCGCTGGAAAGGGCAAGAGCAAAAAGTCTGGAATATGAAAGGACGTCTCCAAGAAGGTTGACTATTCCGTACAACGCGTAGGCTCCAAGGCCTATCTTGCCGAATCCCTTCGCTGAACGCCCGCCCATGATGAATATCAGAAGAGAACCAGCAGCGAGCATATAGACGAAAATCTTGTCGAGTGGGCCGCTCGCGTCATAAAGGGTTCCGTTTAGAAGGTAATGATTGAACAGCCAGGGAAAAAGACCTGCCGTGGCAAGAAGCCAGCCGGACTGATCAACGACAGCTGCGAATTTCTCGCCGGCTCTCCATCTTTTCACCAGGTTCACAATGATTCCCGTAGTCAGCTGCACCAGCCCCAGCCCCAGCGTAAGGTAAAGAAAATGCTTGGAAACTCCGAATCCTTCCTGCCCGGGCTGTCCCGGCTGATACCCCGGAAGTAGGCCGTTTAGAAGGTTCGCCGGAGCCTGGAGGAATCCCGGCAGGCTGTCAAATGGTATGCCGAACCAGCCTCCAAGGAAAATACCAACGAAAATACTGGCCAACCCGCCCTGGAACAGCAGCTGGAACAGTCTTGGGTTTCCGTGTCTTCTTCGGACGATATACCACCCTGCAGCACAGCCCAGAGCAAGAGCTATCCCGTAACCAGCGTCTCCTATGCATATTCCGAAAAAGAAGGCATAAAAAGGTGCCATCAAAGGCGTCGGGTCAGGATCCTGTCTGGTAGGCTGACCGTACATGTCGGTAAGCAGCGCGTAGGGCTCTGCCGAGGTCTTCTCCGTCAGTGGAGAAGGGGGTATTTCCCCTTCTTCCGGTTTAATCTCCTCAACCGCAACTTCTCCGAGCTGCCCCAGCTTCTTGGTGAAATCCTTCAGATCAGCCGTGCGGATCCATGCTCTGAACAGGTAAGCGTGTGAGCTTGAGTATGCGGATCTTGTCGCAACGGTCCGCTCAAGCAGCAGGCCTGCCGCATCCCGTAGAGTGCGGAATTTGTTTATTTCCAAAGCGAGATTTACGGCTCTGTTGTGAAGTGCTGCCATTCTCTTTCGAATAAGTTCTATTTCCAGGCGGACAGTCTCAAGCAGTTCGGGAACCATTCCCGTTCGTGTACCGAAATCCTGTTGTGAAAACCCAAGTTCGGAAAGTGCCTGCATTACGTCTCTGGTGACCGATTCATGAGTGACGGCAACAACCTTCTCCAATTTCTTTTCTTTAAGTATGACCTCAATATGGAACAGTGGAATTTCCGTCACTAGAAGATGCGCTTTTTCAACAGCTTCCTTTTCAAGTGTGCCTGCAACCATACGGCAGTCACCTTTTCTCCGGAGCTCCTCAAGTGGAACCGGGAGATCACGCCAGAACAGAAGGAACTGCTCTTCCTGCAATAGTTCCTTCAATGCTCCTTCAAGCTTGGCTTTCTGAACAGCAACGAACCATGCTCTTCTGGCATCCTCAAGCAACCGCCTGTCCGTAAGAAGTCGCATAAGTTCTTCTTCTTTTAATGAGGGCGGGGGAACCCGGGGAGCTTCAACGGAACCTTTAGTTTCCGCTTGAAGAAAAAGAATCGCTTTTTCAAGGCTGGAAATATTTTCAACCAAGTCTTCGGTATTCATGTCGGCTGGCTTGAGGAAGCTGTCCTCTTGCGGAACCTCCAATTCGGACAGGTCTATAAGATGAACCTTTCCCGAGGCTTCAATGGTATTTAGAACCTGTTCCCGCCTTACCGAATGGCACAGAACCTCTATCTTTGAAACAGCGTCCAGACTCATCTGCTGGAGCTCCCGCTACTCAGGATATATTTCCTGAGGCTTGCTGTCGCTGCTTTCTCAAGAATCTCTTTTTTCTCGGAAAGCCGACTGAGCTTTTCCTGCGTGACGCCCGATAGATTGTCTGAAAGTGCAAGAATATTCTTCTCCACTTCTGCTTCGGCGGCCATGGTGATTTTTTTCAGCTGCTTCTCTTTTGCAGCACTCTGTTCTGCAAGCAGGTCCGGTATGGACATTCGTATCTTCTGGGCTTCCTTCTCCGCCTTTTCCAGCTCAAGCTGAGCTTCTTTTTCTTCTCTGTGAAGTTCTCCCAGCTTTGACATTTATTACCAGCCTTTCGAATAGATCATGGATACAGCACAGAGCTTCAGCGCTAGGCTTGAACCTCCCGATTTGCGCTATACCTCCATAACAAAGTCATTTGTGGATATTACTTATGAAACTACTTTAAGTGATTTTGCATATAATTGTATGTCAACCTATTACAGAGTTATCCACAGTTTTCAGATCTTTTCAACATTTTCCACATTCGGCTCAGAATCGTTGACACGACTCATCTTGCATGATCCCTCGAAGAAAACTCCATCTTCAATAATGAGAGATCGTGTGAAAATGTCTCCCTCGAGACTTGATCCGCTCTGCAGTTCCAGCTGATGCTCTGCCCTGACCGTTCCCTGAATCTTACCGCCAACAACAGCCTGACTTACGGTAACATCTCCGGTGATTACACCTTCAAGACCGACTGTCAGTGTTCCTGTGACAACAACCTCTCCATCCACGGTACCATCAACTCTAAGTCCGCCATCTACCCTGATGGCTCCTTTGCATAGACTCCCGGAACCGAGAATGGAATCTATCGTAGAGGGCATTTCCTTTTTAGACATGTTCTTCGGTTTCCTCTTTTCCATTATTACTCAAGTGAGTCTTCAGCTATTGGGATTTCAACTAATATATTTTCCAGCCTTCGCCTGTATTCGCGCAAGTGCTGAATCTCAGATTCCAAAATCTCCAGTCTTGCTTCAATATTCCTTCTTGTGGCAAGGGAATCCTGCAGCTGCAATATCTCATCTCTTAATTTTCCCATTTCTCCGGCATTCAGCATACCGAATGCCACTATTATTGAGGATGCCGTTATGAGCAGGACTGCCAGTGCCATGAGAATCCTAAGCAAATAGAGCTTCGAGCCGCTTATATTGAACCGGTGGTGCGTTTTCCCTGTATTGGATATGAAAGTTGCCGTGAAACCCTTTTCAGACATTTAAACCCACCCGTTCAGCTGCCGTATGCGGTAAACTAAGCCAAAGGGCTCTTGCTTGTCAACAAACTCCGTCATGATCATAGCCTTTCCAGCAACTTTCGGATATTCTTAACCTTCAAACCCATACCCAGTGACGCCATTAGTAAAAGCCTGAGCTTGTGCCCCTGCACGTCACCTGCAAGAATAGCTCCTTTTCTCTCAAGGTCTGCTCCTCCTCCGGGATAGTTATATACTCCAAGCACCCTTCCTATGTAACACCTGCTGGCTATACAGACTATTGTTCCCTGCTCAACAGCATACTGTATTGCTTCTGCAACCTCGGGCGGAACATTTCCCCTTCCAAGGGCTTCGACAACCAGCGCTCTGTCACCGCAGTCAGCGCTGTGTCTGATTTCTCTTGCTCCCAATCCTGCAGCAGTTCTCACCAGGCCTACCCTCTCGTCCAACAACAGTTTCCCGGAGGGTAGATGAATTCCTCTTATGGGCTTTCGCTGGAGCAGTACCCTGTCCTGATCAACAAATCCAAGAGGGCCGTAACCCGGTGATTTGAAGCTACTTACGTTACTGGTATACGTTTTGGTTACCCTGCTGGCGGAATGAATCTCGTCATTCAGAACTACGGTAACTCCCAATTTATGAACTTCATGCTTTGAAGCGGTCAGCAATGCTCCCCTTATATTTCTTGGTCCATCAACTCCCATTTCCGACTCACTTCTCATAGCAGCCGTAAAAACGACAGGAACTGCGCTCCTGAGATAAACCTCAGCAAGGAAAGCGCTTTCCTCCAATGTATCTGTTCCGTGGGTAACGACGATCCCGTGGTACTTGCCGCTCGCGGCCATCTCCTCCAGCATAAGGCAGAGCTTCGCCATCATATCAGGTGAAATTGCCGGACTTGGAAGACTGCAGAATCTGGTATGTTCAACATTAATGAAAGAGGGTAACACCTGTCCCTGTATGGGAAGAGGGTTGTACTGGTCAGCGATATCGATTCCACCGCGGTTCGACACCATCTCAATTGTTCCCCCGGTTGAAACGAGTGCTATGTTCTTCCGGGATCGTTTTTGCGTGTTAGATGTATTGTATGCCGTCATTGGTTCCAGCCGCATTTTCCCCGGTGAAACGGACCAGCCGCTTCTTCAGTTTGTCAGGCCTGTCTGCAAGGGATCTTATATAGAGCCTTGCCTTACCGATGCTCCAGAGGTTGTCTATCATATTAATCAGTTCACTGTCCCTGCTGACAGCTTCAAGGAGCGGCTGGTGCGCCTCAACAAGAGAGAGGAGATCGGATCGTGATGAATCCTGTGTCCATTTTATCAGGATAGCAACAGTGTTCGCGTTATCTCTATACTTGCGGCGCATACCGAGGCTTATTGCCCCGGCTTGGGGCGCGCTGACCGCACCTGTCCTGGTTCCGATTTCGAGGAAGAACTGAGTTACGGTTTCCACAGCATCCCTTGCGGTCTCAACTGCAGAACTCGGTTTTACCGTATCGGGATTGAATATCCAGATATGTTCCAGAACGGATCTAACCGATTTGATCTCGGTTGTTTTCCTCCTCATGATCTCGCTCTCGAGAGAAGCGAAGATTCGTCCAAAATTCTTCATGAAAAGTATCTGCTGCTGGGCAGACTTCTCCCTTGAAATCCTGTCGAACAGCCTGATGGAAATCTTCCTGCCGGGGATATAGCCGGCAACAGATTCCGCAGCTTTTCTGGTGGCTTTCCTGAGCCACATCAGCTTATATACATTCTTATCAAGATTCTTCTCGGCGGCTTCAACAGTCATTTTCCTGCCGCCTTCGGATCCCGAGAGTGACTTCTCAAGGGCAGTAAGTATTATATTGGGTTTGAAGTCATCATCAGTTCCTAGATATCCTATTATCTTCACAAAATCATCAATCATTCGTTCCATGACTTCCAGACTTTTTTTGTCTTCACAGAGCAGTATTATGTCCAGAAGAACATTTTCAAGCGTTGAAAACACCTTCTTTCGCCAATACCTGCAGACATTCTCACCGGGCGGGCATGGCTGCTCAAGGAAGTAGTTCTTAACTTCCTCGGGGATCTCGTCAAACCTTTCTTCTTCTCTTTCATTTTCCAGTACTCTGAAAATATCAATTATATCATTTCCCTCTGCTATTTTTCTGAGTTTCTCTATTTCAACGCGGGAGGTCTGTCCTGAATAGTCGGAAATTATATTACTGCATCCGTTCTCTATAAAACCCTCTATGAGTTTACGCCCCTCGCGGAGAAGTATCTGGCGGTAAAGGGGATTGCTGGAAAGCATCTGAAGTGATCCCAGCATCTCCTTCATTATTTCAGAGGATGCGTCTCTTATGCTCCGCCATCTCTTCATAAGGTCTTGGGCATTGAATTTCTCTTTGAATTCAGCGAAAGGAGCATCATCACTAAGCTTTCTGGCGAATTCATTTATGAGTTCCGATTCAAGTCTGTGGGACATCCAGGACAGGAATGCAGCTCCCGCAGGTTCACCACGCTTGGAAGCCACGGCCAGTTCTGATATCTCGTTGAAGTAAGGAATAAGAATATCCGGTGACTCAGCAATAAGCTCTGTCGTCAGAGGTATGGTCTTCCCAAAGAACAATACAGCCGTCTTCAGCTGCCATAGAGCCACGTCACTCTCCTCTGTCTCCTTTGAGGGGATTATGGTATCGATCAAACTTCTCATGAAACTTCCGGTTATTCTTTCAGCTATATCAGGGTGTTCCACAAGAGTTTTTACGAACGACCGAAGGCCGTAGGAAAGGAATTTACTAAAGATCCTGTGTCCGGTTTTCTCTATCCAGACCGCCTGCTGAGAAAGGATCTCGCAGAGTGTTCTTGAGGAGTAGATGAGATCGTTGGCTTTCTTTTCCTCAATGCCTGGAATCCTCAGGAGGTTTTCCATTGTTGTCTTGAGGGCTTTACTCCTGTCCTCTGCGCGGAATAACTTCCCAAGGAGGGATGTTTCCTCTTGCCGAAGCTGCTCTATGCTCATCTCCCTGTTATAGCTGGAAACAGCAGTTGAGATAAGCTCAGAGAAAATGGGATCTTCAGTATCCGTTCCCTGCAACAGCGGAGCAATTACCTTTTCCATGAATCTTCCACGGAGATCAATGCTGTTTATGTTTTCAAGAGTACGTATAATAAGCTGTGCTGAATCTATGGGTTCTTCCGCCAGCGGGGTAAGCCATTCTGTCTGTTCACCTTCAAGCAGTCTTTTCCTGGTGGTGGCGTTCAACAGATCAAGGATGCCTGCGAACACCTCACTTTTTGATAAAAGGTCGTGAAACTTGACGTTCCTCGTTGATCGGAGCAGCAGTACCAGTGTTGGTAGAAATTTATCGTTGCTGATCTCAACCTGCTCAAGGTAATCGTTCATGACTTCTATTGTCACTCCCGGATCTTCCTGTCCAAGAATCGAGTCCATAAGACGCCCAACCGAATCAATGATCCATCTAATCTCAACAGCGTCTGTCTTCCCTTTAAGAAACTGCAGTATTATGGGAATGAAATCAATGTAATATTCGGTTTTGTTGTTCTCCAGGTAACCGAATCCACCTCTTTCGCGTGCGAGTCTGGATATCATGATCAGCAGATTATTGTCATCCATCTCAATTGCTATGGAATATGCTTCTCGGAAGCAGTTATAGTAGGCTCTGCCGGCTCCCGTGAACAGGATTATTTCAGCGATGGCTCTTCCGTATTCAGCTGAGGCTCCGCTGTCGGTGACAGGCAGGTCTATGATATCAAAAGTAATATTTCTCTCAGCTCTTCTTTTCAGAGCTTCTTCAGCCTGCCCGGAAATGCTTCGGAGGACTTCGTTCATCTCAAATTCCGGAAGGTTGCCCGCTATATCAGTGATTACCGACTTCATCGCATCTTCAAGCAGTGCGTTCAGCTCTTTCGATTCTTCCAGCTTTCCGAGAAAGCCTGAAAGAGTGCGGATGGCCTCCATCTGAATAGAAAATCCTCGCATTTTTCTGAATAGTGATTCCCCGTTCCTTCCAACCGACCTCCAAACAGGGAGGTCTTCATTTGAAAGAAGGTACCAGCCGGTTTCAACCGCGAAATCAATAAGAGTTTCGTGCACGGCAGGGGGGGAATCAATCATTACATCGGTTGCGCGCTGAAGAGCCCGCACGATATTTCCCCCGCCTATCCGCGTCCGATCAAGCATGAAACCGAATCGCTCAGGCCATCTTATACCTTTCTGAATCAATATGCCGGCAAGGTAAAGATCTTCGGGGTTTTCAGCAAGAACATGAAAAACCTTGTATAACAATGAGATAAGGTCGTTGAATACAAGGCCGGTGTTTGGACCTATCTGATTCCAGACCCAGCTGAGATGAAAAAATTCCTGAACTGCTACTACTGTGGCCTCAGACGGGAGGTTGGTCAGAGCTGTAAACCACTTGATCGCTGCATCTTCCATGATCGGAGGTGGTTCACTCATATTTGACAGATTTTTGAGAAGTTTCTCTACATCTCTATCTTTTATCGTCGTAAGAAGGAATGCCAGAGCGTTTCCAGCGGCTATCCACTCCCCGGAGAAAAGAGGGATTGAAAGAACCCTGTCCCTTGTTTCAGGGGAAACGATTGATGTGTTAAGGCTCTTTTCAGGAAGGCTGAAACCCTTTCCCACCTCGGGGGGGTTCTCGGAGCGGAGCTGGTTCTCCTGACTCCATGCTTCGATATTCCTAACTATTTCCTGAACGTTTATTCCGGTTCTCCCTGATCCATGTTTTCATCACCGGGATGTACAATAGCTGCATCTACCACTCTGTCTTCATCTGGCAGGTTCATCAGCCTGACTCCCATCGTACTCCGGCCCATCTCCCTTATCTGTTCGACTGGAAGCCTTATGATCATCCCAAGTGCGGAGATAAGGATTAACTCGTCTTCTTCTGTAACCGGCATTATTGAAATGACCGGTCCATTCCTGTCTATGTTGCGAATATTTATCACCCCGGCGCTTCCCCTGTGCGTAAGCCTGTAGTCTTCAGATGGTGTCCGCTTCCCATATCCGCCCTCAGTCACAGTAAGCAGGCTTCCCGGTTTCTCCATGGCCACCATGCCGACCAATCTGTCATTCGGGTCCACCCTGATACCCCTGACTCCCCTTGTGTACCTACCCGTGGAGCGGACTTCCTTCTCGGGAAATCTATTGGCTTTACCGCCGGCAAGGGCAAGGAGAATCCTGCTCGTGCCGTCTGTAAGAGAAGCGGAGACCAGTTCAGCGTTATCATCAAGCTTGATGGCCCATATTCCATTTCTTCTCGGGTGACTGTAACTGGAAAGAGGTGTTTTCTTCACCAGGCCGTTGCTGGTTGCCATCAGTATGAACCTGTCTTCATCGAACTCCTTCACGCATACGTTCGCAACCGGTCTTTCGTCCGGTTCAAGGTCCAGAAGGTTTACTATCGCCTTTCCTTTACTGATGCGGCCCGCTTCAGGTATTCTGTACACTTTGAGCCAGTAGCATCTGCCCTGATTGGTGAAAAACAGGATATAACTGTGATTTGAAGAAATAAATATCTGTTCCAGGGCATCCTTTTCACGTGTCTTTGCTCCGGTGATACCCTTGCCGCCCCTGTGCTGAATTTTGTACGTATCAGATGAGAGCCTCTTAATGTAACCCCCGCGCGAAAGGGTGATTACCATCTCATCGTCGGGAATCAGGTCCTCAATGTCTATTTCCCCCGGGGCGTAAGGTAGAATTTCCGTTTTTCGTTCAGTGCCGTACTCTTCGGCAATCACAGATAGTTCATCGGCAATGACTTTCATCCTCTTCTGTCTGCTTGCCGCGAGTTCCCTGAGTTCTACAAGAAGGATCTTAAGCTCAGTGTGCTCTGCAACCAGCTCATCCCGCTCAAGGCCGGTAAGTCTTCGCAGGCGCATATCAAGTATCGCCTGGGCCTGGATCTCGGAGAACCCGAATCCATCCACAAGCGCGGATCTGGCTTCATCGGTGTTACCGGATTCCCGTATTACCCTGATGACTTCCTCGATTGAATCCTGTGCCTTCAGCAGGCCTTCCACAATATGAGTTCTCGCTTCGGCCTTCTCCAGGTCGAACTTAATCCTTCTTCTAACAACATCGTGCCTGTGCTCGATGTAATAGTCCAGAAAATCACGTAGCGTTAACCTGAGGGGCCTTCCATTGCAGAGCGCAAGACAGTTCGCGCCGAATGTTTTTGACAGGGTAGTATGCTTGTAAAGCTGGTTAAGCACTACTTCCGAAAGAGCATCATTCTTCAGAATTATGACTATACGCATACCATCTCTGTCGGATTCATCTCGGAGGTCTGCAATTGCTACGATTTTTTTCTGCTTAACAAGTTCTGCGATCTTCTCTATGAGTACGGTCTTGTTAACCTGATAGGGGATCTCTGTGATTATTATGGCTTCCCTGCCTCTTGGGGCTTCTTCAATACTTATCCTACCACGGACCCGGATAGATCCCTTTCCTGTCCTGTAGCAGTCCTTGATACCCCTCAAACCCATGATGATGCCGCCTGTTGGGAAATCCGGTCCCTTTACTATGCTGAAAAGCTCTTCTTCGGATAGGCCCGGGTTCTCAATAATGCTGCAGCATGCGGTGACTATCTCTCGAAGATTATGCGGCGGTATGTTTGTAGCCATTCCAACCGCTATACCGGACGAACCGTTAATAAGAAGGTTTGGTATTCCTGAGGGAAGTATTGATGGCTCCTTCAGGCGATCATCGAAATTGGGAACCAGGTCTACTGTTTCCTTATCGATATCACGAAGCATTTCCGCACCTATTCTGGACATCCTTGCTTCGGTGTATCTGTATGCGGCGGCAGGATCACCATCTATTGATCCAAAGTTACCCTGTCCATCTACAAGGGGGTGCAGGAGTGAGAAATTCTGTGCCATTCTAACCATTGAATCGTAAACTGCGGAATCTCCGTGTGGATGATATTTTCCCAGAACATCTCCGACAACCGTAGCAGATTTCCTGTATGCTCGTTTGTAGGTTAATTTCTGTTCGTACATCGAATACAGAATTCTTCTGTGTACCGGTTTCAGGCCATCTCTTACATCCGGCAATGCTCTTGAAACTATTACGCTCATGGAATAATCCATGTAAGAGCGCTTCATTTCCTCTTCAATATCAATGATATCCGGTTGAACGATATTACTGCTGCTCAACTGGTCTTCTTCAAGCTTTTCGCTCATACTGAGGTTCTTTCTATTTTATTCACAGGTTATTCCTTCGTCTTGCCGCTTGGCGGGACACTATACATCTAGATTCATTACGTCAGCGGCATGCTGCTGAATGAATTCGCGCCTTGGCTCAACATCATCTCCCATGAGAACGGAAAAAATATGGCTGGCCTCCATTGCATTCTCAAGTCTTATCTTCAGCAGGACCCTTCTTTCAGGATCCATTGTTGTTGCCCACAACTGGTCCGGATTCATTTCACCCAGCCCTTTGTACCTTTGTGTTGTGATACCGGAATTCCCGAACTCCTCCGCGATTTTTGTTCTCTCTGCTTCATTGTATGCATACTTTTTTACGCTCCCTTTCCGGAGAAGGTACAGCGGCGGTTGGGCAATGTAGATATATCCATTTTCTATAAGTTCGATCATATGCCTGTAAAAGAAAGTAAGCAGCAGAGTTCTTATGTGGGATCCGTCAACATCTGCGTCTGTCATGATAATGATTTTATGGTACCTGAGGTTGGCAAGATCGAAATCCTCTTCGATACCCGTTCCCGCAGCCGTGATGATAGTCCTTATTTCGTTGTTCTTCAAAACTCTTGCGAGGTGCGCTTTCTCTACATTGATGATCTTCCCCCGAAGAGGAAGTATGGCCTGGAAGTGCCTGTTGCGGCCCTGTTTTGCTGATCCTCCTGCCGAATTACCCTCTACTATGAAAAGCTCTGCTTCCTCCGGGTTGTTTACGGAGCAATCCGCAAGTTTTCCCGGAAGGGCAGCGGTTTCAAGAGCCGACTTTCTTCTTGTAAGTTCCCGTGCATTTTTTGCAGCCTGTCGGGAACTATGGTTAAGAAGGCATTTGCGAATGATGTTTCTTGCGATTGAGGGGTTTTCCTCAAGGAAAGTTGATATTCCCTTGCTGACATGGGAAAGAACAGCACCCTGAACGCTTCTGTTTCCAAGCCTTGTTTTTGTCTGTCCCTCGAACTGAGGATCGGGAATTTTAACGCTTATAACAGCTGCAAGGCCCTCTCTCACATCACTTCCTGAGAAAGTATCATCCTTACCGCTGAAGAGGTTGTTGGAAGAGGCATATTCGTTCAGTGTTCTGGTGAGGGCCGATTTCATTCCCGACAGGTGTGTACCACCATCAATGGTATTGATGTTATTCACAAAAGAGAAAATATCTTCCTGGAAGGCTTTATTGTATTGAAGTGCTACATCGATAATTATAAGTCCGTCTTCATCAAGTTCGAACTCTCCGCATATTCTCATGGGATCATGAAGTGTGGTATGAGCTTCGTTAACATAAGATACAAATGAGCTCAGGCCTCCTTCGAAGCAGTACTCTTCATGCCTTTCCGCGTCTACTTTTCTATTATCGGTAATGTTAAGCTTCAACCCGTTATTGAGATATGCGAGCTCCCTGAGCCTGCCTGAAAGGGTTTCAAAATTCAGTATGGACGTTTCGAATATTTCTTCGTAATCAGGTTTGAATCTGATTTTTGTTCCCGTGAGATCAGTTTTACCTGTTATTTCCTGGGGTCCTTCCGGCACACCGCGCAGAAATTTCTGTCGATAGATATTCCCGCCTTTGTGAACCTCAACGGTCAGCCACAAAGACAAAGCGTTAACCACGCTTACTCCAACACCATGAAGTCCTCCTGATGTTTTGTACGCGGTATTATCGAATTTACCTCCGGCGTGAAGGGTTGTCATAACTACTTCTAGTGCTGTTTTACCGCTCTCGTGCATTTCAATTGGAATTCCGCGTCCGTTGTCGTTAACGGATATCGAACGGTCGTCGTGCAGAATCACCTCTATTGAAGTACAGAATCCTGACTGAGCCTCGTCAATACTGTTATCCACAACCTCCCAGACCAGGTGGTGAAGGCCCGTTTGTGATGTTGAGCCGATATACATACTCGGTCTTTTTCTGACATGTTCAAGCCCCTTGAGAACTTTGATCGAGTTCGCGTCATAGTTTGTGTTATTCTCGGTCAAACTATTTACCTTCCACCTTTCTCCTCTATACTGTTTTCAAATCAGTAAAGAGTTCCTCATCCCATACTGAATTCAGCTTGAGCAGTATTTCCCTCTTTCTCAGTAAGATCTCCATTGATGCTGCCGGGTGAATTACTCTAAGCAGGAGTACGGATTCTTCTATACCCACTGGTCTTACGAAAGCTGCAAGTTCTTCTCCCACGATGTCTTTCCACATCATAACAACACTGTTTCTTTTCTGGTGCACATCCGGCCTGAAATCACTTAGAACATCGGGTATCAGGCTGTCAATTTTCTTCAATGTTATCCCAAGTACTACTCTTCTATTGCCTTTGACAGTTTAACGGGCATGATAAGGGCGAGGTAGGAATCGGAATCATCTGTTTCCTCTTCGTCCTTAATTACCACCGCTGTATTGCTGTCTTTCATCATCATTTTAATTCTGGAGCAGTTCATGTTGCGAAGAATTTCCATCAGAAAATTGCCATTGAAACCTATCTGGAATGGGCTTCCTGTATATGCAGCATCGATATCTTCCTGGGCATCTCCGGCGTCAGCGCTTTCAGAATGAACAAGAACCTTGTCCTTCTCAAGTGAGAACTTTATCTGATGAGTGGTTGGATTTGCCATTGTCTTAACCCTTCGCAGAACCGATATCAGATCTTCTCTGTCTGTAGAGAGAATACAGTCGTTATCCTGCGGAATAACTTTCTTATACGGAGGATACTCCCCGTCAATAGTTCTACTGAAAATAACTGTGTTACCGAACTCAAAAGATATCTGTGAACCCTTAAACCTTATTAAAACCTCACCATCTGAAGATAATTTTGCAAAAAGGTTAAGTGCTTTCTGTGTAACAAGAGCATGAATATTAACGGGTGAGGATATGCTTCCAAGAGTGATACAGCTGAGTCTGTGACCATCTGTCGCAACCATTTCAAACCCTTCCTCACCGATATCAAGAAGTGCCCCATTCAAAGTTGCTCTATAATCATCTCTTGCTACAGCATAAGATGTTTTTCTTATTGCATCGGAAAAAACATCAACAGGAACTGATGCTGGATCAACACCGCTTTTTGACGGAAGAGAAGGAAACTGCTCGCTGGAGTTACCGCTTAATGTGAATGAACCTTTTCCGCAACTTATAGTTATTCTGTTTCCCGTACCGCTCAAACGGACTTCCTCTTCTGATAATTCCCGTACTATTTCATGCAGTTTTTTACCTGGAAGTGTTATTGAACCCGAAGTTGTTATGGATGCGGGGATCGTTGTAATAACTGTAGTATCGAGATCTGTTGCGGACAACCGAAGAGTTTCTCCTTCTGTTTCAAGAAGAACGTTTGTGAGATAAGGAAGACTGCTTCTTG
>JAGLOY010000041.1 GCA_023138735.1 Candidatus Aegiribacteria sp. | reverse complement strand
GGTTCAGGGATGGTTCGATACAGCTTCTATCAGGCGGGGTGAGTCGAATAACGGATTTTCTGAGGAAATGAAAAGGCGGCGCAAAAGCGCCGCCCTGATCTATCTTCGCAATATTGAGAATTAACCGTGTAAACCCTGCAGAGAGTGGTTCCTCTTAGAGTGTCTCTTCCAGAATTTCTCCGGCTTCTTCAACGAGCTCTCCGGCTTCTTCAAGAGCTTCTTCAGTCTCTTCAACGACTTCTTCTAATACTTCTTCAGTCTCTTCAAGAGCTTCTTCAACCTGTTCAAGAACTTCTTCTGGTACTTCTACTTCTTCAAGAGCTTCTTCAGCAGCTTCAAGTGCCTCTTCAGCCTGTTCAAGAGCTTCTTCGGTTGCCTGTTCAGCAGCTTCTATCGCCTCTTCAGCAGCCTCATTAGCAGCTTCAATGGCCTCTTCAGCAGCTTCATTTGCATCCTCAGCACTATCGCCTCCGCAACCAGCGGCAAGTACAAGAATGAAGGCGGTGATGATTCCAGTTAACAAATACTTCACATTTGCTCCTTTCGGGGTTTCTAATCATTAGATAACAAAATCATAAATGAAGAGAGTATCTCCATATACAAGCGGGATAAATAAGTGAAATCAACACCCATGTCAAGAACATTTATGCTTCGGTAATCGATCTCCATAATTCTGGTTTCATATCCGAGGGGGGAAACGGATTTGTTGTGCAGTGATTCAGCCGAACAGAGACAGGACCTTCAACGTGTTTCTGAAATGAATTTTGGCTATCTCGTCCAGGACATCCGGTCCGAACTCCCTGACGAACTCTCTGCAAGCCATATCGGTCTTCTCTCCTGCACCTGAGAGAGCTGTAATGCCGAATTTATGTGAAATCCGATCCAGTCCATCAAGGTATGCATCCCTGGCCAGTATGGATGCAGCCGCGACCGCCGGATCCGACTCTCCCCTGATACGAAGATCAAGCATGTAATCTCCTTCAGGAAGCAGATATGCAATCCGCTTTTCATTGCAGAATTTATCTATGATAACGCGTACAGGTTCTGGAGTCTTCCGCAGGAGCTCTGTGATAGCTTCGGCATGGCATTCGGCAAGGAGATCAAGGCTGTTCTTCCCCCTTCCAGAAAGCACGGTGAACCGTCTGTTGTAATCAAGAGGTGGAAGAGATACAATGGAGAAACAGCCGCCTGAAGAACTTCTGATCCGTTCAGCATATCCCCGTACAGAATCGTTGCTGAGCTGTTTGGAATCGGTTATGCCAATGCTCCGGTACTGCTCCGCCTGCCTCCGATCTACATAAACTGCCGCTACGGTCAGAGGACCCATGTAATCTCCCTTCCCTGCCTCGTCGGAACCTGTCCAGGTGCCGTCAGGGAGTGAAGAAGAATCCGATGGCAGAATATCCTTTATTCTCTGCGATAGATCAACGTCTCCACCGGAGGGAACAACGGAGAATCCCTTTTTGCTTGAATAGTAGAAATTGATACCGCAGCTTCTATTGTTCTTTATGAAGGTTATCCGAATACCGTTTGCCAGTATTCTTCTATCCGTGGCGGTGATACCTGATTTCTCAAGTTTCTCTGCTGCGGAATCAACCAGCTGTGAAAGTTCTCCGCCGGGGATCACTGAGTTTCCGTGCTGTATACATCAAACCCGGGGTTTTCAACTTCGATCGGGGTGCCGAGTGTATAATTCTCAAGTACACATACGATTTCACCAATGACGATAGCACTTCTCATAAGAACCGGCATGTGTCTCTCATCGTCAGTCAGCCAGACCCAAATCTCCCCCTGCTGGTCGAAAAGACCCTGGGACTGAAGAGCGGGTTGAACCAGTATACAGTCGAATTCTCCGGCTGGTACCCGTATATGATCCCTCTCGTGGACGATAATCTCGAGGGGGTAATTCTCGTTATCTACATGACTGTCCACATAGTAGGTATTCCCGACTTCAAGCGGAAGCGTCCTGGCGAAATACAGGCAGCTAAGGACGTCCAGAGCGTGGGGTGGAATATCCATCTTCATAAGTGAAGAATCGGTCTCGCCAGGATAATACACTATCCCTGCGTCCTGATCAAAAAACACTTCCTCCCGGTACTCAAAATCACCTTCATGCAAGTCTTTTGAGAATTTGAGTGTATGAAACTGTACGATATCCAGAAGAGCTTCATTGACGTCATTGACCTCAAAAAAAGTGCTGAACGCAGGGTTGGATCTGGCGGTGGCTGATATCCTGTATGCCATAAGACCCTCGAACTGCTCCGGTCCGGTTACTGCCAGAACAGCTGTTCCTGCTTTGATGATCCCATATTCAACACTGAACTCCAGCCTCTCTCCCGCTCCGAACGCGTTGTTCTCGACGTATCTTGGCAGGGATTCCACGAAAGAGTCAACGGTCTCCAGAGAATCCGTCAGCAATAAACTCATCACAATAAGAACTATTGTCATATCAACCTGCTTTCTATTTCACTGATGATACCAGCGAGAGGCAATCTTGTTCCCTTCTGTCAAAGCATTAAGGGTGAGGTTCCATTTTTCGGCTATCACAGTGTAACTGAGTCTGTCAATACACATTTTCCTGGCGCGCCTGCCCATTCTCCGTGTCATGGACGGGTTTCGGAGCAGAAACGCTGCCTGTGACGCAAGCTGCCGGTAGTTTCCCGGAGAGTGAAACAGGCCTGTTCTGCCATCTTCTACAAGGTCGAGAAGCCCGTTCGTTGCCGCTGCAAGAAGTGGGAGCCCTGAACTCATCATCTCCATTCCAGCCCTGGAGACAACTTCACTTCCAAGGCTCGTAACAACTCCTATTGCTCCTTTCGAAATCAGACCCCGTATATCATCTACCTTTCCGGCGAAAGTGATCCTCTTCTCCACTCTGAGGCTCCGCGCGAATGTCTTAAGTTCGTCAATCGACTGCTGGCTTGGAGCACCGGCGACTACCGCTTTAACTTCTTCCGGCAGCAATTCAAGGGCTCTGATCAATGTTCTGTGGCCCTTCATGGGGCTGAGCCTGCCGATGGAAACGAGAAGAGGTTCGAGTGCTTCTCTCTCCTCTGCGTCAGTATAAAGATCTGTATCCACAGGATGGGGCAGAACTGCAACCAGCCCATTTCGCTCTCCGCTATAACTTCTATTAATCATGAAAGGTGAGGGAAATACGACTAGATCAGTTCTTCTGTCCACTAATCTCCAGAATCTCCCCGAGCGGGGTTTCCGTATATCACACCTTATCCTGACCATCGGAACGCTGCCGGCAACCATGGCGGAAGCCGTTTGACCATCGGCCCGGGTTGTTATTATCACATCGGGTGCAATACTCCTGATAAGCTTACTGAAAGATAAAAGCCCGGTTAGAAAGGCTGACTTCTGAAGGTTCAGGCCGGCACATTCCAGACCCTGCGCAGTTGCAGCCCTGGCAACAGGACCATCAGGGGCGGCCTGGAGGGTAACGGAATGCCCCGCTTCATCCATCATTCTGGCAATGGCGATTCCGCCGGCTGCTGAAGCGTCAACACCCTGGCAATTGATGGTTAGAAGAATTCTCAAATGAACTCCAGCGGTTTTTTCTAATGGGCTGCTCATTTATAATTATATCATGGTTGCAATATAGCAAAGGAAAGGAGCATGAATGAACACCTTCCACCCGCCTGAGAGAATGATGGCAATAAAAATGCCTCCGATTGCAGAGATCATGAGCAGGATATCTGAGCTTGTGTCATCTGGAAGAAGAGTCTACAGCATGGGGCAGGCGGTTCCCTGGTACTCTCCTCCATCCAGCGTTCTGGACAACCTTGCGGCTAAATTAAAAGATCCTGCAATTCACATGTACAGCCCTGATCCTGGGTTTCCGTGGGCCAGAAAGGCTGTTGCAGAAGATTTCAGAGTAAGGCGGGAAATTGATCTTGATCCGCTCTCTGAGATCCACCTGACATGCGGAGCAAGCCAGGCATTCCTAAGCGCACTGCTTACAGTCACCAATCCGGGAGGAAAAGTAGCTGTTATAGAACCCTACTATTTCGATCACGTGTTCGCGGTCAAGTTCAGTGATCTCGGTTTACGCTCATTACCAATGATTGAAATTGATGGAGGCTGGACGGTACCAATGGAAGACCTGAACAGGGTGCTTCCGGAAGTAGAAGCGCTAGTAATAGTCAATCCGGGAAACCCCACAGGGAAAGTAATACCGGACTCAGTAATGATGCAGATCGTCCGAATGACTGCGGAAAGCGGTACTTATCTTATCATCGATGAAACCTACGAACGATTCGTATTCACCGGTGATACCTGGCATCCATGGAAGGATGAGCACCAGAAACATATCCTGACTCTGGGCAGTTTTTCCAAAAGCCTTGGTATTCCGGGCTGGAGACTGGGCTACCTGTTCGGTTCTGCAGATCTGCTCGAACAGGCGATAAAAGTTCAGGATTCCGTTGTAATCTGCCCACCCTCCCCCTCCCAGTATCTTCTTGTGGAAGCTCTAAAGGAAGAGGAGTGGATCAGGGAGATGTCAGATGGAGTTTCAAAAAGGCTGGAATTGTGCAGGAGCGCGCTCGATGCAAGCAATTCCCTCTTCTGGCGGGAAGCCGGAGGCGCTTTCTTCACGCTTGCGGCATATAAGAGCAGTATGAAAGCTCAGAAAGCAACGATGTACCTGCTTAATGAATACGGTATCGGAACAATTCCGGGCTCCGCCTTCGGTAAATCCGGAGAGGGGCACCTTCGCATCAGTTTCGGATGTCTGTCCGATGAAGAACTTGAGCCTGCCATGAAGCTCCTGTCGGAGGTATCATTCCCAGAATGATCTCAGATCTGAGTCAAGAAATACAAACTTGACATCTCTAGACGACTGGTCTAATGTTATTCATTGAACACGATTTTTTTTGAGAGAAAGGATTTTAATGGGAACAGACCACAAGCACAGACTGTGTACGTACGAGGAGGCCGAAAAGGCAATAAGAGACCAATCGGAATTCTACGTGAACGAGTGCTTCTGCAGGGGACCTGCAAAGGCAGGTGAGACATCATGGGATTATTGTGGACATGATGTTAATAACTGCATGAGTTTTCGTGAACCATCCGGTGAGGATGCAGGATACGAGTATGTCAGAATTTCACAGCGGGAAGCGCTGGATAAGTTCGAAAACTGGAAACAGCAGGGCAACTTCTTCAGATTCATGGTGGATGATGACTGGCTCTGTTTCTGCTGCGGCTGCGGTTGCGCCTTCTTCAGGGATGAGAACGGACAAAAGATTCAGGATACATGCGAGAATGCTCCCTTCATCGAGAAAACTGACCTTGACAAGTGCACACTATGCGGCACATGCGTCGACGTCTGTGCTTACGGGGCTCGCTCCATCGAGAGTGGCGAGATGCTCGTCGACGGCGATAAATGCCCCGGCTGTTCTGCGTGTGAGTACGCCTGTCCCACGGATGCAATTAAAATGGTACTTCGCTGAGAAATCGCAGCAACCGCCCAATGCCTGATGCAGATGTGATTAGGTTGAAGCTTTGTGCGTTAAGGAGTAACTTCATGAAAAGGATAATGCTTTGGTTCGCATGTGCGTTTCTGCTTGGACTTTCCATGCCCGCCCTTGCAGACTGGCAGTTCTCTACAATTGACTCTGGTGGGTTAGTGGGCGGGTATGCCAGTCTGGTATTCGACAGCCAGTGGAATAAGCACGTTGCCTACTCTGACTACGGAAGTGATGATGTTAAATACGCTTATTGGGATGGAAGCAGCTGGCAGATCGAAATCGTGGACTCAGCCGGTGATGTCGGCAGCTGCATCAGTTTGGCGCTGGACGCTGATGACCATCCCCATATCGCCTACTACGATGATCTGAGCCTGTATACAGGTCATCTGAAATACGCTTATTGGGACGGAAGTGACTGGCTGATCGAAACCGTGGACGCCAGCGAGGATTGCGGCCAGGATACCGCCATAGATATCGATTCCAACGGTTATCCGCACATATCATACGTTGACAACATAAACGTCGATCTCAGATATGCCTATTGGGATGGGAGCTCCTGGCACCTCGAGACTGTGGACAGTGATGGCTACGTTGGAGTCTATGGTGACATGGTTCTGGATGAGGACGACAATGCACACATATGCTACCGCAACAACTCTACAGGAGATCTGAAGTACGCCGAATGGGACGATACAAGTGACACGTGGGTGATAGAAACCGTCGATGCTCTCGAGTCAGTGGGAGCTTTCACTTCTATTGCCCTCGATGATATGGGCTATGCACATATCAGTTACTACTACTGGCCTGACAGCCTAAAATACGCCAGGTGGGATGGCAGCACATGGCATACGGAGGTCGTCGATAACGGTGGACGTTATACTTCTTTAGCCCTGGATGTTGATGATTATCCACAAATTACTCATCACGATCTGCTCAACACTTCACTGAAGTACGCAAAGTGGAATGGCACCACCTGGGAACTTGAAACAGTTGACAACACTGGCGAGGTTGGTGTCTCCACCGCTCTCGCTCTGGATGGTAACTACTTGCCTCATATCGTCTATCGAGATATCGACAATGGTGACCTGGACTACGCCTGGTATGAGCCTCCAGGCGGCACTGGATCAGGAGAATGGATGATGGGGTTCCACCTGCAGCAGAATACCCCTAACCCCTTCAATTCCCAAACCACGATCAGCTTTGAGCTTTCCACCTCCGGCCCGGTAACACTTACTATTTTCGATGTCACCGGCCGCATGGTGCGGAGATTGCTTTCAGGAGAATCCTGTGATCCGGGACTTCATGCTGTAACATGGGACGGTAGCGATGAATCAGGTCGATCCGTCTCAGCCGGTGTATACTTCTATCTTGTTGAAACACCACAGAATAATGAAGCCAGGTGGATGGTTTTAATGAACTGAGATGGACATGCCTTTTCAATGTGAGTGATCGACCGGAAATGAATGGGTTTGACGAAAGTGTACTGGTAGCTTAAACTACCAACATGAATGACAAGGACTACACGCAGCCATTGCAGGCTCTAGGTTTCACTGAGATCGAGGCTCTCATCTACGGTTATCTTGTCGAAAACTCCCCTGCGACTGGTTATCGGATCAGCCATGCCATCGGCAAACAACCTCCCAATACCTATAAAGCGATCGTCACTCTAGAGAACAAAGGAGCGATCATAGTTGAGGTGGGGGATAAACGGCTTTGCCGGGCGGTACCGCCCAAGGAACTGCTTAACAATCTCGAACAACGCTTCAGACAGAACAGCAGGGAGGCAAACAGTGCGCTCGAGGCTCTCTCCCGCCAGTCACCGGATGATGGTATCTATCATCTCAAGACCGTGGATCAGGTGATTCAGCGGGGCCGGGCCATGTTGAAGCGAGCACAGGGGATCGTCCTTTGTGACCTGTTCCCTGGCCCTTTTGAACTGCTTGCAGATTCCCTCAGCGAAACCGCAGCCAGGGGTGTACTTGTGGCATGCAAAGTTTATAATGATGAACAGATACCAGGTGTAAAAACCTGTCAACTGACCGAGGACAAACAAGCGCTGGATATCTGGCCGGGACAACAGATCAGCATCATCATCGACAGCGAAGAGTACCTGCTGGGTTTACTCACCAGGGATATGACGAGTGTGCATGAGGCAGTGTGGAGCAACAGTACTTTTCTATCCTGCATCCATCATAACAATGTGGCATCTGAAATCCTGTTCACGGGTATAAAATCGGAACATCCGGCTCTGTACGATGCGTTCGAGGAGGGATTTAACCATATCTCACTGCTGAAATTCCATCCATCCGGCCTCGAGACGCTACGCCAGCGTTATAAATCCAGTCCCAAGACATCCCTGGAGGATGGCGCATCCTGAAATCCCGCATGAACTGTGCATGAGTTTCATACAGTAACAACCCGGTATGAAGAAGATTTTTCGAATATTTGAACTATCCCTGGTCGGAATTGAATTGACAATCTTATATTGGTAGCATATGCTACCAATATTAAGGAGGTCTACATATGAGACAAATTCGTTTACATTTCCTGATATTGCTTATTCTGCTGTCAACTGGTGTACAACTGTTTGCACAAACATGGGTCGAACGTACTCCCATTCCCACTTCCCGCTGGTACCCCTGCTCAGTCGTTATTGATGAAAAAATATATGTTATTGGCGGAATGGGTGAAACTTCACCTTATTCATCACTTACGATTGTTGAAGTCTATGATGTGCCGGGGGACAGTTGTGAAACAATGACTCCCATGACAATGAGTCGCTGGGGGGCAATGGCAGCAGTAGTAGATAACAAAATCTATGTTATTGGTGGTTTGACAGGTTCTTTCGTTGGAGGTTATTCGGCAACAGATGCTGCGGAAGTGTACGATCCTGGTACAAATACCTGGACTGCAATAGCACCAATACCTTCTGCTCGCGGCTGGGGTGGGTGCGCTGTTGTCAATGATACGATCTTTGTTTTCGGAGGATATGGTGGCTTATCTTCAGCGGTTCTAAAATACTACCCACCAAAAGATACCTGGTTTACCGAGGCCAATATGCCAAATGGCAGGTATACATTTATGACTGCGCAGGCAAATGATAAGGTCTATCTGATTGGCGGATGGGGTTCAGATTTAGTACAGGAATACGATCCCGTAACAAAAGTATGGACGACAATGGCTTCAATGCCAACTTCAAGGGGAGCAAGCGGTATTGCAGTTATTAACGATACGATTTACGTTGCGGGGGGGCGTGGAGGAAACTCACGTCAATTCGAGTGTTTCAACCCGGTAATTAATACGTGGGCCAGTTTGTCCCCAATGCCAACCGCTCGTGAGGGATTAATTGGCGCAGCGGTGGATGGCAGATTTTTCGCCATTGCAGGTTCTGTACCCGTCAGTCAGGGAGGGTTTCCATTTTATAACATTGTTGAAGAAGCGGATTTCAGTGGAACCGGAATAAGTGAGGGAGCTATTACACCATATTTCCTGACCAACCTATCGGTCCAGCCAAATCCCTTCAACCTCCACACCAGCATTTCCTTCACTCTTGACAACCCCCAATCGGTGGAACTTTGCGTTTTTGATTTGACCGGCAGGCGTATCGCAGTGCTGGTTGACGGTTTACTTGAAACCGGACCTCACTGCTACAACTGGGAGGGAATGGATCTCAATGGTCAGACGGTCGCCTCCGGAACCTATATATTGCGTATCACCAGTGCCCAAAGTGCTGCAAAGAAGAAGGTGCTGCTGCTCAGATAAAGTGCTGTATTCCTGTCGGCAATAAATTGCTGGACTGCAGGGAACATTGCTGAATTTAACTTAACGGAGGAGAAAACTATGAAGAAACATGGTAAAGTAATAATCATCAACAGCATAATCTGGGGGCTTGTTCTTATAGGATGTGCGATTGTTCTCAGAGGTACCGGAGCCTATGAAAAGATATGGTTAATTCTCGCGGGGGGTGCTGTGATCTCGACCAGTCTCCTTGAAAAGTATAACTGGAAGCCAAAGGACTAATCTGGCTGAGCACAATTGTTAATCCGGACCATCAGACTCCAGATGACACTGGTGAATCTAACTTCACGAAGGAGAAAACTGTGAAACAACTGGGCGTTGTGATAATCATCAACAGCATAATCTGGGGATTAGTAATAATTGGCTGTTCGCTTGCATTGAAAGGTACAGGAGAATACAAAGAGATACTGACCATTCTTGCAGGAGGCTCTTTTGCCTCTCTGCTTCTCCTTGCAGGATTTGCGAAAAAACAAAAGATAAGCTTGATATCTGACCTTTTATAGTTCGGAACGTGGTACGAATCCGGTTCATACTTTCAACCGTAAATGGGTGGGTCAGTAGAAGGATGTATTGAACGATATTGGTTGGAAGATCAGCAGCAACTGGTAGTGCAGGAGTCGTCCGATGAACCGCAGCAGGGGGTCGAAGTTCGGCCGAGCATGACGTTGAGGACAGCAGCAGCGCAACCCACTCCAGACCGGACTCGGATTGCATCAAACTCGCAGTTCATGGCGCATGCCCCACACTCAATGCAGGCATCCTGGTTCACGATCTGCACAAAATCACCACATCGTGCCAGCACACCTTGCGGACATACTTTCAGACATACCCCGCACCCGGTACATTTGTCTCTGTCCAACTCCAGACTGACAACATTGCGCAGGTAGATCATCGGTATCCTCCTCATGTCACAAAGCGAGCAACAATTATCATAGTAAGTCCGATAAGCGCCCCGCCTATCTCCAGTGGCAGAGCAAAGTGCATCTCCTTCTTTACACCGGAAAGCGAAGTAAAGGTCGAAGCACCGGTGAAGTTCATAGCCAGGAATGAGGCGAATGCCGGGCCCAGCAGCATCCAGCCTCCAATCTCAAGGTGGTTCGTCCGGGCAGCAGCTGCAGACAACCAGATTGCACCATGCAGAGCTGCCAGACAAAGACCGGCAGTCAGACCTTTCACCGAGAATGCTCTTCCAGGCAGCCAGGGAAGCAGCAGAGGTGTTAATACGGCACCGGCCATAATGGCTGCAACAAATGCACTCACCGCAAGGGTACCGTGGAAAACCACGTTGGACCAGAGATTTCCGGCCCATCCCAGGCCTGCCAGGAAAAACATCACCAGACCCACCATGATACCATACTTAACGACAATACTGAGCTCCACTCCGATCAGCACTGCCCGTTCTTTCAGAGTGAACGTTTTTCGTCTCATTTCGGGAGTAGCCCTGTTCCCCGAGTCAATGAAGGCAGGAAGATCCTTTGCTTCAACTGGCCCGTAGATCACTCTGAATCCGCTCTGCCTTTGAACTTGATGAGCAGCCACACCCGGAGCGCCAAGTTGTGGAACGATTAAGGTACGGTGATCGACAATATCTGCCAGCCGGCTGCTTGCCACTCGGGCAACCAATTCAGTGGTCCCAAAGGTTCCCTTACCGGCGGCGCACCAGACATTGATGCCCTTCGTATCCAGCACAAGCAGCCAGACAGAACGACCAGGCAGGACGCTCCTAAGATTATCAAAGCTCAGTTTATAGTTGGCCGACAGCAGAACTGGTGAATGGCTATCAGGCCGTCCCAGAGCGTACAACCCGGGATCGATCATGTAGCCCATACGGTTCAAACCCAGGCGGATCTTGATCTTCCCCAGATTATCGATCCGCGTAATGCGGGAATCGATCACAGGTACTGATCCCGCGAGTGTCTCCAGACTATCGATAACGAAGCACTGATCAAAGCTGGGGCTTTGAGTTTCCCTGATGGAATCTTCAGATGGCATAATCAGTTTACCTCAGGGTCCGCATCCACGGGACAGCATGATTCGAGGGCGTCGGCAATCCTTCGCAGGGTATTGACCAGAGTCCGAGAACACACTGTGTAGTAAACTTCCTTACCCCGTTTCTGCGCCTCGAGAATACCAGCCTCGCGCAGGATGGCCAGATGACGGGAAACCACGGAAAGATCCACAGGACAACATTCGGCAACCTCGCTGACACTGCAGGGAGCACAGCATTCGGCAAGGCGGATCAGTATGGATACCCGATTGGGATCACTTAGAGCTTTGAACATCTTCGGTAGAAGTATTCCTTCGAGCCCCGAACAACAGTCATTCTCAATTAGTTTATTCATATTTACACTTTCTCGTTTGTGCCACTATGCAAATGTAATATATGTTTCTCAGATGTCAAGTTTCCCGTCGGTAATCTGAAAAGGAGGTCTTATCAAGACTTAAGGTTTAGGATTGAACTACTGAAGATGCTTTCGAACCACTAAATCACAGCATTATCAACCGTTGCGTCTGGGAGAGACCGTCAACCTCGCACCTGCAGAAGTAGATACCGCTCTCTACTTTCTGCCCTGCATTGTTCCTTCCATCCCAGGATATACTGTGAACGCCTGAAGTTGAAGATCGATCGATAAGCGTTAAGACATCATGACCCGCAATATCGTAAATGATTATCCTCACATCTTCATCATGGGAAAGGTTATAGGAGACATTCACAAAAGAATTGGAAGGATTTGGATAAACAGGATACAGTTCAAAAATGGGAACCAGTCCAGCAGATCCTGTCATTCCAGTACCCTGGTCGTAGTAGAAAGCCCCCATATCGGCCCTTGTTCCATCGGGATCCGAAGGTGATGCGGGATCACCCGTATCGATGCATGGAGAGCCCGGCAAAAGATGATAGTCAGGTGTGAAAAGCGGGTCAGTATCTATGTTGCCTGTTCCCGCCCATCCACCCGCGATGTCGGTATAACTGACGGTTGGTTCTCCTCCTCCTGATGATATGTAAATCTCCGGTGCACTGTTATTCCATAGGATCGAATTTGTGATAACCGGGTAAGCACTTAACCAGAGGGCAATCGCGCCACCTGATACGGCAGTGTTCCCTGTTATCGTGTTGTTCATCATGTTATGGCCGGGAGCGGGAAAGGAACATTGGATAGATAATCCACCTCCATCACTGCCACCCGAATTATCCACGATCAGGTTATTGCAGATTTGCCAGATGGGATCTGGAGCGTGCGATGCTTCGAGGACTGCCAGCCCACCCCCCCAGCTGGAAGCTGTGTTTCCGGAGATAATATTGTCTGTGACTGTGGCGCCGGAGTAGTAAGCATAGATCCCACCACCATGGCTGGCACTGTTCAAGTTAATCGTGTTGTTTGTGATGGTTAGATGGGAATCTTTGAAGTGAATTCCGCCGCCATCACCATAGGCCGTATTCCAGATAATTGTATTACTTGTAATGAGAGGGGCAGAGTTTTCGGTGCAGGAGATCCCACCACCTCCACCATCCGCCGTGTTTTCTGTGATTATGCAATCAGAGATAATTGGAGAAGAATTGCTGCAACTAATACCTGCACCGAAAGCACTGAACCCGCTTCCCGTAACATACCCATTCCGAATTGTAAATCCTTCAAGCCGTGAACTGGAGCTTTCACCACTGCTGAAATCAAATCCCCTGTGTGGATAACTCTGGTTTGCCTGACAGTCAACGATTGTTTCAGAAGGACCATTTTCTGACTTCACAGTTATCGCTTTTCCCAGAAAATCGATATCTCTGTTTCCACTGCCAGTATAAGTTCCCTGTGCGACCAGTACTGTATCACCACTGGAAGCAGCATTTATTCCATCCTGAATAGTACTGTATTCTGATGGTACATGAATAACATCTGCAGTTGCGAAAGTGGTCAAACCCATAATGCTCAGGAGAGCGAATATTTCTTTCATTAGAATTCCTTTCAAGTAAAGTGAAAGTCAATTCCGAACCATTCTTCATTCCCAGCATATTATTCTATTCCATTGATCCTGATCACTTAACAAAATGATAATACTGCAGTTAATGTCCTGTCAACGTGATGGATGACGGGACAGGTGCCCTGAAGCTGATACTGATATAGCATTCCGGGGATTTCAGTTCGCCCGAACCTCTAATCCAGCTGTCCCTCCTCATCCACTTTTAGAACCCATATGTCAGTGTCACCGGCTCCCCATGATGATGTGTATCCTGAAACGATATATCCCCCTCCTGCCGCAGGGATTATATCCTCGGCGCATTCATTGCCAGGACCTCCATGGGTAACGGACCATACTTCTTCACCGGAGTCATCGATGCACAGTATCCAGATATCGTCCCTGCCCGCGCCTTCAGACGCTGTAAAACCAGCTACAACGCAACCCTCGGGGCATGGAGCTGCCGTGAATGCCATATCATCCCTTTTACCTCCGAATACGGACTGGTGAACAAGCTCTCCATCGGTGGATATCTCTGCGACCCAGAAATCGTAGTCTCCAGTAGAACTAACAGTATAACCTGCAAGGATGATATTACCGTTATTCTTCAAGGTCATATCAAGCGCGTAGCAGTTTTCCGGCTGTCCCGTAATGGTTTTCAGCCATATTTCATTCCCATCAGCATCGGTTCGTAGAAGGAATGGAACTACGTTCCCCTCCCCTTCCTTCTGAACGTACCCGGTGATCAGAAGATCACCTTCAGCAGTTTCCAGCAAAGCCTCAGCTGTACCGCTGCCAGCTGTAGTGTATTGCCGGTTCCAGAGCTCATCTCCCTGATTGTCTGTCTTCAGAAGACTAATCAAGCGACCGGTTCCGTCTACAAAATCAACGTATCCGGCCAGCACAAAGCCTTCGTCAGCGGTTTCCACCATATCGTAGGTCCAGTCATCATAATCGGTCCCGAGTAACTTCTCCCAGATAATCTGCCCTGTCCCGTCAACCTTGAACAGCCAGTTCCGCTGCCCCTCATCCATGGTTGTTGTGATACCTGCAAGAACATAGCATCCATCTTCCGTTTCTACTCCGGCCACGGCAAGATCAGGCCATGGTCCGGAAAAATAATCAGCTTCCCATAGGGTTTCCTGGTTGTCATCGATCCGAACCAGTATGCAGTCTACACCACCGGCGCTCTCCAATGAAACGATAGAATAGGAGACATCTATTACAAGAATCCCGCAAATCAGAAATCCCCCGTCTTCGAGAGCCAGGGAGAAGAAGGCCTGTTCGGGCAGATCACTGCCAAATGTATGTTCCCAGGTATCAGAAACAGCAACAGCAGCCGTTAATAACGCTATTGAAACCAGCAACAATCCTGTGCGCATGATTTTCCCTCCTGTCTGTCTACCGTCTTATTACTCCACTACATCGGATGCAGCTTCAGGATCCTCCGATAATTTACTCTGACTTCCAGCATGAAGCTGTTGAATCTTCCATCAATAAAATCAGGGAAGCTGTGATCGGGCGCGGTGAACCTGCCATGGCCATACCGGAGGCAGGTGTGTGCCCATACCCCCCGGCCGATGTAGATCTTGTCGGGAGCACTCTTGAACGACGCGAGGACCAGTTTTCCGTAATCCAGGTATCCCGGATCTATGTTAACTCTTCGGTTGCTGAGCTTGTCTAGAAACTGCTCTTCGAGCTCAGCACAGATAAGTTTCCATTCGGCTAGACGGGATGCATCCCTTAGTATATTGAAACTGAACCACTGCCTGGTCAGCTTCATTCCCATTTCCTCTTCGTAATAGTCAGAAAGGTCGAAGGGGTAGAACCCGCTGATCAGGTCTGTAGAACCGAAATGTGATTCAAGAACGAGTTCCGTTTTCTCTTTCAACCCTTCATCTGACGAGATAACGCTGATCACCGGGATGACCGGGAGAACTTCTAGCGGTCCAGACATGATCTTTCCCATTCCTTCTCGGCAGCTCCCGCTATTTCCCGGCTGAGACCGAAATATTCCTCTACCTTCTCGGCATAGCTGTCCTTGAGTTTTTCGTTCGTATTTCCATGGGAAGTTACCCTGCGGAGATTCAGGTTATGAGCGGACAGTCTTCCTTCTTCACTTCTGCAGTTCAGATGAAGGCTGTTCATACCGGTAGCATCGAATGACCTCTGCCAGTGATTCCTGAACTCTGCAGAACTGACAGGATCCATTCTGATACGATATCTCCAGTTTCTTACATCACCGTCTATGGAGTAGAGATCAAAGGAATCAGCACTTTCTGATGGCTCCCAGACAAGTGTCTGCAATGATGTCTCTATCTGAGTTGTTTTCCCTGGCTCCATCAACACAGGTTCTGGTACCAGATAACCGGGATCCGCCAGAAACAGTAATCCGTCAGCAGCGGTAACTGAAAGAGCACAGTGAATGTTCTTGCCATGGTTCATATCAGCCATAACTGGCTGGCATTGAAAACCGGCAAAAGATAGAATCGCGCCCAGCGCTTCTGTAAGGGAAAAGCAGGTACCTCCCGTTCCTTTCTCTATATGCTCACTTATCAATGTGTCAGCCATTCTCAGTCTATTCTCTGCTGGAAACAGCTGTGCTTTAACAAGGAACTTGGTTAGGTTTTCCCATGGAATATGTGAGAAACATGACAGAATCATCTGGAGTGAATCCCTGTCGGGTCTGGCTGGTGATATACAGAAATGATCGAAGAACATGGCCGCAGCCTGCATTCTCTGTTTATTGTACACTTGAGCCGTTTCCTTTCGTCCGAAGCCTGCAGGTACACTGATCATTGCAGTAATCCTCATGACAGGTTGAAAGTTTAATGGAAGATACACGAATTCGCAACCTTAACAGTTTCTTCAGGCAGGTTTTCGGACGGAAAATTTACAAGGTTGGTCTCTGGGGAGGCTTTTCGTGCCCCAACAGGGATGGAACGCTCAGCAGTAATGGATGCACCTTCTGCAACCCCCTCTCCAGCCATCCAAAGAGCTTTGTAGAAGGCAAATCGATCACTCAACAGCTCACCGACGGATGCAGATACATTACCTGGAGATTCAGCGTAAACAGCTTCATTTCCTATTTTCAGGATTACACGACAACTTACGGAGACCTGCTCGAACTGGACGCCCTCTATTCCGAAGCTCTTTCATATCCTGGAGTTGTGGGATTGTCATTGTGCACACGTCCGGACTGCCTTCCGGAATCCGTACTTGATTATCTGGAAGATCTTTCAAGGCGGACATTCCTCTGGTTAGAGGTCGGTGTGCAGACATCTGATGATGGAATCCTGAGGGATATGAACAGATGCCACACATCCCTTGATACGGTTAACTCTTTCAGAGCTCTGCATGAAAGAAATATCTTCTCCGCTGCCCACATGATAATCGGTTACCCCGGTTCCACCAGAGAAACGGTGCTGGCTGATGCAGCGTTTATCAGAAATACCGGTACGGATGGAGTCAAGCTTCAGAATCTGCATATTGTAAGGAATACCACTATTGAAAGTCGATTCTCTGCAGACGAATTCGAGCTTATATCGATGGATGAGTATATTAATATGGTGATTCTTTTTCTTGAACATACAGAACCTGACGTGGTGATACTGAGACTCACCGGAGAAGCTCCTGATAAACTGACCGTAGCTCCGCAATGGTCACTGCATAAGATGACTATTCTGAATGAGATTCATGGGGAGATGAAAGAAAGGGATACGTGGCAGGGAAAGGCCCTGGGATTCAGTAAATCGACTATCAGAGAACCACTGGCGAATATACGGACTCACTGGAGAACGGACTGAAGTATTGCGTGAACACTACTCCCTTTATAGATTAAACTCTCCGAATTCTCAAGATTGAACCGAGCCGGGAATCTGATTCCCGAACTACCCGTTAACCAGGAGACCTGATGATTGAGCGAACATCCATAAAATCCATTCTCGAGGGAGAATGCAAAGAGGAAAGAGTAACCGTTTACGGCTGGATTCGAACTGCAAGATCAGGTAAAAATGTTGCATTCGCATCCATAACGGACGGTTCGACTTCTTCCACCCTGCAGGTCGTATTCGACCGGGATAAGTTCGACATCACAGGACTCGCCACAGGCGCATGTATTAAAGTCACCGGTACGATCGTCGAATCACCAGGTGCTGAACAGTCCAGTGAGATCAATGCGGATGAACTGGAAATTGTCGGTCCGGTTGGAGATGATTACCCTCTCCAGAAGAAAAAGCACTCAATAGAGTTTTTGAGATCAATGCCTCACTTGAGGGCCAGAACTAATACATTCGGAGCTGTTTTCAGGATGAGCCACCACTTAAGCCTCGCAATTCACAGGTTCTTCGATGAAAACGGCTTCTTCTTTATCCATGCACCACTTATTACAGTAAGCGATGCAGAGGGTGCCGGAGAAGCCTTCCAGGTTACCTCCATGCGCCTTGACAGCATAACACTTTCGAACGGTGATGTGGATTATTCTAAGGATTATTTTAAGAGACAGGCCTTTCTTACGGTAAGTGCCCAGCTTGAAGCTGAACCTCTGGCTCTGGCCATGGGAAAAGTATATACTTTCGGCCCTACTTTCAGGGCTGATCCATCCGATACCCGTTTTCATACGGCGGAATTCTGGATGATCGAACCCGAGATGGCGTTCTTCGATCTGGACGATGATATCTCTCTTATAGAGGATTTCATCAAGTACACAGCCAGTTATCTATTTGAGAAGTGCCCTGAAGAAATTTCCTTCTTCAGCAGATTCTATGAGAAGCAACTCAAGGAACGCTACAGCATGCTTATCGAAAGTAAATTCACCCGAATCACATACACAGATGCGTTTGAATTGCTTGCGAAGAACAGCGACCGTTTTGAAGCAGCACCCGAATGGGGAAGCGATATTTCAACCGAATACGAGAGATTCCTTACCGACGAGCACTTCGGATGCCCTGTTTTCGTAACCGATTATCCGGCAATTATTAAACCATTCTATATGCGGATGAACGATGATGGGAAAACGGTTGCCTGTACAGACCTTCTCTTCCCCCAGGTAGGTGAGATCGTCGGCGGCAGCCAGAGGGAGGAAAGACTGAATGTTCTCCGCACACGAGCAAATGAGTGCGGCATTGATTCTGAAGATTACTCCTGGTACTTCGATTTAAGAAAATGGGGTTCAGCTCCTCATTCCGGATTCGGACTAGGATTTGAAAGACTGCTGATGTATCTCACCGGGATGGAAAATATTCGTGACGTGATTCCATTCCCAAGATCAAAAGGAAAAATGATATAAAAACCAAAACACTGTTTATCTGCATAGAACAGGACGGAGCATAATGGACAGGAAAATGATCACTATTGACGGCAACGAAGCTACAGCACGCATCGGGCATAAGCTGAGTGAAGTAGTAGCCATCTATCCGATCACCCCCTCAAGCGGCATGGGTGAATACGCTGACGCGTGGTCATCTCAGGGAAGAACTAATATCTGGGGAACAATTCCTCTGGTTCAGGAGATGCAGAGTGAAGGCGGTGCCGCCGCGGCCGTGCATGGGGCACTTCAGACAGGTGCCCTAACGACAACCTTTACCGCATCCCAGGGTCTTCTTCTGATGATACCATCGATGTACAAGATCGCAGCCGAGCTTACACCTGCCGTATTTCACGTATCAGCCAGAAGCCTTGCATGCCAGGCATTGTCAATCTTCGGGGATCACAGCGATACCATGGGTGTCAGACAGACCGGGTTCGCCCTTCTTGCAAGCGCTTCAGTTCAGGAAGCGATGGATCTGGCAGTGATAGCACATGCATCGACACTCAAGTCAAGAATTCCCTTTATCCATTTCTTCGATGGCTTCAGAACCAGCCATGAGATCCAGAAGATTGAATTGGTACCGGACGAGGTTCTTAAAAGCATGATCGATAACGAACTCATTATTGCAACGAGGAACAGGTGCCTTGATCCGAACCACCCGGTCGTAAGGGGAACCAGCCAGAACCCGGATGTTTACTTCCAGGGAAGGGAAACGGTTAATCCATATTATCTTGCTACTCCGGGAATAGTACAGGATTATATGGACAGGTTCGCTGAGCTTACGGGAAGAAACTATCATCTGTTTGACTACGTGGGCGCTCCGGATGCAGATACGGTAGTAATACAGATGGCATCAGGATGCGAAACCGCTCATGAAACAGTGGAATATCTCTCAAAGAAGGGCTCCAAGGTTGGGCTGATAAAGGTCCGGCTTTACAGGCCGTTCCACAAGGAAGCTCTTCTCAAAGCCATCCCGGATACCGTTAAGAACATAGCAGTACTGGACAGAACAAAGGAATCCGGCGCTCCGGGAGAGCCTCTTTACCTTGATGTTGTTACCACACTGGTAGAGAACGGCAGAAGCGATATCAGAGTCATAGGAGGCAGGTACGGGTTATCCAGCAAGGAATACTGCCCATCAATGGTCAAGACCGTTATCGATGAGGCCAGAAAACCGAAGCCCAAGAATCATTTCACTTTAGGTATAAACGATGATGTTACAGATACATCCCTGGAAGTTGATTACAGCTTCAAGCTCGAATTCCCTAATACGATTCAGGCTGTTTTCATCGGACTCGGCTCCGATGGAACCGTTGGTGCTAATAAGAACAGCATCAAGATAATCGGAGAGGAAACGGACAATTACGCGCAGGGTTACTTCGTTTATGACTCCAAGAAAGCAGGCGCCAGAACTGTCAGCCACCTCAGGTTCGGTCCTGAACCCATAGGGCAGACATGCCTGATTTCAGCAGCCGATTTTGTCGGCTGTCACCAGAGCATCTTCCTCGAGAAATACGATGTGCTCGGATACGCGGCAGAGGGAGCCACATTCCTGCTCAATACCCCGTACGGAAAGGATGATGCGTGGGATATGCTTCCACAGTCCGTACAGGAAGCCATGATAGAAAAGGAAATCAAATTCTACGTCATCAACGCCTACGATGTTGCCAAGGAAACGGGCATGGGTGCAAGGATAAACACAATCATGCAGACATGTTTCTTTGCCATTTCGGGAGTGCTTCCAAGGGAAGAAGCTATCCAGAAGATAAAGGATGCAATCAGGAAGACGTACGGCAACAAGGGTGATGATATAGTCCAGAAGAATTACAATGCCGTTGATCATACACTGGTCCATCTCTTCGAAGTGGACTATCCGAAAAAGGTTACAAGCACCATACCAATACCCCCCACCGTTCCCGATGAAGCTCCGGAGTTTGTAAAACGTGTAACGGCCAAGATTATCCGTATGGACGGCGACAGTATTCCAGTTTCCGATATGCCAGCTGATGGAAGCTGGCCGACGGGAACCACACAATGGGAAAAACGTAATGTTGCTCTTGAGATTCCCGTATGGGATGCTGATACCTGCATTCAGTGCGGATTCTGCAGCCTTGTCTGCCCCCATGCTGCAATTAGAATGAAAGTGTACGAAGGAGGACTTCTTGAAAATACGCCTGAGACTTTCAAGTCTGCAGATGCTAAGGGCGGAAAATTCAAGGATCTTAAATTCACTATCCAGGTGGCTCCGGAAGATTGCACAGGATGCGGGACATGTGTACATATCTGCCCCGCCAAAAACAAGGAGAATCCGGACCGGAAAGCCATCAACATGGCGGACCAGATGCCGCTTAGAGTACCGGAAAGGGAGAATTACAGTTTCTTCCTTGATCTTCCCGATTACGATCGTAACGAACTGAATCCTTCAATGGTCAAGGAATCGCAGTTACTTCAGCCTCTGTTTGAATACTCCGGTGCATGCGCTGGATGCGGCGAAACCGCATACGTTAAACTGCTCACTCAGATGTATGGAGACAGGGCAGTAATCGCCAACGCCACAGGATGCAGTTCAATTTACGGGGGAAACCTGCCAACCACTCCTTACTCCCAGAACCATGACGGCAGAGGACCGGCATGGAATAACAGTCTGTTTGAAGATGCTGCTGAATTCGGTTACGGATTCAGACTTACGGCCGATAAGCATACTCAGATAGCAAGGGAACTCCTTGAAAAGCTGGCTTCACAGGTGGGAGAAAACCTTGCGGGAGCTATCCTGAGCGCTGAGCAGAATACCGAGAAGGATATTTTTGAACAGCGTGAGAGGGTTCTGGAGCTTCGGAAGAATCTATCGGCAATTGATTCAATGGATGCACGGATGCTGGAAAGTGTGATCGATTACTTCGTTCACAGGAGTGTCTGGACAATCGGAGGAGACGGCTGGGCGTACGACATCGGTTACGGTGGATTGGATCACGTTCTTGCGCAGGGCAGGGATATGAACATTCTGGTTCTGGATACCGGCGTTTACTCCAATACCGGAGGACAGTGTTCCAAGGCAACACCTCTTGCAGCAGTTGCCAAATTTGCAGATTCCGGAAAACCTCAGCCGAAGAAGGATCTGGCCATGCTTTGCATGAGCTACGGTAACATCTACGTTGCACAGGTGGCGCTTGGTGCGAACTACAATCAGACTGTCAAAGCATTTGTGGAAGCTGAAAGCTACAAAGGATCAAGTATCATTATAGCTTACACTCACTGCATTGCGCATGGTATTGATATGACCTGTGGTCTGGATGAGCAGAAGAATGCGGTTAACTCCGGATTCTGGCCGCTTCTGAGGTTCGATCCAAGGAAAATTGATATAGATGGAAAACCTCTGATGCTTGACAGCAAGGATCCCTCAATCACGTTCAAAGACTTCGCCTACAATGAAGCCCGTTTCAAGAGCTTGACGAAAACCAAACCTGAGCATGCTGCGAAGCTGCTGGTTGATGCCCAGGAAGAGGTTACCCGCAGATGGAATATCTACAAGCAGATGGCTGAAATGAGCTGGAAGATCTAGTTATCGATAGATGAAGTAACTCCGATCCTGGTCTTTCCAGGATCGGAGTACGTTTCTTACCTATTCTATGCCGATCTCACTTGCATTCGCATTGCTCTATCCGCTCCTCGAGACCAGCAAGTTCCTTCTTTAACTGCTCCCGGTAGTTCTCCAGGGATTCCCGTTTCTCTTCGGCGGTAAAGAAGCGACGAAATCCGTGACCGGATCCGCAGCATCCGCAGCTGCATCCTCCAGATCCTTTGAATCCATGGCCTTTTCCACTCTTATGCATTACAATCACCTCCTTTCATACTCTTTGCGTGTAACATCCTTATTGAATCACTCGATAGTATGATTCAGTAATGAAGCAAATACTTAATAATAACTCAAAAAAAAACGACTCACTCCTTCAGTTCGAGTTTTCTGATACTTGCATTAACTTCGCTCAGTTCCTTCTTGAGTTTCATTTTATACTTCTTCAACAGGCAGAGGTCGGTTTCCATTTTCTCCCGCTCTTCTCCGTGGATAAGACCATTGCTCCTGCAACCGCAGGCACAGACTTCGGACAGGATTTCTCTGCAGTGATTCATAGCTTTCTCATCGATCTCATAGGGCAGACAGTAACCTTTCCGCTCACTACGAACCATACCTGCGAAGCGAAGAATCTTCAGGTGCTGCGAGACGGCCGAAGGGGTAATTCCAAGAGCCTCGGACAGCTCCTTAACCCCCAGAGGACCTTTATTCTTGAGCAAATCGATGATCTTGATTCTTGATCCAACGCTCAGTATTTTGAATAATTCGGCTTTTCCAATATCGTCCATGCTCCCAATCCAATTCAGTAATTGCTTAAATACTACATTACAAGACTGTCCCTGTCAAGTCCTTTCGAATCTCCCGTTTGCCATGATCGATTTGGGCTGATCTTTGTACAGGACATTGCTTGGTTACATTAGTAGTTATCATAGTGTTAGCTACTGTGAACCCAAGAATACAATTAAGAACTCATCCCAGTAAATGATGCTTCTGAAAATACATACCGTATGCTCGGTATTATGGATGGTAGTGACCTAGAATATTGTTATTGGTGGTGGAAGCGGCGAGATTTGTAGTTATTGCCTTACAATAGTTTAGATTGACATAACTGACAGAACTTACTGAATAGAAGCTGAAAAGAGCATAGCGCAGTTGATTATTGAGAGGTGCAGCTAGTCACGGAATAGGATATGAAGAAGAGAAGAGAATGACGTGATTCATGTTCTGTTTTAGTGGGTTCACGCTGAACGATAATCGAAACTGACAAATCCTGAGATTGAAGTCGGTTAGAAACTCTGCAATCGGACTGCATGGGTGAAGTTGTTACCAATGTGGGGTTTTCGCAGTGATCAGAGGGTTTCTTCATTGACGGCGGAGGAATTCGGGTAGTATGGTCAGTTTCCGGTAGCGAAATTGGATAATATTGGGTCGAATTGGCTGCTTTGTGAGTAGACCATGGGATTGTGGAAAATCCACTTTCCAATTGCCAGAATTCTCTCAGGAGGTAAAACATAGTGAAAAGTCTTAAAGTAATCTTCGTGCTTTTTCTTTCGTTTAGTGCAATTGCTGATTCGGCATCGCTCCTCCCGACTGATGATTCTTACGTTATGGAGTACGACCCCGCGTATAATTTTGGTAGCGAAACGAAATTCGTGGTTGGATATCAGAACGGCTGGGTAAATTCACTCATGAAATTTGATCTCTCACCTTACTCAGGAGTAACCATCAACGACGCTTATATCAGATTATACGTCTTCAGTCATGGTGGAGCTTTCCCGACAGACGAGATAAGAATAACGATGAATAACGCGGATTGGGATGAGAGCACTGTAACCTGGAGCAACAAACCAGGATTTAACGGGCGCAAAGACCTCGTTGCACCTGGAATAAACGGCTGGTGGGATATTTATGTTACTGACTGGGTCCAGGCAATTGTAGATGGAACCGAACCTAACTACGGTTTTCAGGTGTATAAGGGTGATACTGACAACGACTACTTTTTCATCTACTCGAAGGAGAGTTCAACAAATCGACCAAGACTGGAAATCGATTATTCATCATCAGATCTCCAACCCGCTACATTTGGCAGTATTAAGAGTATCTTCGATTAACTTCAACCACGTTTCCTGAAAGGATGATGTTCCTGAAGTATGTGGCGTATGCCTGGACCGACCTGCCTAAGTCAATCTGCGTAGCAATCCTAGAGATGGTCCGCGCGGCTAAGGAGTAGAACTTGATCTTCAAGTTCGTTATTCCAAAGCTATTGACAACTCTTATATAACTAAATAGATTTGTGATATAACTTAAAATTTTTGTTATATAACTGAATTTATTGGTTCATATAGGAGCAATGTCAAGATGAAAATGTACGATTTTAGTTTTATTTACTCTCTTTTAGGAGAGACTGTATCCAGAACTCTCTTCTACATTGCACGGTTCGGTGATTCCTATCCTACGGAGATAGCGAATAACTTCTTAATGAATCAACAAAGGGTTCAGTATCAGATGGAGAAGCTTGAGGATGCTGGGATACTCAAGAGCAGACTCGTTGGCAGGACAAGACTGTACAGGATTAATCCCAGGTACGTTTTGCAGAATGAGCTGATGAATCTACTCCAGAAGGCTCTTGAATATCTTCCAGAGGAAGAGATAATAGCTTATTATACGAAGAGGAGAAGGCCACGGACAAAGGGAAAGACACTGAAAAGATATCGCGGGAATGCGGAATAGCTGGTCTTGCGGCAATAATATGCCAGCATCTTTCGAATAGAGACATCCACGCCGTCCTCACAGGCGGCGCTGTAGTATCGATTTACTCGGATGACCGTTACCTTACTACTGATCTTGATTTCATTACTCTCAGTAGCATGGAACGAGTAGAAATTGCTCTTGAAGAGCTTGGATTCAATAAGGGTATGGGACGATATTTTTCACATCCTGATACAGAACTACTGATTGAATTTCCTCCCGGTCCACTCTCTATTGGTTATTCCCCTGTTTCCAGCACAAACAAAATAACAATCGGAAATTCCACTCTAAATCTTCTCACACCAACTCAGTGCGTCATGGACAGGTTGTCAGCCTTCTACCACTGGAGTGATACACAGTCTCTGGCACAGGCTATACTGGTTACCGCACTTCATGATGTGGACATGAAATGCATTTCTGACTGGTCCACCATAGAGGGAAAAATCGAACTGTTCAACCGCTTCAGAGAAGAATTGGATAAATCAACGAAAGGACGCCAGTAAGAACCAAACTGGATTCCGTTCGAGTCTTTTCAGTCGCCCGGATAAACTCGCCAATTAGCTCTTCGATCTGAGGTTCCGAGTCCACAGTGCAATGAGGTAATACAAGGAATATAAAATGACCCTAAGTTCCTTTATGGTAATAATTTTTGGTCTTTCCAATTATGGAGGCGGCGGGATTCGAACCTGTTACACCATCCAGAACCACAACACATTACTGACATAAATGATACAAATCACTGCGAAACCAAACACTTAAGAAAAGAGGAAATCCTGGGTCAGAGCAGAACCCACACAAAACCAGAACAGAATCCAGACAGAGTATTGCACTCAAAGTGTGTCATATGTGTGTCACACCTGGACTGGGCTGAAGATCTTTGGGATGTAGTGAATGCTTGGTCGTATCTGCCTGAACCGATCCGCGCTGCGATTTTGGCAATCGTGAAATCAGTGAAAGCCGAAAGAGATTGAAACCAATATCCATCTAGTCGACAGAACTGATAGAACTAGTAGATGGAGCGGTACTTCCACTCGAAGTATCTGAAATGCATAGTCTCCGCTCAAGGGTTTGATACCGAACACAATCCAGTTTGAGGTTCTGGACCAAGTGAGGAATATCATCGAGGAATGGCTGAGGAGACTACTCCAGCTTCAGCAGCATTACAGCAGTAGAAGAGAACCTTGCGGAATAGATACCATCGGGAAACTCTGCTCCTGTTTCTGATCTCCCATCCCAGTGATAGACTGCTTCACTTCCATTGAAAACAGGTTCTATCTCGCTGACCAATCTTCCGGATAGATCGAAGATTTGAAGATCGCTTGGATTACTAAAAAATCCTGATGCTGAAACAGTGACTGATGATGAAAATGGATTAGGTGATACTTCAAGGATCAGGTTAGATATTGGACCCAATTCATCTTCTTCGACACCAAGGTTGATAGTGGTGTTTCCATAGCATCGAATGTAAGCTGGTTTGTAAGGATACTCTTCGTTGAAAATAAGATCGTAATCTCCATCAAGGTCGAAGTCCTCGGATATCATACCGTACGTAACATATTCCGTATATAGAAAGAGAAGACTATCCGCCTCATGTGAAAAGCTCCCATCTCCAAGACCGGGATAGACTATACTGCCAAGGCAGGTAGAAATAGCTACGTCCAGATGACCATCCAGATTAAAATCTTCCACTTCAACCCATTCGCCTGCACTTGTCAATAAATCTGATTGTCCGTATCCAGTTCCACACCAGATGAAAACAATATCATAATCTGCTGCAATTGCTCCACAGGTAGCAACAAAATCAGGCATACCGTCCTCATTGAAATCACCGGAATCCAGAAAACAGTACGATGGTCCACAAGGAAAATAATTCACCACACTAACCGGTGCCTGAAATGTTCCATCACCGTTTCCGTAGAGAAATCGGATAGAACCATCGAAACAAATTGCACCAATATCGACATTGCCATTCAGATTCATATCACCAAGTATCTGAAGTGTGTGAAAAGTACTCCCAGGAATTTCATAGCTTTCTGTATCCTGAAAAGTATAATCACTATTTCCAAGTCTTACTGAAACTGTGCTACTACCACTTTCATACCCTGACACAACCAGATCATTGTTGCCATCAGCATTAAGATCCCCTGAAGTTATCCAGACATTCATAACATGTAATGTATCCAGTTCTGTAAAAGTACCATCACCATTGCCCGTATACAAATGGATGAGGAGTTTGTGATAGATCCCTCCACCACCACCTGCATATCCTTCTCCAATAAGAAGATCATCGTACCCGTCATTGTCAAAATCATTTACAGTGATTGATCCAAGCGAATAATCAAACATATCCGTAGTAAGCATATCGAATGTACAGTCACCATTTCCAATGAATGTATATAAGTAGCTGTCTTCTGCTCCATAATATGCAACTGCAAAATCAGGATATGCATCGTCATTGAAGTATCCAGTGTCTAAACAGATTGCTCCCCAGGGTTCATCTTCAACTTCATATTCGGATGCCAGCTCGAAGATGTAATCAGCCCGGGCTGAAGTGGTTATTGCGATCATAAATATGATAACAAGGTATTTACACATATCCGTTACTTCCCCTGATCATTCAGAAGGATTACTTTCTTAACGAACATCCACAGCTATAACAGTATAATGTGTACAGGATCTACGAGTTACTTTTTCAGTTTTTTCAGAAGATCTGCTATTGCGTGTTTCAGTTCAGAGATATGATCTACGCAAATGTTGAAGATGACCTCTGCATCAAGATCAAAGTAATGGTGACTTAGAAAATCTCTTACTCCTATCGCGCCCTTCCAGTCAACATCAGGATGATCATCCATTAATGGCTTTCCACCATATTTCTGAAAGCGCTTCAGATTCTCTCCGATAGTGATAAGCATTAGCACTATCCCGTCCAGCCTGTCGATACCTTCATCGTCCCTAAGAAAATCATCAGGAGCCTTAATGCCACTGAAACGGCGTTCGACTTTCTCGATGCTCTCCAATATGTGCTCTGCTACGTCTTCCAATAGTCTTACATCAGACATAGATTGCTTCCCGTTCAATGCGCTCCTTCAATAAAGCATTCATTCTGCTCCTGTATCGAACCAGATCCACAGGTGTATGAAGGGCTTCTTCTAGCTGTTCCTTTGCATGGACCATTGCGTAAAGATCTGGAGGCATTTCAACAACAATATCAACATCACTGTCTTTTTCGGCTTCATTACGAGCCACAGAACCGAAGACACCAAGTCTTATGATCCCAAAACGTTCTTTGAGCAAAGGCTTCAGCTTTCTCAGCACAGCAAGTGTTTTTTCAAGACTCATATCTAACCTCCGTCAGAAGAACATCCGGTTTTCCCGGGTATTGGTCAAGGGTTGCAATTTGAGCCTGATAATGGAAAGAGCATCCATCGGTGGAGTGCACCGATGTTTACTGAGAAGGTCGGTAACACTGTTCTATCGGATTCAAAGTGTGTCGTATGCGTGCACGGAAAATTCACTCCAAAACAAACACGACCCTAAGTTCCTTTATGGTAGTAACTTAAGGCCATGTTAATGGTGGAGGCGGCGGGATTCGAAACCGTTGCCTTACATATAGTTAGCTCGACAGAACCTGTACACTTTCACTACACAAATGCTACAAATCCGTGCAGATTCTGACATTGGCTCAGGAGCGGATTCCTTGCCAAAGACAAAACCAGTACACTTCCATAACAGAAGTTGAACAGATGTTTGCACTCAAAGTGTGCCGTATGCGTGCCACGATTGGGGTGATCATGTATTTTGAGATCGAAACGTATTCAAGATCCGGATAACCAAAGAACGCCAACTCGGCAGTGACAGGTTTGTTCTTGAGACTTCGGTTAGTTTATTACTTCTGCTATGACCTCCTGACAGAATTGACAGAACTCGGGAATGAATGGGTATTCCCACCTAGAAGAAACTTAAACGCATGGTCTACCCATCAAAGGTAATACCGACCAGAATCCTTACATAAAGGATCCGGAGCAGTTCAGGAGATCACGCTGATCTCAAGTCGTTGAATCTGCTCAGGGCATCACAGGAATATTCAGATCATTTACCGTATTGCTTATCACTCCGAATGCCCCAATAGAAATCTCCGCATCCCCTTCTCCCCTGGTCCAGGTTTCACCGTGAAGTCTTATGAGCATTCTCAGGAACTGATCCTTGGAAGCCCTGAAGGGGAACTCATCACTGTGCAGGTAGATTCTCAGATCAAAGGGGACATGACTGTCAGAGTATCTCGATTCGACGGATACCACAGGGACATGGTTGTAGCTGATTAAATCTTCATTGATCATAATCGACGTTTCAACGTAGACACTCGATTTTGCATCCACCCCTATCTTGTAGTAACCCTCGGCAAAACAGTATCCTCTGAGCCATAACTCCATTGTCGGATTCATCATGTAGATATTGTCCTCGGGAACCATACCCTCCCAGTCAAGGTCCAGATCACCTTCGATCACACCTTTGCCGTTCATGTTGGCAATCCTGGGCGGTTCGACGGCAGAATCACACCATCCCATGATTCCGCAGTTGTAACTCGTGATATCGGATGTATTCCATGCACTGGTTGATGAGTTCGAAATGAAACTGAGTTCAAATCCCTGAGGTTCTGACGGTTCCTCACATCCCCAGATCGGGTTCCTCAGTCGCAGAGATGATAGATCTTTAGCGCTCGTCCTTTCAACAAACTCATCATCCCAGCGCTCATCTTCATCATCAGGGAAAGGAGGAGGAAGAGGACGCAGCAATGGGGAAGAAGCCATTCCCCTTACTATCTTTCCGTACTCCTCGCGCATTGCTCTTCTATGCGATCTTGATTCCGCATAGATCTTGCCGGCTGTGGCCAGAGTGATGCTTTTATGTTCATCCGAATCCTCCGAGTCATTCAACTCACTCTCAATTGTCATTATTTTCCAGTGATCATCAGATGTATTGCCGCGCCTCATAGCCCTGAGAACCGAAAGCTTCTGCTCCAGGACATCCGGAAGTCTGAACCCGTTCTTTTTCTGCTTTTTCATATTCCCCCCCCTTGATTGAAACTATTGTCCAACTAAGTTACTAGCACACCTCCCAGAAGTAAATACTCCTTCCTGCTTATAAGAACCAATAGTAGCCTGTTAACACTCTTACTGTCCGGAGGGTGCTCAAGTATGCGCCAATTCCAGAGCATTTTGTGTGCATATCCAGGATCATTTTCAGCTTTTTCAAGAACCTCCCTCCAGTACAGTAACAATAGCCTGTGCTCCTATAAAATCAATCCCCGGAACAAATTATACTGCCAATCCTGCAAATCCGGAGAGTGGCGGCGGGATGACGTACCAAGATGAGGTTGGGTGATAAGACAATCCTGATTCCAAGAATATTATTCACCCCCATTCCGTATCCCCGGTTCGTATCAGGTACCTTGATGTCTACGACATTGATTGACTGCAGGTTCTCCGGGAAGTATTGTCAATTTGATAGAAGAATCATGGATTATCGGGGGTCAGGAGGATGGTTCAAATACAGAAGATCGGAATAAGGAGTATCCAGTTTCCTATTTAATTGCGTTTCAAGTCTAATGCCCCTAGCTCTACATGTATGCGATTGAATGCTGAAATAGAATTTACCAAAGAATGAAGGGAGCGCTCAGATGGTACCGTACAAGCTGTTCGACAAGGATTCGTTGTTCTTGCCGGGTGTTCACGGATGGCCATTCGCCAACGAATACGATCTGGTGGAGGCTCTCGGCATGGTGTACTTAGTCTTGGACTATTTCTATGCCGGACAGTTCATCGGCAGGAATCAGCATGCGCCCACAAAGCGTAGCTCTCTCAGATCGAGGTTCAAGTCCCGCGGAGAATTCGTGCTGGTTAGCCTGAAAGCGACTCTTGCCAACTGGACCAATGCGATGAACGCTACTGACAGGTACGACAAGACCTGGGAGATGCTGGACAGCATCCAACCGCTGGATCATCCCAGGATACTCATACTCCTTCGTCATAGTTACTCTCTGTTTAGAAAGTACGAGATTTGCCCGGTTGTGGTACATCATGTCGATTCGAGCAGTACGAGCGGATGCAAGCTCTATATCTACGATCCGCACGAGGAGGACAGTGTCAGTGAGAGTGAACCCGGAGTCGCTGGTTCGGACCTCAATGTGTTCTTCTGCCCGAGGACTCCCGATGACTCAGGTGCAATAGGGTTCTTGAATCACGGCTCTGTCTACGGAGCCTTCGAGTACCCGTACGACAGGCCCGTTCCCCAGCTACAGACAGCTGCCGTACCAACCCTGTCCTCCATCCAGAGCGAAGCGGTCAAGTGTATCTGGGCGGACAGGTTCTATAGGGTGGACTCTGTGGGCATCTCAATACCATGGAGCGGCAACTACGTTCCCTATCACAGCTTGATTTTGAGATCGGAGGATATGTACAGCAGATATGTTAGCAGCGGCTGTGAAACCTTCACACTGATGGATATGATAAGGATGTTCAGTACCGACGGTGTGGGTCATCCGGATTTGGGTGAACTGCGCCTGTACTTCCCCCTCCCGGGGACATCGGGCACGCAGAACTACGTCTTCAAGACAGTTGTCGAGCCCTTCGGCTGCTGGACGAGAGTCATCAGGATTGATCTCCCGGGCCTGCAATACACCATCGAATACAGTCCCAAGTCACCAGAGGTCGCCTGGACATTCTACACTCGATGGCCGGACTTCTTCGAATTTGGATACGCGGACAGCGAGCTGATCCATGGTGTCACCTCCGACCAGGTGACTGTAAGGGATGACCATGATGTATCCATCCATGGAGAGATACCTGCCTCGCAGACAGTACTCGTCGAGGGGAGTGGTCGCGCTAGAGGGTGGGACAGTGATGCTTCTCTCTCCGAGAACCTCTTTGGTGCCTGCACATCAGTTGGTTTCATCACCAAGAAGATCAGCTGCGCGAAGAGAAGTAGTTTATTCTTCGACCAGGTGGACACGGTCATTGCCTCATTCTGGAGTCGTCATTCTCCGGGAGAAGATCCCTTCAGATGGTCTGGGTGTAACAAGGTCGTAACGGAGGAAGATAGTTTCTGCGTGAACGACATCCTGACAGAGAACAGCCCGAATATCCGCATTAGTGATGGATTCAGGGATATCGATTTCGATCAGGATGCCTACATCGACCTCAACTTGAGAGTTACCGACAAAGCCGGATGGAGGATAGACAGACAGCTCCGTTTATACGCCAGGAAGCGACTGGTCTTCAGCGGTATTGAGCCACCCCACCTAAAATACCTTGAGATGGACCTGAGGGATTGGATACTGGGTCCCTACCTGGAGGAGTCAGTCGAGGATCTGGGAATTCCCGGTATCCACGGAAGCTTCGAGACCAACAGGGCCATGTACGTCGAAGATGTATCCAGGATGACAGGAGACGTGCTCCAGCATATATCTGAAATGGATACATCGGACTTTGACTTCATCCTGGAGACGATCCGCAAACACAGAAGGGTGATGAGGGACCAGCTGCAATCCCATCTCTTCAATAGCGAAATGTTTGACAGCAAGGCTTTCGAAGGCAGACTCATCTCACTCCGGAGATTGTGTTATCAGTCTCTCATGAACGAGCTGGCAGGCTCTATGATCCGTATTTCAAGAAAAGGACTACGAACCGGTCAGCGAATCGGGAAGACCGACGATGCCAACGAACTCGACAGCAAAGCATAAGACGTGACCGGAATTAACTATGAACGCCTAAGCTCGTTTAAAAGATGAAAGACTGACTTCCCTGATTGAAACTATCGGTGAAGCAGTTTTACCACAGAAATAGTGTGTCACATGTGTGTCATCTAGTGAAATGCCACTATTCAAGATATCTGATATATAACTGTCCTGTATGGACATGGATGCTGTCATAGATTAGTGGAGGCGGCGGGATTCGAAACCGTTGCCTTACATATAGTTAGCTCGACAGAACCTGTACACTTTCACTACACAAATGCTACAAATCCGTGCAGATTCTGACATTGGCTCAGGAGCGGATTCCTTGCCAAAGACAAAACCAGTACACTTCCATAACAGAAGTTGAACAGATGTTTGCACTCAAAGTGTGCCGTATGCGTGCCACTACTTCGGAAGTCATACATCCTTGATTGTCTTTATTCACTCGGCTTATACTGAATGCATCAATCTGTGATGAAATTCGAGATGATCTATTCCATATACAGTGAACACATACGAATGGATGGAGAGTTAAATTAAGCAGGATCCACATGACACCCTGTGTGGCTTGCCACCAACGGCCTGATCGAGAGCTTCAATGGTCGTCTACGGGATGAGTGCCTTAACATCCATCTCTTCTGGACTCTTGAAGACGCCAGAGAGAAGCTGGAGGAATGGAGGCTGGACTACAACTCGTTCCGCCCTCATAGTTCCTTAGGACAGCTAACGCCAGACGAATACGCTGCAAGTGTCTGCGTATGAATGGCATGGGACCACAAAACCGAAGATCCCTAAAGAACAGGGGTGTCCAGGAAAAGGGAAAGGCGCAACACCGAGGAAGTCTCACTCTGTGAAGTGTCCTGATTTAGGGCAAGCTTTCGAAGGGACTAAAGCAATGAAACCTCCGAATTACACAGGACGATTCATTCTCCTCAGATAGCTCTCCAGAATCTTGATGTACATTGGATATTCTGCGTATGGATATACATTTTCCTTAAAACTGAGTATATTGAATATCTGCGTTGAGAATATCGGTTGTATTGGAAAGACTGATGGGGAACACATGAACGGAATGCGGATGTGTATTGACCACTGCTTGAAGTTTCTTGTTGTCGTATCACTCTTGCTTATGCTGACTACATGCGGTGAAGAATCCGGTTCTTTCATTTCCGTGTACAATGGCAATGATCCTCTCACTGCGACAGAGCGCCAGTGGCTAAAGGATCATCCTGTCATAATAGTAGCTCCCGATCCAGACTTTCCTCCGGTTGAGTTCTTCGATGATGATGGTGTCCTCAGGGGCATCGCCTCTGAGTACCTTGATCTCATCGCTGAGAGACTTGGGATCGAGTTCGAGTATGTCCACTTGGAGAACTGGGCAGAGGTTATCGAGGAAGCTAAAGCGAAGCGGGTTGATATCCTCAGCGCCGCAAGCCCTTCCCCTCAGAGAAGGGAGTACCTCCTCTTCACTGAACCACACACGGTGATAGCCGGAGTAATAATTAATCTTCAGGGTTCCGATGAGACACTCACCATGGACGACCTGGATGGTCTTAGAATCGCGGTGGTAGCCGATTATATATGGCAGGATAACATTGAGAACGAGTATCCTGAATTAGATCTGATATCTGTTCCAGATATCTATACCGGAATTCGAAGCGTATCCTTCGGAGAGGTCGACGTCTTTATAGAGAACATAGCTACCGCATCCTACGCCATAGAGGAGATGGCCATAACCAATCTGCAGGTTGCCGGTGAGACAGGCTGGCATACAAGCCTGGCTTTCGCCAGCAGGGACGATTGGCCCTTGCTCAACTCAATACTGGATAAAGGACTGGAGCTGATATCGGAGGAAGAGAGAACCGCTGTCTTCAGAGCATGGGTACGCCTGGAATACTCGAAAGTTTTCTTTACCAGGAGTGAGTTCTGGAAGACGACATTCATTGTTATGGGTTCCGTCTTGCTTATACTCGTGCTCATCCTTCTGTGGAACAGATCACTGCGAAAAGAAGTGAACCAGCGTACCAGGGACCTTGAAAACGGTCTCGCTGATAAGCTTCAACTTGAGGAGCAGCTTAGACAAGCCCAGAAGATGGAAGCAATAGGACGCCTGGCTGGTGGCATTGCACACGATTTCAACAACATCCTTCAGGCCATAATCGGAAATATCTCCCTGATCAAGGAAAACCTCTCACATGATGACTTATGCTACAAACGACTCGAGGAGATCCTGAATGAGGCCAACAGGGCTGCCACCCTGATACGTCAGCTGCTTGCCTTCGGAAGACGTCAGATTCTACAGAAGATAGAAATCGACGTCACCTCCCTGATCAACAACCTCCTGAGCATGGTGGACAGAATGATTGGTGAGACTATCGAGATGGAATTCTTACCGGATCCCGATCTCTGGCATATACTGGCTGACCAGAGTCAGATTGACCAGGTGCTGATGAACCTATGTGTCAATGCAAGGGATGCCATGCCGAATGGGGGAGTTCTGACGTTGAAAGCCATGAATGTTTCACTTGACGAATCCTTCGTCCGTGAGCACCCATGGTCGATGGAAGGGAATTTCGTTCTCATTACTGTTTCTGACACCGGGGAGGGCATGGATGAGGATACCATATCAATGATATTCGATCCGTTCTACACAACCAAGGAGCTCGGAAAGGGAACAGGACTTGGTCTTGCCACGGTCTATGGTATCGTAAGCCAGCACCTGGGAGTAATCTACGTCGAAAGCACGGTAGGCAGCGGTTCCACCTTCAGTGTCTATATCCCTGCACTGCAGGATAGGGGACCGATAAAGACCAAGACCTCAAAGAAGATGGTGTCTGGAGGTTCAGAGACGGTGTTGCTTGTTGAGGATGACGATTCCGTGAGATTCATGCTCTTGGAGAGCCTGAGAAATGCTGGATATAGGGTTCTCGCCGCAAGTAACGGGAATGAAGTCCTGAAACTGCTCTCTGCAAATGATGGTAATATGGGAATAGCCGTACTGGACGTAATCATGCCCGGCATGACAGGCTTCCAGATCAATGATATCATCCTGAAACGGTACCCGGATATTCAGACTATCTTCATCAGCGGCTACAGTCATGATGAGTTCCAGCGGCGGAATCTCAGAGAGGAGAACATAACAATCCTACAGAAACCCTTCCATCCTGACGAACTCCTTCTTCGAATCAGAGAGATACTGGACATGTGAAACAACTGATCCTTTCGGCAGTTGAACCTTTGGGACGTGAGCTCTCTCACTGCAGGATAGACTGATTGTAGATAAGACGGGAGATCGATGCTTGCTGTCACCAGAAGCCTGGTGGTATCGGGATAGACTCGTATCCAGTGGAGATAGATGCCGATATGTAAAAGGGACTTCCGACCTTCACGAAAGTCGATCTTCTGGACAACGTCATAAGGGAATCGCGGTAGTGTATCAGGTCCATCAAATCCAACCTTGATCTGAAGCTGCCCGTCAGGAAGATGAGCCCTTCTCCAAAGCTGGACATCCCCAGAGTTTAGGGATCGATTGTGTTGCGCCTTTCCCTTTTCCTGGACACCCCTGTTCTTTAGGGATCTTCGGTTTTGTGGTCCCATGCCATTCATACGCATATACTTGCAGCGTACTCGTCTGGCGTTAGCTGTCCTAAGGCACTATGAGGCCTGCCTTTATTGTAATCCAGTCTCCAGTATCCCGGATTATGGGTTAAGCTCATCAACCAGTTACGTGTTAGTCTTGGTCGACCAGTTCTAGGGGTGAAGACCGTTAACCTATACTTAAAGATAGTAACTAAAAAGCGGGAGTAAGTTTTGGCCGACCCCAGCTTGTTCCATACATCACAGAGCCATCATCGCTTATATCAGGCCCGGAGAATAGACTGTTATATCTTTGATCACCAATTATGCAGAAAAAATCACTTTCTTAGAATCTCTTAAAAAATGGTGGAGGCGGCGGGATTCGAACCTGTTACATAGCAATGTCTTACATCATACAGAACCCAGACACAATGGTAACAGAAATAGCACAAATCCTTGCATAACTAAACACTTGCTCCAAGATGAAATTCCTGGTAAAAACAAAACACACACAGTTTCCGAACAGAATCCAGACAGTAGTTTGCGTCCTGAGTGTGCACTATGCATGCACTTGAATAATGCACCCCGAGACCTTCAGATCGTTGCGAATGCTTGGCTCGATCTGCCTAAGTCGATCCGTGCGGCAATCCTGGTGATGGTCCACTCGACCACCGGGGAAGACGAATGATCCATCATCACTTACACGATGATAGAACTGATAATACCACTGATGGAAGGATTTACAATCAACAGAGTCTCCTTCGAAAGGTCTCCCCTATCCGGGGATGATACCGAACACAATCCAGTTTGAGGATCTGGACCAGGTGAAGGATATCACGGAGGAATGGCTGGAGAGACTACTCCAGTTTCAACAGCATTACACCTGCACTGGAATCATTAGAAGATAATCTTGCTGAATAGATCCCGTCGGGAAGCTCTGCACCTGACGCCGATCTTCCGTTCCAATGATAGACTGCTTCACTTCCATTGAAAACAGGTTCTATCTCGCTGACCAATCTTCCGGATAGATCGAAGATTTGAAGATCGCTTGGATTACTAAAAAATCCTGATGCTGAAACAGTGACTGATGATGAAAATGGATTGGGTGATACTTCAAGGAGCAGGTCAGATATTGAACCGGATTCATGCTCCTCGACACCAAGGTTGATGGTGGTGTTTCCATAGCATCGAATGTAATCTGGTTGGCTATAACTATGCTCGCATATGATTAGATCGAAATCTCCATCAAGGTCGAAGTCTTCAGATATCATGCCGTATGTGTCATATTCTGTAGTTAGAAAGAGAAGACTGTCCGCGCCATGTGAAAAACTACCATTACCATATCCTGGATAAACTATACTACCGAGTATTGTAGATATTGCTATATCAAGATGACCATCCAGATTGAAATCCTCTACTTCAACCCACTCCCCTATACCTGTAAGCGAATCTGACCGGATGTACTCGTCTCCATCCCAAAGGAAAACGACATCATAATCCGCTACAATTTCTCCACAGGTTGCTACAAAATCCAGCACACCATCCTCGTTGAAATCCCCTGCATCCAGAAAGCAGTATGATGGTCCACAAGGAAAATAACCGCCTACTCCAACCCATGGCTGAAAAGTACCTTCACCATTACCATAAAGGAATTGAATCCCGTTATAGCCAGTAGAACAAAGTACACCAATATCGATATTACCATCCAGGTTCATATCACCAATGATCTGGACAGTATGTAGTATCGGATATGTTTCATAGCTTGCTGTTTCCTGAAAAGTGAAATCACCATTACCAAGTTTTATAGACACTACGAAACTACCACTTTCAAAGCCTGACACAACCAGATCATTGTTTCCATCATCGTTCAGATCCCCAGAAGTTACCCAGACATTCATAACATGTAATGTGTCCAGTTCTGTAAAAGATCCGTCTCCATTACCTTTATACATGTGAACGAGGAGTTCGTGATAAAGTCCTCCTCCACCACCTGCATATCCTTCTCCAATAAGAAGATCATCATACCCATCATTATCGAAATCATTTACCGTGATTGACCCTAGTGGGAAATCAAATATTTCGGTGGGCATTACACTGAATGTACAGTCACCATTTCCCAGGAACGTGTATAGGTAAGCGTCTTCTCCGATTGCATAGAAATACGCAACAGCAAAATCAGGATATGCATCATCGTTGAAATATCCAGCGTCTAAACAGATTGCTTGCCACGATTCATCTTCAACTTCATATTCAGATGCCAGTTCGAAGATGTAATCAGCCTGGGCGGAGGTGGTTATTGCGATCATAAATATGATAACAAAGTATTTATACATCTTTGCTACTTTCCCTAATCATTCAGAATGATTACTTTCTTAACAATATTTCCTGTATCCAATCCCTCAATGCAAACTGTGTACATCCCAGTTGGATACTCTCCTGCATCGTTCAGAAGCAAGTTTGTTCTACCTGCCTGAATATCTTCACTCTCATACCGGGTCACAAGCCTGCCATCGACAGAATGGTCGTATTTATCAGAAGAACGTATGAATTTAGAATTATGCAAACTATAGATTAAGGGTCAGGACCTTATGTGCCTGATGTTGAAAAGTGCATCCATCGGTGGAGTGAACCGTAAATTGCTGAAAAGGTCTGCAACACTCTTCTATCGGATTCAGAGTGTGTCGTATGCGTGCACTTTAAAATCACTCTAAATAATACAAGACCCCAAGTCCCTTTATGACAGGAACTTACGGTCTTTCTAATGGTGGAGGCGGCGGGATTCGAACCTGTTACATGGCAACATGTTACATCATACAGAACCCAGACACAATGGTAACAGAAATAGCACAAATCCTTGCATAACTAAACACTTGCTCCAAGATGAAATTCCTGGTAAATACAAAACACACACAGTTTCCGAACAGAATCCAGACAGTAGTTTGCGTCCTGAGTGTGCACTATGCGTGCACTTGAATAATGCACCCCGAGACCTTCAGATCGTTGCGAATGCTTGGCTCGATCTGCCTAAGTCGATCCGTGCGGCAATCCTGGTGATGGTCCAGTCGACCACCGGGGAAGACGAATGATCCATCATAGCTTACACGATGATATGATTAACAGAATTGCCTTCTTCAGCAGCGGTACATCCTCACTCTCCGAGAAGAGTAATGCGCAGAGAAACTCCCTGATTTCCCACAACAGTGTAAACTCCCGCAGGTAATCTCTCACCGGAAGAACCGGTTCCATTCCAAAAACCACTGCCATTGCACAGGGGTACACCTGCAACCATCCTGCCGCTTATGTCAAAGACCTGAAGTTCCATGGAATCAGCACCCTCAAGGAAAAACTGAACACTGCCACAGGAGGGGTTATGTGAAGCTCTGAGTGATACTCCCGGTGAAGGGACAGTCTCTTCAACTTCAATCCCCAGAGAATCATGATTGAACCAGCCGAAGGTGGGAAAGTAGTCTATTTGCGGTTCTGTTTCAACTTGGGCATAGACTATATAGAGGTTGCCTGCATCATCAACGACACCATCAATATACTTCAGATCTTCAGGATCTTCATCGCTGTAATCGTAGGCTAACTGCCAGTCCAGCAGGACATTCCCATCACCATCGATTAGAAGGTAGAAGATTTTTTGCAACGATCCTCCATTAGCCCAGCAGAGATAATACTGGTCTGCGCCAGGGAGATTGCGAAGGATGAAGTGAGTGCTAGTGACCATATCAGGCGGGAAATCGGACACTATTACTTTCTCATCAATAAGTGTAGCACCGGTAAACTTATCGAGTTTCCAGAGCACATAGCTGACAACAATATCCTCGACAACCATCAGGTTGCCATCCTGATCCAGGCTCAGCTCCGGATCACGGCTGCAAAAAATATCATCCACAGTGAAATCAGTGAGCGGGATTACGGTATTCCCTTCCAGATCGTACTGCAGGTATTCGTATGTATGATAGACTGGATCCATAACAACCAGATGAACTCGATTTCCATCCACGAGAAGAACTCCACCCTCATAAGCACCTTCCACCTTCCACTCGTAATCAGTGATAAAACCTGAGCCGGGCGCGGGGGTCCAGACGGCATAATACACATCCTTGCCCCTGTTGAATAGAACATGAAGCCTTCCCAGACTGTCCGGACAGGCTCTGATGTAAGGATAGAGGGTGGAAGTGGTGAACAGATATGTGGCAGGAGTTATCTCACTTCCATCCTCAAGACTTCTGATGGCGTAGTAGATGGGGCTGGATTCCCTCCAGAATACAAGGAGACTGTCTCCCATTGCTACTACAGATAGATAATAACTTTGTGTATCCCTTGAGATCATTGTTTCCGGATACACAGTAGAACCATCCAGTAGAAACATCTTGTAAGCTATCCTGCTCTCGTCATTGAATCCTGCCCACACCAGATGAAACCTGCCTTGAGAATCTCTGTTGATGTACTGGACACGTCTAATCGTGTTTGCAGAATCTGTAACCAGAATCGGGTTACTCCACCCGGGGCCGGGTGTTACCCCGAGGCAGGTCAGAAGAAGAACGCAGAACCCGATCATTCCAGCGCACCTGTTCTTCCATCGTCATGCTGGAACTGAACCCAGGGCGCATAACCGGTTGAGCATGTCCCGAATTCCCAGCAGTGAAGGAGGCCATCAGTAGTACCGAACACAATCTCTATATTACCATCACTATCAATATCGGCAATACTGAATCCACCGAGGGCTGATACTTCCTCAGGAAGAACTATCGGAAAATCCAGGTTATCTAAAATATCTCCATCTGAATTAAACGCAAGCAAAGAATAATCTCCAGAAAGTTCCGTACAGAAAAGGACATCAGCAACTCCTGACTCATCCAGATCACCCAATGCGGTTGGGCTTATGAGGGAGTTGAGTTCTGAACCAAGGTATTCTCCTGTGGGCCAGTCTAGAATCATTTCTCCTTCATAATTCCACGCCAAACATTCCACCTCAGAGGGAAGCACGAATGCGTCGGCACCCTCGACAACAGTCCAGTCAGCAAAGACACCATATCTCAAATTACCGGCATCCACCGATCCCCTATCGCAGAGAAACTCCTGAGTAATACCATCGGGTTCAACAAGGAGACCAGGATTGCTTGATGGATCAGAGCCATAGCTTCCAAAGGAGTAACCGACCATCTTCGTGCCTGCAAGCTCTCCTGCTGCAAGATAGGCAGTATAGGGCTCTTCAACCCATTTCATAGTATAAGGAGCTGTATCGGATTCCCAATCGTACACGACCAGGATTCTTGGTGCAGGTTCCGTTACTCCTCCACTAAATCCTCCGATGCAATAAGCCACATCCTCGGTAGAATCGCCTGTGAGATCCGTACTAACGAGTGAGCTTCCAGACCAGAATCCTTGATAGTCGAAATCCTTTTCTGTAATGTAAACAAATCTGTTCGTAACTGTGCTCCAATAGTAAAGGTAGAGGATATCAGCATGTGCAATACAAAGTTCAAGGCCGGATTCCTCCTCATCCATATCGCCCACAGCGAAGACGTTGGGTGAGCAAGTCAGGGGTGTGCCAAGAATCGTGCCGTCAGAACTGATTACCTTGATCCCTTCACTGTATTTCACCAGTATTTCAATCTCACCATCCTCATCAAGATCGGCTGCCAGAGGGTGTTGCCCGGAGGAAAATCCCTGATCCCTGATCTCCCAAATTGTTGTACCATCAGGCTCGAATGCAGTTAAGAATGTTCCGGTGAGTACTACGATCTCAAGATCAGTATCCTCGTCCAGATTAACAAGCAATGGGGTGGTGCTGACAACACCTTCAACAGATATTGGCCATCCGTTCTCTGTGGGATAAGTATCATTTAGTTGAACATCCAGTGAGGCGGTGTTATTCCCCCACCAGGAGTCATCGCACTCCTCCAGGTAATCGACTTCAACTTTTACAGTGATCTCCATCGGGGGATCGAACCACCTGGCACAATCCCATGTATACTCGTACTCTTCTTCCGCTCCGGCTGCAAGCTCATCACAGCTAACGTAATCGATTAAAGAATATTCATCGTAACTGAAAGTGATTCTTGCATCGAATTCATCCGACTCCAGTGCTCCGCTGTTTCTAACGGTGAATGTCATGGCAAGGTCGGTTCCTGTGGGAGTTTCCAGAGGGTATCCTGAAACCGATATATCCCATTCATGGATCAGGAGATCGCAACTGTTGGGATACTTGACCCTGTCACTGATGTCCAGAGCAGGATCTCCGAGAAGATTGAATTGACCCATCTCTCTTCGATAGAACCCTGTAATCTCCAGAAAGTATTCATCGTATTCAGTCCTTGCGGATGCAATAGCATCCCCAAGCATTCCAAAACCTCTGATGTAGACAGCTTCAAGAATACCCTTACCGTAACATTCGTAGGAGCTTATGTTCGAGGAGAGGGATCCGCAGAATACTCCGGCCACAGGAACATCGGTGAATTTGAGAAGCTTCTCCCCAAGACAGTCGGTACCGAAATCATATGCTGCAACCTGAGAAGTCGCGTTATCAAAGTGGCATAAATCCAAGTATGTTGGGCGATTCTCATGATGGTCAATCGTGTGATTGAATGTGCCTGACCCGCAGCACAGAAGAAGCACAAAAGGCGGAGCATAGTTTTCAATAGCACTCAGGTACTCCTCGATCTGGTAATTGTTGAAAGTGCTGTCCCGAGCGCCTAAGGTCGGATCCAGAGGTATGAGATGTGAGACCCACTCAAGCCCGGCGCTTAACATGTGGAAATCGCCGTGATTACTGTAGAATGCAACTCCGGCACCCTTTCCGAATTCGGTCAGGCAGATGTCACGCCACTCGTAGCTTCTGAGAATACTCCCATCTATTTCTGTGAAATACCTTCCATCTCCACAGTAGAAGGTTGAATAGTTGTACTCCATCCAGTCGGTAATACCTGCCGTCCAGAGCCTGTCGGGATCCCAGCTCTGATATGTTTGGTGGCCCGTTTTATCGTCATGTCCAGTACCGGCAAGTCTGAGAATCCTTCTTCTGTAATCGGGTGAAGGTGACTGCCCAGCTGGATCCTCCAGATCGATGAGATTCTGTATCAGAACACTTAAGGTATCAGCCCACTCTCCGTTCTTAACAGATAATCTGCCGACCATCATGTCAGGGAAGTCGTTGTCCATGTCCCGATCGTAATTGAAGTAGGTGTACCACTCATCGTTGCCGATCTTGTCCCATGCTGGAGTCGGCGTTATACCGTACTCATGAGTGGGCAGGAACCATGGTTCGCTTCCGTAGTAAGCATCATCGTGATCGCCGATGAGAAGAAGGTATTCGGGCTTTTTAGCAGTCGGTTGCCCCCAGTTGACCCACATGTGCTCGGTGAAATCTCTGAGGATCTCATCGGTTATAACGGTAGCTGCTCCTCCAAAATCCTCCAGGATCGCATCAGTGGTAACAAGTGCCACATCGAAATTATTAAGGCTTACTCTGTGCTCCCCAAGATCATCAATAGCATCGCCGCACTGGTCGTATAGCCCCGAAGCGCAGATAATCACATAGTCAGGCATACGGCTCGGACCAATTCGGGGTTCAACTTCTCCGAAGTATTCAGGTACAGGAGCACGCGTCTGAAGTACAGGATGGTATCCAACAATTGAGGACCCATCAACCATCCTCTGGAAGGGTCCCAGTCCTGTTCCGCTCCAGACAGCCGAAGCACTATCAAATGAAACTGAAACGCTAAATGACATTACTGTGCTTAAAGTGCTGTCAGATGCCCTGTACTGTGCCGGGAACATCTGCACTATCAACAATCGCTGATCGCATATCCTTGTCTCGCCGATTATCCTGACTCTCTCTGAAGGCCAGAACTCATCAGATGCATACGCAGTGGAATCCTGCACAAAGGAATCAACAACAGCAGGGGTGTACTCGTATGACATTACCTGTGCCGGTGCGGGATATACAGGATCAACAGATTGCTCCCTCTGGGCAGATACTGCGAATTCAAGGTAGGGTGTTACGCTGTCCGGAAAAGCAACCAGGCATGTGATCATCGGGAGTTCTGGATAGCCAATGCTGTCTGTTAGAGGAGAGTCTGTGAATCTGATATAACTCAGACTGTCGTACTCAACAGATTCCCAGGAAACGGGAGTCTGCGCGATGAACGCTACCCTTGTACTGTCTGCAACTGTGGTATGAATGGGCGCTGTACCAGCAGTAAGTGCGAGGAGAAGAAATGACAACATCGAACACCTCCTGATATTCAAGTGCATTAGTCATCTACATCAATTTAATAGACAATAGAATCTTATCTGAGGGAAGTCAAGAAAGATACATGAGAATTCTGAGTTTTGCAGGGGAAGTGTATGATCGTTTTCGATATTTGCATGTGGCTGGAAGGGCTGGAAATGACCGACTCGCTGACCATGTTGAGAAGGTCAGGGAGACAGTGCTTCCGAGTTCGAAGTGTGCACTATGCGTGCACCGGAAGGAGACGGCACACGATACCAGGTCACTAAACCACTTACTGATATAGATATATATGTTATGATTTGGTGGAGGCGGCGGGATTCGAACCCGCGTCCGAGA
>JAGLOY010000040.1 GCA_023138735.1 Candidatus Aegiribacteria sp. | reverse complement strand
GCTGGTGGGGCGGTTACTGGAATGGTTCTGGTTCCTACCCAGTTGATTCTCCCGTAGAGATCTACCTCTACCTCGATGACGGCTCCGGAAATGCGCCCACATTGCCGCAGCATGCTTCAGCTATCCAGAGCTGGATGATCCCTGCTGGATATTATAGCGAGGTTCCCGATGGATCAGACTACCGATGCGAATATGAATTTCCCGTATGGATTTTTTTCGAAGCCGAAACCAAATACTGGTTCGAGATCCGCAAGGCATTCCCGTTCGATCCTTACGGGCAGTACGGTTGGATCCAGTCCGAGCCTGTCGGCCTTTCACCCTGCGTACAGGGTTTTGACGGTCTCGGCATAGTCTGGTGGACAGCTCAGACTACCGACGCAGCGTTCGAGCTGATCTATATCCCTCCACCTGCATTAGAACGATCCACCTGGGCTGAGATTAAAACAATCATCTAGTTTTATTACATGACGGTAGTAATGGAACAAGCAACTCTTACTCCCACTCGATCGTACCGGGCGGTTTTGTTGAAATATCGTACACTACACGGCTGATACCGTTTACCCTGTTAACTATTGAGGATGATATCCTGGCAAGGTGTTCAGGGGACATTCTGTACCAGTCAGCCGTCATCCCGTCTGTGGAAGTTACCGCGCGGAGTGCAATGACCCTGTCATAGGTTCGGCAATCCCCCATTACCCCGACGGTTCGGACCGGGAGAAGCACCGCGAAAGCCTGCCATATCTCATCGTAGAGATCGTTCTCAAGCAGATAATCTATAAAGATCCTGTCAGCTTTTCGAAGGATGTCCAGATCTTCATGGTTGATATCGCCAAGTATCCTGACCGCCAGCCCGGGACCCGGGAAAGGATGCCTCGATACCATACGTTCGGGCAGCCCCAGCTCGCGTCCAAGCTCCCTCACTTCGTCCTTGAACAGCTCTCGAAGCGGTTCGAGCAGCTTGAGGTTCATCCTCTCGGGCAGACCGCCCACATTGTGATGACTCTTGATGGTCGCGGAGGGTCCGCGAACGGAAATACTCTCGATAACATCCGGGTAAAGTGTTCCCTGGGCCAGGTGCGTTACGTTATCAATTTCGGACGCGGCCTGCTCGAAGAGTTCGATGAAAACTCTGCCTATGATCTTCCTTTTCTTCTCCGGATCCTCTACTCCGCTCAAAGCGGAAAGGAATTCTTCAGAACCGTCAATAACCTTAAGGGGCATCCCAAAATGACCGCGGAAAGTCTCTATTACCTCTTCCCGCTCATCCATTCGCAGCAGGCCGTTATCCACGAAAATAGGAGTGAACCTCTCCGGAACCGCTTCATGAAGAAGCGCTGCTACAACGGAGGAATCCACACCACCGGAAAGCCCAAGAATAACATTGCCGCCCCCGGCAAGTTCCTTTCGTACAGTTTTTATAGATTCTGTTCGAAATGTCTTCATGCTCCAGTCGGGGGAAATTCCGGAAATTCCGAAAACGAAGTTCCTCAGCAGTTTCTCTCCGAATTCGGTGTGATTCACCTCCGGGTGAAACTGCACTCCATACCTTTGTCTGACTACATCGGCCATGGCCGCAATCGGAAGCGACTCCGTATAAGCTATCTTGCTGTATCCTGCGGGAACCTCGACAACCCTGTCTCCATGGCTCATCCAGGCCTGAAGCCCGGGTTCAATATCGCTGAAAATATCAACGTCTTTTTCGAAGTAGAGCTTCGCAGGTCCATATTCCCTCTCGTACCCGCCCTCTACTTTTCCATTCTCGTGAAGGGCCAGCAGCTGCATTCCGTAACAGATTCCAAGTATCGGCAGTTCAATCTGAAATATCGCCGAATCAGGATGGGGGGAGTCCGTATCGTATACGCTTGAAGGGCCGCCTGAAAGGATTACAGCGGCAGGTTCAATCCTCATTATCCCGGTCAGCGGTGCATTCCCTGGAATGAGCTCACAGTACACACCCATTTCACGAATTCTTCTGGCTATCAGCTGATTGTACTGGGAACCGAAATCAAGGATCGCTACTCCACCACGAACCATATTATCTCCTTAAATGTGGCATTTATACCCGTTGTATTCCGCGGAATACTCGGGCGGCTCAACAGGATACTCACCATCAAAGCATGCTGTGCAGTAATCGCATGGATCATGTGCCCTGACACAGCTCAGCATTCCCTCCTTCGACAGGTATCCCAGGCTGTCAAGCTCCAGTTGTGCAGCTATTTCCTCAATAGAGTAATTCCTGGCGATGAGTTTCGATGGCTCCGGAAAATCTATTCCGAAATAACAGCCGAATTTGTGCGGAGGGCAGCTTACCCTCATGTGAACCTCCGTTGCTCCGGCTTCCCGGAGAGCCCTTATTCTTGCTCGGCTTGTGGTACCCCTGACAATACTGTCCTCGACAACACACAGCTTTTTACCTTTCACAGCTTCCGGAATGGGCTGAAGCTTTCTCATGACCATTGTCGCCCTGTTTGCCGAGGCAGGATCGATAAATGTTCTTCCTACATAATGATTGCGTGTGAAACACATATCGAAAGGTAATCCGAGCTCCCTGGCAAAGCCCATTGCAGCGAACATCCCGCTGTCTGGAACCGGGGCGACTACATCGCATTCTGCAGGATATTCCCTTGCAAGCTGTCGCCCCATGGCCAGCCTTGTAGTATAGACGCTGTCTCCGAATACTCTGCTTCCGGGTCTTGCAAAATATACATGTTCGAAAATGCACTGAGCGAGCCCTGTCCTGTTCCTGAAAAGGTTCGCTCCGCTGCTGAACCGCTCCGATTCCGGATCGAATGTATCGTGCGGAATGTACAATATCTCACCGGCACTTATCTCACGCAGGTACTCCGCGCCGCATACATCAAATGCAAGGGTTTCGCTCGCGATAATCCACCCACCCTCCTCGAATCTGCCGAGGTTCAGAGGTCTGAATCCAAGAGGATCTCTAACTGCATATAGACCGTCCGGGGTCATCAGCAGGAAACAGTACGCTCCCTGGAGCCTGCCCAGAGCTATCTCAAGAGCTTCCCGGATATTGAAACCGGTCTGTTCAAGATTACGGGACATCAGGTGCAGAACAACTTCCGTATCGGTATTCGTCATGAAGATCGCTCCCTGGCGATGCAGCTCTTCCCTCAGTAATCGGGCGTTTGTGAGGGTTCCGTTATGGGCTATTCCTATCTGAAACCCGGCCATGCTCACCATAAGCGGCTGAGCGTTTTCAACCCCGCCACCTCCATAGGTCCCATACCTTACATGCCCCATAACCGCTTCGTTTCTACCGGTGGAAAAGGATGAGGGAATATTGGACATGGCTTCGGATACGGTGCCTTTTCTTTTGTGAAGCTTCATCTTACCATCGGAACAGGTCAGAACTCCTGCTGCCTCCTGACCCCTGTGCTGAAGAGCCAATAATCCCTCGGCAACGAGAGCGACAGAATCCCCGCTGAATCCGCTGATTCCGCACAGTCCGCAGTACTCACCTGCTTTAAGATGCATGTTCCCTGGCGGCTCCTACGAAGGCTTTGAACAGCGGATTTGGTTTGAGTGGAGTCGAAGTGAACTCCGGATGGAACTGGCAGGCAACAAACCATTTATGATCCGGTCTTTCAACTATCTCAACAAGTTCTCCGTCGGGAGACAGGCCTGAGCACACAAGTCCTTCCTCTTCAAGCCGCTCCCTGAATTCATTGTTAAACTCGTATCTGTGCCTGTGACGCTCTGAAATGTTGCTGCATCCGTAAATCGATTGCGCTGCCGAGCCATCCTGCAGTACACATGGGTATAAACCCAGACGCATTGTCCCTCCCTTGTGGGTAACACCCTTCTGTTCCTCCATAAGATGGATAACAGGATGGGAACACCCGGGAGAGAATTCGGAACTGTTTGCATCGGTAAGCCCGGCAAGGTGCCTTGCCGTTTCAATAACCGCGCACTGCAACCCCAGACATATACCAAGGAAAGGTAAGTTCCTTTCCCTTGCAAACTGGACCGCTTCCAGTTTCCCCTCGATACCGCGGTAGCCGAATCCACCGGGAACCAGTATTCCATCCAGACCTTCAAGGATTTCCGTGATGCCTTGCTCCAGGTCCTCTGACTCGATACCCTGAATTTCCAGGTTGATATCATTTGCGATACCTCCATGTGACAGGGCTTCATAAATACTCTTGTAAGCGTCGCGCAGCCCCATATACTTGCCGACAACACCAATCCTGACCAAAGGGCCGGATGGGGTAACTGCCCGTGCGATCATTGCTTTCCAGTCATCAAGATCAAGATGGTTGAGGGGAAGCTTCAGCCTTTTCAGAATGAGTTCATCAAGCTTCTGATCTGCAAGCTCAACAGGTACTTCGTAGATGGAATTTTCAACGTCCTTCTCTTCAATAACAGCATCAAGCGGAACGTTGCAGAACATGGAGAGCTTTCTGAAATGCTCTTCACCCAGGGATCTTTCTGTCCTGCATATAAGAATGTCCGGTATGATCCCGATATTACGCAAAATGCTTGCTGACTGCTGCGAGGGTTTTGTTTTCAGCTCCTGCGATGCGGAAAGCCAGGGTATCAGCGTTAAATGGATGTAGAGCACATTCTTCCTGCCAAGATCCTGACCAAGTTCCCGGAGGGCTTCGAGAAAAGGCAACCCCTCTATGTCACCTGCCGTCCCCCCCACTTCCGTTATTGCGATGTCGATACCGGAATCCGCCTGAGACAGAACGGCTTTCTTAATCTCATCTGTTATGTGCGGTATCACCTGAACGGTTTTGCCCAGGTAACCTCCCTCCCGCTCCCTTGCCAGAACGGCTGAATAGATCTTTCCTGCGGTGTAGTTGCTGTTGCGGTTGCACGTTACTCCGGCAAAACGCTCGTAATGCCCCAGATCAAGATCAGTTTCTGTACCGTCATCCGTTACGTATACCTCTCCGTGCTGGTATGGGGACATGGTGCCCGGATCAATATTCAGGTAGGGATCAAGTTTCTGCATTGTTACATTGTAACCCCTCTGGCGAAGCAGGAGAGCAATGGAAGCAGCGGTTATTCCTTTCCCCAGGGAGGAGACAACCCCACCTGTAACGAAAATGAATTTGCATCTGTGATGCGGCATGGGGATACAACCTTTCGAAATATGAAAAAAAGCTCCACTATAATCGAATATGCTTGCACACCGCAAGTTTTTCAAGGCTGTACAAATTACCTCAGATAGTATTCGGGTCTTCTGTCCGCAAGGACATCATTACGCTTCGTAATGGTCTTCTCCCTTGCCCTGTCGATATTTATCTCGGCTGAATAAGCTTCCGATTTCCTGCTTCCGGCTCTATGGATAATAACTCCGCCGGGAGCCACTATCTGACTTGTCCCGGTAAAGTCCAGGTCTCCGAACGAGTGTTTTTCACACCCGGTTCTGTTGGCTGTCACGGAATAGACCATATTCTCAATACATCTGGACAGCATTGTCTGCTGGCAGTAGGTCAGAACAAGGTTGGCAGGATGACAGAGGATATCAGCTCCCTGCATCGCAAGTGTCCGGGCTACTTCAGGAAATATCCAGTCAAAACAGACCATCATACCGATACGAATCCCCCCTATATCGATTACTTTCAGAGGCAGATTCCCAGGGTCAAAGTAGAGCTTCTCCCTGTCAAAGAGGTGCAGCTTTCTATAGGTTCCGCAAATACCTGAAGGACCCAGCAGCAGAGAACTGTTGAAGCACTTATCTCCCGATCTCTCCGCGAAACCTGTAACGATATGTATGCTGCGCCGCACGCACAGCGCCAGAAGGTCCGAAACTGCTCCGGAATCATCTGGGTCTTCGGCTAGGGATAAGAGTTCTTCCCTGTTGCTGAAACCGTATCCGGTAAAAGGAAGCTCGGGTAGAACTGCAATATCCGCATCAGTATTCTCAAGATAGTTCATGACTTCCGTACGGTTCTTACTAATGCAACCGAACTCGGGAGCAAACTGATAATATCCGACTCTGATTGTATGAGATTTATTCATTTACCTCAGGCCATTTCATTGTACAACTTAAACTTATAGCCGGTTAATGCATTTGAGTATGCTATTGCGAATAGGATTTCCGTAATGCATACTGTTATGATATATATATCAATTCATTCCCATTGAAAGGTTGCGACCATGATAAGAACTATGCTGGTTATGCTGTTTCTCGCATTAACAATATCTGCAGCGTTTGCAGTGGAGCCTGATGTTACGGTTCTGGATAACGGGCTTACCGTAATCACTCAGGAACTTCATTATGCTCCGGTTGTAGCCTCGGTGATCTCCTACAGAGTCGGTTCACGCAACGAATGCGGTGACATTCTTGGAATGAGCCATTTCTGTGAGCATCTGATGTTCAAGGGTACAGAAGATATGCCGAAATCGAGATTCTGGCAGATCGTCCAGAGGGACGGAGGAAGGGCTAACGCTTTCACAAGCAACGATGTCACCTGTTACTATCTCCTTCTTCCATCAAGCAGGCTTGCAGATGCATTGGTTATTGAGAGCGACCGGATAGTGAACTGTACGATAGATTCGGCAGAAGTCATATCTGAGCGTAATGTTGTTCATGAAGAGCGCCGGATGAGAAGCATAGACAG
>JAGLOY010000004.1 GCA_023138735.1 Candidatus Aegiribacteria sp. | reverse complement strand
AACGCTCTAAATCAGCAGACAAGTTGATTGGACATTACCCATTCCGCCGTTCTGCTGGATTTGTTTGTTGACGGAACTGTTTCCTCTGCTGCTATTTTCTGGCTCTATTTCCTATTTCCTGTTTCCGTTACGGCGACGGTTTTTGTCCAATGGGTCCGATTCCTATTGTCCTTCTGTTCTCAAGTCGTCGCCGTTTCCTGCTCGTCAACAGTGCTTACTCGTTCGACTTCAGCTTCTTTTCCAACCAGGCAAGGCCACCTCCCACAACCACCAACGAAGTACCCGCGCTCCCAATGAGAATGTGCTGAATCTGCTGGTACGCACCGGTTCCACTAAGCGTGTTTGACGATATGAGCATAGCGAAGCCCCATATGCAGGCGTTGACTATGATAATCACTGGAATGATCACTGCCGGTTTATTCATGCGGTTTCTCTCTTCCTGTTGGTGGAGCTATTTCCTCTACCCTGGTCAGATCTCCTGTTAGGTCATGGCGGCGGGCTTCTATTGCCCGATGGGCCCGATTTCCGTTTTGTTCTTTTGTACTCAAGTCGACGACGTTTCCTCCTCGTCAACGCTTCAAATCAGCAGGCTGTAATAGCTTTGATATTCACAAAGCCGCAGTTCTGCTGCATTTGTTTGTTGGCGCATTAATTACAATATAGAATACGAAACGCTCCACAAACCATCCTCCGAATATTTAGAATATTTTAGATCGGTGGAAATGGGAGCCAAGATATCTCTGAGCTCTTCCTCACTAGGAATATTTTTAACAATATTGTAATATCGATTATCTATCATTCTCTTTGCAACCATATTTCCGTTTGAATCATGAAGATGATTACCTGCATCAGAATCTGCTAGCTGACACATGAAAGAGACTATTGAATCAGGCTTCAATTTACTGTGTAGGATTTTGAGGAATTCCTTTATTTTAGATTTAGGCATAAAGCACCACCACAGCACAGAAAATGCCCCTGAAAATCCACTGGGGATCTCGACTAGAGAGTAGGCGTTTGATACTTTGAATTCAACATTCTTTACCCCTGATAAACGTTTCTTAGCCTGTTTAACCATTGATCGATTCACATCAGTAGCTAGTATTGATTTTGCGGTCTTTGCAATGATTTCAGTCCAGTATCCGGTTCCACATGCTATTTCAAGGACGTCTCTTCCGTTAAACAATTCTCTAAATCTGTCAGCATGAGAATGTGTATAAGAAAGATCATTGTAACCTGATTTTCTGTGGTACTGAGGCGCAAGTGCATCGTAATATTTTATTATTTCATCAACATGTGACATGTTTTCTCCGTGTCGCCAACATTTAGCATAACCAGCACAGATACTACTCTGGATCAAGGCTTTGCATTTGTGACTGGTTTATGCATTTGTTGTGCTTCCCATTTTTCATGCACTCAAAAATCCATGTGTATTCTTCATTTATTCTGCGTTCAGTAATTTTCCATCTTCGCAGTATTCGCACTTTATTCCGAGATTCTTGAATAGATCTAGAATCCTGATCATCGCAGGTCTTTCCGTGCCGTAATGCGTCCCGCCGATTAAGTTGAGCTTTAGCTCTTTATTCAATTCATGAAATAGTTTGTTTTTCTCTTGTACAGAGGGTGCTGCCCAGCGATGTTCAACTGTTCCGGTTAGCATAGTATCACAGCCCGATTCATAGGCATACCTGAGTATATCGGGTTCATCTCCACCACCAGCAACGACAGCTATTTTTTCAACATATGGTGAGTGTTGTTGTAATGTTAAGCAAGGTCGGTTCAAGTCGTTCATAATCTTTGCTGAATAATCAGCGAATTCACTTTTCAGAATATGTCCTATTAGCGCAGTTGGTGCTCCAAAATAGTCGTAGAACATGTTTTCAATCGAGACTCCTGTGAACTTAGCGAGAGAAATTGAGGTTCCATATTGAGGATGTGTATCCAACGGTGCATGTGCCACATATATAGAGATTCCATTATCCAACAGTTTGTCAAATGTATCAGGGGATATGGCTTGCAGACCTCTCTCATCTTCGTAGTAATTGAATTGATGGTGCGTGAATAGAAAACTATTACTTTCATGCATCATTTTCTCAACAACGCAATCAGAAATGAAAACACTTGTGAACACTCTATCTATTGAATCAGAAGCTTGAAGCATGAGACCGGAATGATGCTTCAGGAATTCAGGATTGATGAAGTCCTCGGTTTCTTCCGTTACAGCCCATTCGACGAGGTTCTCTTTGTTTTCAGCAATCTTGAATTCGCTGTCCAGTGCAGTAGTTAGTGATGATAAGTTCATCATAGCTCCTTCTTTAATTAGCACAACAATCTAAATCAGCAGACTGCTATCTCCCGAGCTCAATCGTGAAGATGCAGTACTGCTGCATTTTGTTGTTATCTTTAAATTCATTTCTTGTATGCATTTCTTCTAGCATCAATCGTAAGAATAAACACGATATGTTCCTTCTTGTCCACGATATAAAATACTCTGAAACTGCCTATCCTGTATCGCCAAGTATCAGGGGAGTAGCCCCGAAGCTTCTTGATGTTCTTACCATAAAATGGTTCAATCCTGAGCTGTGGATATATGTACCCATTAAGCTTATTCCTTAGGAATGTAGATTCATTCAGTGGTAATTTCCCAAGTTGCTTGAGGAATTCCTTGGTTTCGAATATCTTGAAATCAGGCAAACTGACCTCGCTCAGATTTTGCGTCCTGTAGGCCATTTCTGATGCTTCTGTTCAGATATTCATTTTCACGAATTTCAGCCATTTCAAACTCGTTTACATACCCATGTTCTTCGATATAGCGCAAGGCGACGGTCTCAATGAAGTTAGAAAGAGGACGATTATCCTGCTCAGCCAATTCGCGGAATTGCTTGTATATCTTTTCATCAAGCCTAAGCGTAACAGTCTTTGACATTTCTCACCTCCAATATGTGAGTCTATTATGCACAGATAGTATACATTAGAATACATACGAACGCAATGCATTCATTTCTGATTTCTATTAGATAACAATGATTATGTAGAGTCTTCATTTCTTTTCGAGTATCCTCTTACCAAACACTATTAATATTAATAACATGCTGTCAATGGTAATCACAACAGCTGAACTTGACACAGGAAGTAAACATATGTACACTAAAGCAAGTGAAATACGTGAATATATAGAGTCTACATATCAGGGAGGTTCAATATCATGAAGTACGATATGAATGAATATATAAACAAACTATCGTCACTTAGTTTGGTGCAGGAAAATCATATACCATACATGACTGGTTGGGTGAAACACTTTCTTGTCCTTGGTAATCCGGATGATGTCGTATTTGCTGATATTCTCTACAGAGAAGGTAGAGAGGATTGGCAGATAAGGCAAGCTCTTGATGCTGTTAAGATATTCAGAAGAATGTATGCTGATGATTCTACCGAGGTTAAAGGGAACTCAGCAGAACCTATCCAAATAATGAGGGATAGTTTAAAAGTTCGACATTATGCAAGAAGCACCGAGAAAAGCTATCTGCAGTGGTGTTCCAGGTATCTTGCATACTGTGAGCAGAACGATATTACTGCGAATTCCGATTCTGCTTTCGTAGCATTTCTAAGTCACCTTGCCCTGAAGCGGAGAATGGCATCTTCAACACAGAACCAAGCTTTTAATGCCATACTGTATCTATTCAGGAATGTCTGGTCCAAGGAACCTGATAATATCGATTCTGTGAGAGCCAGAAAGCCTTCAAAACTGCCAGTTGTTCTGACACTGGAAGAAGTCAGGCAGATTCTTAATAGAACATATGGAGTGGCTGGTCTGGTTATTCGATTGATTAATTCAAGCGGCTTACGGTTATCGGAGGCTCTACGCCTGCGTATACAGGATATCAACTTGGAGAACAAATCAATCACTGTCAGGAGTGGAAAAGGTAACAAAGATAGAATCACTATTCTAAGTTCGAGCATAATATCTGATCTGCATAAACAGCTTGAAAAATCACGGGAACTGTTTGAGGACTCAGTTATTCCAGTATCACTTCCCAAAGCACTGGACCGGAAATATCCAAATGCAGGCCTGGAATGGGGATGGCAGTATTGTTTTCCGGCACAAAATGCTTCAGTTGATACTGTAACAGGTGAAATCCGAAGGCATCATTTGCACCGAACCGGAATTCAGAAAGCAATGCGAAAAGCAGTAAAGGAAGCTGGGATAACCAGGCATGCCGGCGTTCACACACTACGGCACTGCTTCGCAACGCATTTATTAATGTCCGGTGTGGATCTTTGTGAGATACAGGAACTTCTCGGTCATAAGAATCTGGAAACAACAAGAGTCTATTTGCACGTAATGAAGGGATTCAGACAGTCAGTTATAAGTCCCCTGGATCTTCTCACTTAGGGGGAATAGGCAGTATTGCATCTGTCCATACAGGCATAAAGTGTCCATCCGGACTATGAATTGCAGGTATCATCTGCTATCTTTTCAGTATGAGTTCAAAGATCAGGCTTCTCTATCGTATCAAAGCCGCCAGCCTGAGAGGGGCAGCGGTTTCCGAATGGCAGACCAATAAGCTTAAGCTCATTGCCGGAGCAATAACCATTGCCGTTCTGGTGCCCGGCATATTTATCCTATTTCGTTTTCTCTTCTCTTACATCTACAGCCTTGAGGAGACATTTGCCGGGTTTGGAATTGCTCTGGCTATGAGGCTGCTCGCGATGACCTTCATGTCCTTCGGAGTTTTCATAGGAATATCGTCCTTCATCAGTGGAGTTTCCGTAGTTTTCAGGTCATGGGAAACTTCATTTCTTCTTACATTACCAATGAAGGACGGACTCACAGCTTTCTACCGCGTGCTGGAGAGCTGGTTCAACGCAGGCTGGGCGACGCTGCTTCTTGGAATCCCAATCGTAGCTGCATTCTGTATTTCGCTTGAAGTAAGTTTAGCCGCTACAGTTATTTCTGTGATTCTTTTTCCATTTCTTATTACTATCTGGTTATCATCCGGGACAATTCTTCTGGGAGCTGCAATCAGGTTCAACCGGCGCGGCGGCCGTATATGGAAGACAGCAGGCATCCTGGGCCTGGTGATTGCTGCAGGGATATTCGTAATTCTTAGAAGTTCAGGACCGGAAGGTATGATAGCCGAAGAAAATTCAGCCCTTGATGCCGTGCAGAGATTCGTAGCGGAGCTGCCGGTAGTCAGTGGCGGATTATGGCCTCATACTATCTTCACCAACACAATAACATCCATTGACAGCGGTGCATGGCCGGAAGCCCTGGGACATATTGGAAGCCTTCTGATCGAGGCAATCCTGGCCTGCTCGCTTGCTTGCTTCATGATTTGTCCGGGATTCCGCAGAAGTTACTCTAGAGTTTCGTCCTCATCCGGCCGAAGGAGGAGCAGCAGGTTTTTTCTTCGTTCCGGCGGACGCTTCGGTACAATGCTACAGAAGGATATTCTACTATTCTTAAGAGATCCCGTTCAGTGGAGTCAGCTGCTGCTTCTTACCGGACTGTTTCTGGTTTACGCCCTGAACATAGGTCGCTTTCAAACAGATATTGGTAATACATTCTGGCGAACGATTGTCGTATACCTGAATTTCTCGTTCTCCTGCTTTGTTACCGCCACTCTTCTGGTGAGGTTCACGTTCCCTTCAATAAGCCTTGAAGGACCCGGTCTGAGTTACATTCTTCAGCTTCCAGAGGGTAGAAAGATGCTAATAGGGACCAAATGGGTAGAATCTTTCATATTCATATTGCCATTCATTGTGGGAGTTGGTATATGGTCTACTCTGCGAATTGGTGCGGGATGGATTCTTGTATTTATGTCCACCGTTTCTCTTTCGCTCATGTGTATAGCCCTTGTAAGCATAAATGTAGGGCTGGGTGCGATATTTCCCAGATTCGGAAAGGGAAGCGCAGCGAACATTGCCAGCGGTCAGGGTGGCATAATAGCAGCTTTTACATCCATGGGATATGTCCTTGTATCCATAATGGTTCTGGGATTGACTCTGCGGAGGTCATTTGTGATCGCAGCATCCGTTAAGGTACTTGCAGAACCGTTGGGGCAGGCTCTGATATTCCTGACTGTCTTGACTGTATTTGTCGCATTCGTATTCCTGCGGACAGGATATCGTAGCCTTGTAAAGAGGGATTTCTGAAATGAATGAAATAGCAGTCGATTACGGCAGGAAGAGAACCGGATTCGCTATCTACCTTGTCGGCACCGTTCTGCCGCTTCCTCCACTGACCGAAACCACATGGAATGGTATTGCGGACAGATTGAAACATATTCAGAACGAAAATGGAACCAGCAGAATTATTCTTGGTCTTCCTTTGACGGCCGCCGGAAAGCCCACAGAACTGTCCAATGAAGTCGAGAAGCTGTCCGATTACCTTGAAAAAATGGGATTCAATGTAGAACTTGTCCGGGAAACCAGCTCGACTGCTGAAACGGAGGTAGAAGCCCGGGTTAATCACCTGCGGGACGGGAAGAGGGATTCTCTGGCCGCGATGGTTATTCTTAAGCGTTACCTGGGTATGCCATGAAGCGAAAAGTACTGATACTGTCAGTCGCGATTTTGATAATCGCAATTACAGGGATTGCCTCTCTTCAATGGTGCAGCCGGCCTCCCAGCAAAGGAATGGAGTGCATATTCACAGTTGAGAAAGGGTGGGGAGCAAGAAGGATCTCACAGGTTCTATCCGATTCGGGACTTGTCCGGTGCAGACTTTACCTTCTCTGGAGCTATTCCCGGCTGGATGGTTCACCTCCAATGCAGGCGGGTATCTACTATTTTGATGATTCCATGACTCCCGATTCAATTCTAGGGATACTGACGAGAGGGGATGTTCTGCCGGTTGAAACCAGCTGGGTAACTATCTCCCCAGGATTGACACTCACTCAATCTATCAGCCTTCTATCGGAGGGTACCGGTATACCGCTGATCGTGCTTGAAAGCCTTTCTACGGATTCCATATTTCTTGTATCCAACGACTTACCTGTCCTTGAGGGTTACTTATTTCCGGAAACCTACGAATTTGCCGATACCCTGGATGCTTCAGAGATACTCACCAGGATCATCCAAACAGGGAAAGCCAGGTGGCCCGAGGATATCGACGAACTGCTGGAGAATACCGGTCTTACTCTTCATGAAACGATAATACTCGCCTCCATAGTTGAGAGGGAAGCAAGAGTTGATTCAGAAAGGGCTGTAGTTGCAGGTGTTTTCCTCTCACGGATGAGAAACGGAATGAAACTGGAAAGCTGTGCGACTGTTCAGTACGCTCTCGGCTTCGTGAAGGAAGTGCTGCTTTACAGTGATCTTGAGATCGAAGACCCCTACAATACATACCTTTATGAGGGGCTGCCTCCTGGTCCGATCTGCTCACCCGGGTTGCCTTCCATTGATGCTGCATTCAGTCCTGATACAGCTGAGGGATACCTATATTTTGTAAGCAGGGAAGATGGAACCGGTATACACCTTTTCGCCAGAACGTACAGAGGGCATCTTGCCAACATAAGATCGACAGCCGGCAGGTGACCTGATTGACATAATTCATTAGTATTATTCTTATAATGGAGTTTTACAGGTTCGGATACTTTCAGAGAAAGGATAGAGCATGAGTGAGGGAAGAGAACTGGGATTTCTGGAGAAGGCAATTCGACTCATTCCGGGATACAAGGGTTACAAGAGCAAGGAAGAGCGGAGGGATAACGATCAGCTTTTCAGAACTGGTCTTGTGAGCAGGCTTGAGCGGCTCAGAACCGAAATCAACGAGATACCTGCAAGCCTCAGAGGACCCTCGGCACTCAAATCGATTACCGATTTTGACAGAATTCTAAAGAGGCTCGAAAGGGTAACGGACGAGATCCGTTTTGCTGCAAGAGGGTACAGGGGCTGGTTCGACATGCATAAGGTTCGTGAGGATGAACTTGATAAACTCTACGCGTTTGATGTGGGTTTGATGGAAAACATCGAAGAGCTTGATGAGTCTTTCGGGGTTCTCCAGGCGGCTGCAGCTGCCAGTTCTGATCTGGAGGATCCTATTGATAATATGGTAGCGATACTCATAGAATTCAGCAGCAAAATGTCTCGGCGCAGCGAGCTGATGATCGATCTCGAAAAGAATATTCCGAATGATTAGATAGAAGAAAGGTTAACTGAGCATGTTCAAGAAACTTGAAATCGTAGAATGGATGGATGACAGTGGAAAAGAAATAGTCCACAGGATTCCACAGAGTGGCTCCGGCGAATTCCGTCTGGGTACCCAGGTCATAGTAAGAGAAAGCCAGGACGCAATATTCTTCCGGGATGGAAAGGCGATGGATACTTTCGGTCCGGGAAGACACACTATCACTACAGAGAACATCCCCATCCTGACCGGTCTTGTCAGCACTCTATTCGAGGGTAAGGATTCCCCGTTCAGGGCAACAATGTTCTATGTGAACAAGAAGACCTTCACAGATATGAAATGGGGCACCAAGGAACCCATAATATTCAGGGACAAGGAACTTTCGGTAGTGAGATTGAGGGCTTTCGGAAGCTTTTCCATGAAAGTTGAACAGAGTCACCTCTTCATCAATAAGATAGTCGGAACAGAGGGAAAATTCTCAACCGACGAGATCGAGGGTTTTCTGAAGGGCATGATAATATCAAGACTGGCGGATCTTCTTGGAGAAACCATTGAATCGATATTTGACCTTGCACAGTACTATGATGAAATAGGTACCCTGGCGAAATCCAGACTGGGCGATGATTTCGGGAAATACGGAGTACAGCTTGTTGATTTCTACGTTCAGGCTATCACTCCCCCCGAAGAGGTTCAGAAAAGGATCGATGAGCGCAGTGCTATGGGAGCGCTTGGCGATATGAACCAGTACCTGCGCTTCAAGACAGCCACCGCTATGGGCGATGCTGCTGCGAATGAAGGCGGCGGCGGAGCTGCCGGCGCCGGCGTCGGTATGGGAGCCGGACTTGGTATGGGTATGACAATGGCCAACATGATGGGCCAGACCATGGCGGGAGGGGGACAGAGCGCCCCCGAAGCGTCTGCTCTGGTAGCATGCCCCGCATGCGGGAAGAATGTTACTCCTGGTAAATTCTGTCCCGAATGCGGTAAACCTCTTGGTTTGACCTGTTCAGAATGCGGAAATGTAGTTGCATCAGGAGCAAAATTCTGTCCCGAGTGCGGTGCAAAGATCGGCGGCGGAGAGCCATGCCCTAAATGTGGTGCGGATGTTCCTGCAGATTCCAAATTCTGCCCTGATTGCGGAGAGAAAAAGGAATAGATGCTAGGGACGGTTCACGGACTTCTGGAGAAACGGGCAGCAGGCACACCCCAAGCTGTTGCCCTTGAAGACGACCAGCGGAAACTCAGTTTTACCGACTGGTGGCGCGTATCCTGTCATGTTGCATCTCTGCTTCAAAAAGCTGGAGTTCGGCAGGGACATGTTGTTGGAGTTGTATCACACCGATCCTCCTTTCTTCCGGTTACTTTCACCGCGGTATCCATGCTGGGAGCGAAATTCGTCTCACTGAATCCCGACTGGCCGGTGCAGGAGAGGATGCAGGTTTTCGGCAGATGGTCTGACCGACTGCTCCTTACATGGGATAATACCGACTGCTGCTCTGGTCCTGATGAGATGACCCTGTCTCTGAACGATGATATCTTCGGCGGAAGCGAAAATCCTGTTGATCTACCTGACCTGAATGGTGATGATGAATTCTATCTGAACGTAACATCGGCATCCACAGGTCAGGCAAAGGTAGCTCCTACAACCCATGCTCAGCTGTTATCGAACACCTACGGTGTTACTGCAACCATGGGCCTGACCATCGATGATGTACACCTCTCCATATTCGGCGTTTTCGGACATCCGCACGAACTTTTTATGCGGGGATTATTCCTTGGGGGAAGAACTGTTCTTACCGAACACAGGTACCCCAGGGATCTGCTTAATGTTATTTCAAAAACTGGAGTAACAGCCATCATGGCTCTTCCGACGCAGCTGATGACTCTGGCGCATCTATGGAAAAGAATTGATGCTGATCTGCAGTCCGTGAGGTTAGCGGAAGCCGGCGGAATGTATGTTTCCGAAGATTTCGCGGTCAATTTCACCGAGAGAACAGATGTGGAACTTATACCTGTATGGGGAAGTACCGAGACGTCGGGTGTTGCTCTTATCGGAGAGAGCGGAGTGCAGGGATTCACCGCCGTTGTAGAGGGCTATGAGATCGAACTCCGTGACCTCTCAGGCAACAGGATGGATGAAAGTGGCAGCGGTGAGCTTTGGATTTCAGGATCAGCGGTTGTAAAGCGGTACATGGGAGACAGACCACAGACTGAAGAAGCCTTTCTTGATGGATGGTATCGTACCGGAGATATGTTCAGAACTGAGAACGGAAGACTTGTTTTTCTGGGTCGCAGAGGAGGCCTGATTAAGGCCGCCGGTCTGAAGGTTTATCCGCTTGAGGTTGAACTGGCGATACTGAAGCATCCTTCAATTGTGGACGCATGCGTTGTAGGGAGGGATCACCCGACACGGGGTGAAATGCCTTCCGCTTATATAGTAACAAGGCCGGGAATTGAGCTTACCGTCGCGGGAATGAGAGCATTTCTTCGGCAATTCCTTGATGAACACAAGATTCCCAGGCTAATCAATTTCGTTCACGGGCTGCCAAGATCCGCAAACGGGAAGATTGACAGAAAGGCCGTTGGAACCAGGGAGATCGTTCCTGATTTTCGGGGTGAACTTCTCAGGTCCGATGTGGAGCTTGTAAGGCTCATCAACCAGAGGGCGGAACTGATGAACGAAATTGGGGGGGGATTCGATCCCACATGGGTGGATGACCAGGTGGATAACGCCATCGGGCATAATGCCGGTCCAGTATCCGATAGTTCAATAAGAGATTTTATTAGATTCATTATCAGTGAGCTCCGGAAGAGGTAACAATGGACATAAGATCAGTACTAGTAGGTAATGTCCATATAGGCTCGGGATCATCCATCCTGATCGCCGGTCCTTGTTCTGTCGAAAACTATGAAATGCTCAGGGAGATAACAGCTGCTGTGGTAGAGGCGGGTGTTTCCATGTTAAGAGGCGGTTCATTCAAGCCAAGAACATCTCCATATTCGTTTCAGGGTCTGGGCGTTGAAGGTTTTGAAATGCTGGATCAGGCCAGAAGAGAATTCAATATTCCGGTGGTAAGCGAAGTCATGGCCGTAGATCAGATTGAACATGCTGTGAAATACGTCGATATGATCCAGGTTGGAGCAAGGAACATGCACAACTTCCCACTTCTCTCCGCCCTTGGCAGAACCGAAAAACCGATTCTTCTTAAAAGAGGGTTCATGGCCACTATTGAGGAGTGGCTCCTGGCTGCGGAGTACCTCGTCAAAGAAGGAAATGACAGGGTGGTTCTCTGCGAAAGGGGAATCAGGACCTTTGAACCCTGGACCAGGAATACTCTTGATATTTCGGCTGTCCCGCTTGCAAGAATGCTTGGTGGATATCCGGTCATTGTAGACCCGTGCCATGCTTCCGGAAGGAGGGACCTTCTGGAACCTTTATCCCTTGCAGGGCTCGCAGCCGGAGCTGACGGCATTATGCTTGAAGTACACCCCGACCCTGACAAGGCGCTTTCAGACGGAGGACAGTCCCTTTCCATCCCCGAACTGATGGAACTCGCAGAAAAACTGCTTAAAAGGATAGCTCTTGAATATTCTGAAAACAGAGGGAATTAACATGCACATAGGTTTGCTTACGGGCGGTGGTGATGCTCCTGGATTGAACGCTGTTATCAGGGGTATTACAGTTAAGGGAAAACTGCAGGATCACGAGATAACCGGTTTCCTCAGAGGCTGGAAAGGCGCTATCGAGAACGATGCTATCACTCTCGATCTTAACATGGTCAGGGATATACACATGGAGGGCGGAACCATACTGCTTTCATCCAGAACAAATCCATTCAAGCTTGAAAAGGGATTCGAAGGGATCATGAAAACTTACGATGACAGGAAGCTGGACTGCCTGATAGCTATAGGCGGAGAAGATACGCTTGGTGTTGCCAGCAGGCTCAGCAGCGAGGGGCTTTCAGTTATCGGTATTCCAAAGACGATAGACAATGATCTGAGCGCCACCGATTGCACTTTCGGTTTCGATACTGCAATCAATTACGTAATGAAAGCCCTTGATATGCTCCATACCACTGCCAGAAGCCACGAAAGGATTATCGTAGTTGAGATCATGGGACGCCATGCCGGCTGGCTGGCGCTTCATGCTGGAATGGCAGGCGGTGCCCATGTCATCCTTATTCCGGAACAGGAGTTCAATACCGACGATGTGTGCGAACTCCTGAAAAAGCGTTACAGAGAAGGCAACAAGTATGCAATTGTCGCTGTGGCTGAGGGAGCAATTGATCCCAAGCTGCAAAGACATGTAATGCATTCGGCTGAGAAGGATGCCTTCGGTCATATCCAGCTCGGTACCGGAATCGGTGTTGGTGAAGTGCTCAAGAATGAAATCGCCGACAGAACCGATCTGGAAACCAGGCATGTAGTTCTGGGTCATGTTCAGAGAGGCGGCAGCCCTACGGCGTTTGACCGCGTACTTGGAACAAGACTGGGAGTTAAAGCTGTTGAAATGGCAGAACAGGGAATGTTCGGTAAAATGGCGGCTCTCCATGGCACGGAGATAGTTGCTGTCGAACTTAAGAAGGCTGTCGGAACACTGAAAACTGTACCTCTCGAGCAGTATGAAGCTGCAAAACTCTTCTTCGGATAACGGAGGTTTGAAATGGCGGTAAAAGTCGCGATCAATGGATTCGGAAGAATTGGAAGACTTGTTTACAGGCTGACACTTAAAGAGAATGACATCGATATAGTTGCCGTGAATGATCTGACAGATCCTGCAGCACTTGCGCACCTACTGAAGTACGATTCGGTGCATGGCCGTTTTCCCGGTGATGTTAAGGTAGACGGAGACATTATCCATGCAGGTCGTGACAGTTTCAGAGTTCTTTCTCAGCCCGATCCCTCAAAGCTCCCCTGGAAGGAACTCGGAGTAGAGATAGTCATAGAGTCCACAGGCTTTTTCCGAACAAGGGAAAAAGCGATGCTGCATATTGAGTCCGGAGCGAAGAAAGTGGTTCTCAGTGCCCCTGCGAAGGGCAAACCCGGAGCTGATCTCACCGTTGTTTACGGAGTGAATCATACGCTTTACGATCCTCGGAAGGATGAAGTGATTTCCACCGCCAGCTGCACTACTAACTGTCTGGCGCCGGTTGCGAAAGTTCTGAACGATACATTCGGTATCCTGAATGGAATCATGACAACTATCCATGCATACACGAACGATCAGAAAATTCTTGATCTTCCGCACAAAGACCTCAGACGGGCGAGAGCTGCAGCGGTTAATATCATTCCCACAACGACAGGTGCAGCCGCAGCTGTGGCACTGGTTATTCCAGAGCTCAGAGGTAAGCTCGACGGTATAGCTGTGAGGGTTCCCGTTAAGGATGGATCACTGGTGGATCTGGTTTGTGAACTCCAAACCGATGCTACTGTCGATTCGGTGAACAGCGCAATGCTTAGCGCTTCTGAGGGCAGCCTGAAAGGAGTGCTGCAGTACTCCGATGAACCACTTGTATCCAGCGATATAATAGGCAATCCCTACAGCTCGATCTTCGATTCACTTATAACAAAAATGATGGGTTCAAGAATGGTGAAGATACTGTCCTGGTACGATAACGAATACGGTTATGCAGCCAGAATGGTGGATTTCATGCGGTATATGATCGAAGTCGGACTGTGAAAAATCCTGTACTGAAAGATGCTGAGCTCAAGGGCAGAAAAGTTTTTCTCAGAGCGGATCTTAATGTTCCCCTCGAGGATGGCAGAATTGCAGACGATACAAGGATAAAGGCAATTATACCCACTGTGGAATATCTGATAGATCATGGTGCCTCAATCATTATTGCAAGCCACCTGGGCAGACCCGGCGGGACAGTACACCACGAATTGTCGCTGGCACCTGTAGCGGACAGGCTTGGTGAGCTTCTCGGGAAGAAAGTATTCTTCGCCCCTGACTGTATCGGAGCCAGAGTGAATACCCTTGCTGCATCTCTTGAACCGGGCGGTATTCTCCTTCTCGAGAACCTCCGTTTTCATCCGGAAGAGAAAGAGGATGATATCGATTTCGCCCGGAAGCTGGCATCCAACTCAGATATATACGTTAATGACGCGTTCGGCACGATCCATAGATCCCACGCATCCCTGACCGGAGTACCCAGAGTTCTCAGAGGAGGCTACATCGGACTTCTCGTAGAGAAGGAACTAAAAGTTTTTGTTGAAATGCTTTCGTCTCCAGCCAGACCTTTCTCTCTTCTGATCGGTGGTGCGAAGGTTTCCGATAAAATCTCTGTGATAGAGAATCTTCTTCCCCGGCTTGATCACCTGATGATAGGCGGGGCAATGGCTTTTACCTTCATGAAGGAAATGGGGTTGAACGTAGGGACAAGTCTTATTGAACGTGATAGGCTTGGAGCGGCAAGGAAGTTATTTATAGATGCCGAGGAATCTAACGTGGATATACACCTTCCTGTTGACATAGTAATCGCACCTTCCACAGGTAGACCTGATCTGGCCGAGACCGTTCGGGCGGATGCGATACCTGACAATATGGCCGGACTGGATATAGGTCCCGGTACGGTAGAGAAGTTCGATAAGATCATCAGAAAAAGCTGCACTGTAGTCTGGAACGGACCCATGGGAGTTTTTGAGATCCCCCCGTTTGACAGCGGCACAAGGGGAATCGCCACAACTCTGGCTGAAGTAACCGGTAACGGTACTGTCACCATTGTAGGCGGTGGTGATTCCGTACGGGCTGTGGTGGAGGCGGATCTGGAGGATAAGATAACTTTTATTTCTACTGGAGGCGGTGCATCTTTGAAACTTCTACAGGGCGTGGAACTAACCGCCCTTACCGTACTGGGGGGTGGTAAGTAGTGAAGCAGATCATCGGAGGAAACTGGAAGATGAACGGTTCGAGACTTGCTGCTCTTGAATTTCTGAGGGAAATGAAAAGGCTCGGATCAGTATCTGTGTCCTCGGAAGTAGTACTTTTCCCGCCTTTCACACTTCTTCCTCTGATGGCGGATGCCGTAGCTGATTGTGGTATCGAAACAGGCGGACAGGACATATTCTGGCTTGAAAAGGGTGCATTTACCGGAGAGATCAGCCCTTCCATGCTTGTTGATGCCGGAGCTTCCTGGTTCCTGGCTGGTCACAGCGAACGGAGGCACGTGATAGGGGAAACTGATGACATCGTCAGGAGAAAGTTACAAGCCGGCCTTGCGAGCGGGCTTCGCGGCATTCTCTGCGTAGGCGAACTCATCGAGGAGAGGGATGCCGGCAGGACGGAGGAAGTCGTAAGAAGGCAGGTCGAATCCGCTCTGAGTGATCTTGAATGTGTTTCCACTGAAAATCTCGTGATAGCGTACGAACCGGTATGGGCAATCGGCACCGGCCTCACTGCAACTCCCGAAGAAGCCGAACGAATGCACTCTCTTATAAGGGAGTGGGTTGCCGGTGTATTGAGTAACGATTTCGCAGATAATACAAGAATACAGTACGGTGGAAGCGTAAAACCAGGCAACGCTGCTGAAATACTTTCCATGCCATCGATCAACGGAGCGCTGGTGGGTGGAGCAAGCCTTAAGGCTGAGAGCTTCATGAGTATTCTAGAAGCAGTACCAATCCAGGATCGGTGAGCTGAAGGTTCTGCATGAATATCGGGTTCGACGCTACTAATATCCTCGGTCATGGCGGGATAAAGACGTACGCCAGGGAACTGATAAGAGGCCTTGCCGAAGAGTATTCCGATGACAGTTTCATATTACTTTCAACCTTCAGCGATTCGAAGAAGAGAAATCTCGAAGAACTCTTCGAAAATCTTCCGAATATCACAGTACGCAAAGCTGTTCCCCACAGGAACATGCTGGGGAATGGACTTTCCTTTATCACGAAATTCCTGAGCGGTATCCTCTGGCGATTGTCATCACGCAAACTGGATATAGTACACCTGACCGACCCATTTGGTTCTCCGGTACTGCCCCGAAAATTCGTTGCCACAGTGCACGATTTATTCCCGATTACACTGGATGAATTCAAGGGTTCCGAACTGGGGCGTTTCTATCTGAGGCGAACACCCGGAATACTGAATAAAGCAAGAGCTATAATCACCCCTTCTTTCTATGTATATAAAAGCCTTCAGGAATACTTCCCCGAATCCAGCTGCCCCGTTATTCCGGTTCCCGAGGCGGCTTCGGATGAATTCCACCCCCGAAGCAGGAATGGGGAGATACTCAAGCCCTACGGTCTGGATGAACATCCATATTTCATCTTCGTTGGAAGGGTTGATCCTCGAAAGAACATTTCCGGGCTTATCGAAGCGTACATGGAACTTCCTGAGGGGATCAGATCGGGTAACCTCCTTGCGCTTGTTCTTTCTGGCCGCCCCCAGGATTTAGAGGAGTTCCGAAACCGTTACGGCCATCTCCTGAACGGGAACGGGATAGTATACCTCAGGGACGTACCTCAGAAGGATCTCTATCATCTTTATTCCTCTGCCCTTGCCTTCGTATTTCCAACCCTGGATGAAGGTTTCGGACTGCCGGTTTTAGAAGCCATGCAGAGCGGCTGTCCGGTAATAGCTTCGGATCTGTCATGCTTACCGGAAATCGCTGGTGAGGCGGCCATTCTTGTTGATCCCCGTAACAGCACCGCATTGATGAAGTCGATGGTACTCCTGGCCCAATCACCGGGGAAGAGGGAGGAATACATAAGAAAAGGATTAGAACAGGCTTCATGTTTCTCCTGGGCAAGGGCAGCCAGAGAGACAATGGAAGTTTACAGGTCGGTCATTTAGTGAACATTCACAGCAGGATTACCTTTCTTGAGAGACGTTGCTCACCTCTGGCGAGACCTTTTTTCAGGCTTGGCCTAACACTGGCGGGTTTTCTCCTCTGGGGAGTATTTCAGGGATTTCTTTCAGGCGTTCTCGGCCTGGAAGAAGCTAATATCCCAAACTTTGCAATAGTAAGTTTTATCGCATTGATCGTATTGTTTCCCTTCTGGAGATTGGTACCTGAGGTTGCCCGAAGGTTTGGAAGAAATAACGGCAGGCTGGCTGTAGCAGCATCTGCGGTTCTGTTCATTCCTTTCATAATTATTGCACTTCGCTCTGGTCTCGAATACGTTGGTTTCACCTCTGAATGGTTTCAGTTCGCAGCTGCACTGTTTCTCCTCGCCGCATCTGAAGAGATCCTTTGCAGGGGCTTCATGATGGATTCACTCGGTTTCAGAAGGAGCAGAAACTCAGGACTGGTGCTTTCCTCGCTGGCATTTGCCTTGCTGCATCTTGGGAACTTCCACGCTGGATTCGCCAGCATTGTGAACATTTTCCTGGCTGGAGCCCTGTTCGGTCTGCTGAGGCTCTTAACTGATGGTCTGTTTTACCCTGTACTTGTGCACTGGCTCTGGAACCTGACAACCGGGATGATTTTCGGATGGAACGTAAGCGGCCATGCACTTCTGCCTACGATTTTCAGGACAACAAACCACCCGCCATGGGGAGCCTTCGGACCGGAAGAATCCATCCTCATGACGATAGGTACGTTAGGAGCAATCGCCGTACTGATAAAGAAGCTGTATCTACCTGACAATAAGGCGCTACCAGGTACTCGCGGAACCCTCTGAATCAAGCCACAGGCCTCTACATGCTTACTGTCAGCATTTGGCTATTTCGTTGCCGAACCTGCCTGAGATCTCGGGGCATACGGCGCAGTTGCCAGTAAATTCTCCCGTCTTGATCCTGTTCCGCAATTCCCTATACGCCGGGCCTTCCCATATTTCACTGAAATTCTGATTGTTTAGATTACCCAGAGGTTCTGCGGTATCCCAATGGGGACATGGATTTATCCTACCATCGGGATCGATGTAGACCCAGTTTTCGAGATACGGACAGGAAAGCTCTCCATCTGTATCCGGGATGGGTGGCGGATTGAAGATCAATCCAAGATCAGCCGCTGTGTTCGATGCAAGCCTGATCTGTTCTGATACTGCAGGAGAAGCCGGGTCAATGGTCTCCCCGGTCAGATCCAATCCTTCGTAAGGCACAAGGGGCACCACACAAACGGACACAGCTCCAACAGAGTGCGCAAGCCTGACGATATCCGGCAGTTCCATGATGTTCTTTCTCTGCAGAGTGACACTGAATGAAAGCATGGGGAATTTCATGCCCCTCCTGTCCCGCTCGAATACAAGTGCTCTCATGTTTCCCGTTATCAGGTTCAGATCAGCTCCGCCTCTTATTTCTGCATGGGTTTGCGGCGTGGCTCCATCTATCGAGACAAAGAGGGAGGTAGGGGGGGAATCAAGGATGATGGATATATTCTCCGAAGAGAGCAGAATACCGTTTGTAACAACATCTCTGACAGGAACATCGGCCCGGTACAGGCGTTCAAGGTATGTGCGGAAATCCGGATTAACCAGAAGCTCAGCGCCGCAGGACAGCCCGACAACAGATGCTTTAGGAAACACTTCCTCAGCTATCCTGTTGAATAGAACAGGATCAATATCATGCCATTCCCGTTGAGGATCCAGATCTGCAAGCCGCATCGAGCACATCGAACATCTAAGATTGCACCTGTTTGTGGTATCCATGCGTACGATCAGATATCTTCTGCCCTTCAGTCGTATCCAGGGAAATCTGTGTGATCTCTGAAGGTAGTTTCCAAGTATTCTTTTTAAAGACACAATCATACTCCCGCTGCTTGCTTTTCAGATCGGCTCCGATCTGAGTTTCCGGCTGCTTAAACATATGAAAATAATAGGGGCCGGACCTAACATCTAAACATTTTGACTGTTTATATTTAATATGTTACAAATGTTTAGATGTTAGCCCCGGCCCCAAGCCCCGGTCCTAAGCTACGATCCCAAGCTAATATACTTGACATTGTTATGTGATTCAGATCATTATTTGCATGAAGGCATCTGATTATCTGATTTTAGGAGGGAAGTGATGAAAACGTTACTGGTGGCTATGCTGACTACTTTCCCCGTTCTAGCCAACGTGGAAATAGTTCCTCATGGGAATACAGATACACTTTTCGTCAGCTGGATCAGCGCTTCGGGTGACGCCTGTCTTGCCAGGTATTACGGAAGTTCGATTGAAGACCAGACGATATTCAGTGACAGGATTATGGCTTCAGTGGGTCTATTTGATGACGGGGGAGATTCGTATCATGTTCTATTTGTGACA
>JAGLOY010000039.1 GCA_023138735.1 Candidatus Aegiribacteria sp. | reverse complement strand
AGCGCCGGATGAGAAGCATAGACAGTCCGGATGGAGCACTCTGGGAAGCTTTGGCAGAACTAGCTTTCGCGGAACACCCCTATAGAAATCCGGTAATAGGATACGATGACAATATTCTGGGATACGATCACAACAAGGCACGCATTTACTATGAAACCTATTACTGCGCATCCAACGCGGTTCTTACGTTCGTTGGAGATTTCGATACAGAAGAGCTTCTTCAGCAGATAGAACGGTATTTCGGAAGTATCCCATCAGGGGAAGTTCCCCTGGAATCCATCCCACCGGAGCCCCTGCAGACTGAAGCACGATACGTAGAGATCGAACATGCATCAAATCTGCCTAGATTCGTAATGGCTTTTCACACTGTTGATGGTGCACATCCTGATAATCCTGCCCTCAGCATGATATCCTCGTACCTTTCAGGGGGAAGATCGAGCAGGTTTGAGCAGCTCCTGGTGGAAACCAACCTGGTTCACAGCGCAGGAGCATGGAATGACGGCGGGATAGACCCCGGCATGTTCAACATCTATGTAACCATGAATCCTCCGGGGGACAGTGATGTAACAATGGAGGAAGTACAGGAAATCATCTGGCAGGAACTTGTTGAGATCGCGGAGAACGGAATTCCCGAGGAAACGCTCGAGGAACAGAAGAACAGGTACCGTGCCCGTGAAATACTTGGCAACGCCAGCCCCCTTGGACAGGCTATTGATTACAGCCTTTCCACTACAATGTTCGGTAACCCTCTTCATGGAATGGAACAGCTTGAACTGATAGAACAGCTTACTCATGCCGATATCAGCGAAGTTGCATCGAATCATTTCAGGCGGAATGGTCTGAACGTTGCGGTACTCGTTCCGTCCGGAGGAATGGGAATGCCATCAGGGGGCGGTCGGGAGGAACTTCCCACTGATGTTACGGAGCCCTCATCGATCAATTATGAAGGTCTTGAGATACCGGATGATTTCCTCATTCCTCCTGAGACATCCATCGCTGACGGCGTTGTGGAATTCAAACTCCCAAACGGCCTCGACCTGCTCATCAAGGAGGATCATACCTTCCCGGTGATCTCCATCAGCTTTGCAGTTCCCATGGGCAGCCTGATGCATCCATCGGATCTCAGCGGGCTTACTTCCGTGACGACTGAAATTATGCTGAAGGGTACAGAAGATCTGGACTATATAGAGTTCCACAAGAAGCTGGAAATGGAAGGCTCTTACCTGAGGTTCTATTCGGGTATGGAGTATTCCTCCGGTTCGATAACTCTGCTTTCGGAGGACATTGAAATTGCTTTTGAAACAATTTCGGATCTGCTTGTAAGACCGGCATTCAGAGAATCCGACTATGAGACGGTAATGATAGAACACTACGTCAACCTGGAAGCATCCGCCGAACAGGCTTTCTCGGTTGCCTTCGACAGTCTCATGGCTATAACCGTAAATTCTCCAGCCGATTACAGAAGTCCTTCCGAGGCAACTCTGGACAGAATCACGCTCAACGAAGTGATGAATTACTACGAAACCTGCTGCAGGCCGGAGGGAACTGTAATAACCGTTGTGGGCGATATCGATCCTGAAACCGTCATCACGCTGACAGAAGATTTCTTTGGAGGGTGGAGCAATCCTGCGGAGCCTCTTCCCGAGCTGGATATCCCTGAATTCTCAGCAGCCCCGGGAGATACGATTGTCTCGTTCATGCCGGGAAGGGTACAGGCGGTAGTTCTGATTGCCAGAAACGCACCGGGAACCGAGATGCCCGATTATCCGGCTTTCAGCATGATGAACAGAATCCTTGGAAGAGGTATCGGCTCAAGACTGGGACACAGTGTCAGAGATGAACAGGGACTTGCGTACGGGGTCGGCAGCTGGTCATCAGCCCTGGACAGTTCCGGCGTTTTCACGGCCTACCTGTCAACCCTTGCCGACTATATACCTCAGGCTACATCATCGGTCATTCTTGAGATGGAAAGGATCTCAACGGAAAACGTAAGGGATATTGAGCTCCTTCTTGCAAAGGCGAATGTAGTTGGAGGACAGGCTTTTTCCGGTATGAGCTACGCAGACCAGGCTTCGAGATTCACAGGACTTCATGTTAAAGGGAAACCTCTCGACTGGGATCTTACATACCTGGGAGAAGTCCTTGAACTGACACCCGATGATCTTCGGGAGGCCGCATCAAAATACTTCATATCCGGAGAATGGTTTGTATCCATCGCAGGCGGGTTGCAGGAGGAAGATCTATCCGAATAAAATACTGCACATGTGATATCATAGCCGGTAAACATCTCTAAGATATGAGCGGGATCATGATGCCTGACAAAGTCAGGATTGAGAAGCTTGAAAACGGCCTTACGGTCATTCTTCAGGAACTCAGATACTCCCCGGTAGCTGCATTGTGCCTTGTATACAGAGCTGGTTCATTGTGGGAAACTCCCCGGATGCGTGGCCTCAGCCATTTCTGCGAGCACATGATGTTCAAAGGATCAGCAAAATACGGCCCCGGCACCTACTGGCGGATGATACAGCGCAACGGCGGATTGGCGAATGCCTACACATCAAGAGACATAACCGTCTATTACTCAACTGTTCCCAAGGCCGGTCTTGACGATATTCTTGAACTTGAAGCCGACAGAATGCAGAACTGCAGCATGACCGCCGAGGATGTTACTTCCGAGACAGCAGTCATACTGGAGGAAGAACTTCTTACACACAGGGATGATCCGGCAGGCACACTTGATTCACTTCTTTACAGCAAGGCTTTTGGCAGCCATCCATACGGCAGGCCGATAATCGGCACACCTGATGAGATTCGGTCATTCTCGGAGGAAAAGCTGCTGAAGTACTACAGGAACTTCTACAACCCGGCGAACGCGGTTATCTCCGTAGTGGGAGATATTGAATCCGAAACAGTTCTTGGAAAAATAGAAGATCTCTTCGGGAAAAATACGGGACATCAGACTGAAAGACCCCATATTACCGCTGAACCTCCCTGTACGGAGCAGTTACTAGCAGAAATTGAACATCCTTCACACCTTCTTAGAATATCCATTGGATTCAGAGTACCGCAGTGCGATCATGCGGATTCGGCATCCCTTTCACTCATTTCAGTTTACCTGGCATCCGGCAGATCCAGCAGATTTGAGGAGCTGCTGGTAAAACCATTGCTCGTCCTTGATATCTCCGTATCTACAAATACTCTCGTCATGCCCGGACTGTATGTTGTACGGGCTATATTGCCGAGCGGCGGCTCTGCTGCGAAGGTTGAAAACATCATCTTCCGTGAACTGGACAGAATCGGGCGTGAGGGGATTGATCAGGAAACATTGAAGATCCTTAAGAATCGCAGGCAAGCCTGGAGCATAATATCTGACGCAGACCCCCTTGGCAGAGCCCGGAGATTCTCCACGGGATACGCCAAATTCAATGATCCTTACTACTACTGGAAATCAATAAAAGCGTGTAATACAGTTGACGAGAATGATATCAGGGCAGTTGCGTCCCGGTATTTAAGGAAGAATTTGTCCACTGTCTCCGTATTGAAGCCTTCCGATACAGGTACAGCCGGACCGCCTGTACTGACAACGTCTGCTTCCGAAAGCGATCTCCTCCCGCCAACCGGTCAGGAACCTTCTGAAATAGACATCCCCGACAGGCTTCTGAAAATACCTGACATCTCCGTATCTGACAAAACAAAGGATATCATGCTTGATAACGGACTAAGGGTACTGCTGAAAAGGGATGCTTCTTTTCCCATTGTTTCAATGGGTTTCTCCTGCCCTATGGGTTCAAACAGAGAACCCGCAGGCCTGACTGGCCTGGCGGAAATTACCGCTGAGACCATGCTGTTCGGAACAGCCGAGGAAGACAGCATTGAATTCAACGCGAGGCTGGAGAACCTTGGAACGAGCGTGAACTTCTCATCGACCACGAATTTTGCCGGGGGTATTATCACATCGCTGAGCAAGGACGTATCCGTGGTTCTATCTGTTATCTCCGATATGCTTATCCGCCCTGCATTCCGCCTGACCGACATTGATGCTGTGAGAACCGATGCGATCTCAAGCCTGGAGGAATGGATGAAATCCCCTGTAGGAGCTGCCATGAACTCCTTCTCCAGGCAGTCAAC
>JAGLOY010000038.1 GCA_023138735.1 Candidatus Aegiribacteria sp. | reverse complement strand
GATTTCCATCGAAGGTGCTGCAGACCGGAAGGAACAGTCATCATTGCTGTCGGCAGTTTTCAGGAAGACAGCTTGCTCAGAACAATCAGAGAATACTTCTCAAACTGGAAAGAACCCGAGTGTCCCCCGCTCGAAGTAAATAAGGTAAGCAATCAGCTCGATTCATCTAAAAAGTACATAAGCCTGGAGGGCAGGGAACAGATAGCTGTTCTTATCGGATCACCCGCCCCCCCTATGCTCCACAGAGATTCATATGCCATTGCGGTATTAAGCGGAATACTGGGCGAGGGAATCGGCTCAAGACTGGGGAGGAATATACGTGAAACAGGTCTGTCGTATCATGTGAGCAGCCTCTATATCCCTCACATGGATAGAGGCAGAATCCTCTCACTGCTTCTCACAAGCCCTTCCTCTTTCTCACTGGCATTTCAGAAACTGAAGCGGGAACTTGAAGATCTCACAGAAAAGACCGTGAGCAGAAATGAACTCAGACTGGAGCAGGCCTCGTGGATGGGCCGGAAGAAACTTGGAATGATGAAGTACAGCAATATTACTCAGATACTGCTTACCTATGCATCAATGAACCTTCCGCTGGACCACGACAGGGAAACCATGCAGAAGATCCTGAAACTGACTGATGAGGATATCAGGCTTGCAGCGGAAAGATGGCTTGGAAGCGGTATTACCTACGTATCTATCGCAGGCGGTTTGAACAAAATTCCGGACTGAGTGGTAAAGCTGATATTGGAATGGTGAAGCACTGAATATTGTGCTATTGATATCTCCTTTTACCAATCTCCTGCAGAGCAATACCTCCAATTACCAGAAGAAGTCCGGCAATAGTCCAGAGGCCAATTTTTTCGCCCACAAAAGATCCGATGAAAACAAGTGCTATAAACGGCGTAAGGTAAATAAGATTCCCGACCTCGGATGTTGTTTCTGAAAACTCAAGCGCTTTGAGCCAGATTACAAAGGTAATCCCCATTTCGAACAATCCGATGTATACGGAACCGATAACTCCGCGAATATCAATACAGAAGATACCCGCGATCTCTCCGCTGATAACTCCGTACATCAGAAGGTACAGTAAGCCGAAGAAGAACGATTCCGCAAGATTTCTTACAGAATCTCCCGATGCACGAACATTCAGAATCCAGAAGAGTGCCCAGATCACAGTACTTAAAAGAGCCAACCCCATAGCAGGCAATGAAAGCTGACCGCCAACCGGATTACCGCCGATGGCGAGAACTGCTACTCCGCAGAAGCTGATTCCCGATGCAGCGGCCATTTTCAAAGTTATACGCTGCTTCAGAAGCGGTACTGAAAGAAACAAAAGAGCAACCGGCCACAGATAATTGATCACCATCGCAATCTGGGCGGGAAGCTCATTGTAGGCCTCAAGGAGAATAAGGTAGTAAAGAAAGGGATTAAGGAGTCCGCGTGCTGCAGCGCAAGCAACGGTACTCATGGATAACTCCCGATGAATTCCGCATTTTCTCCGCAGCAGTATCATTAACCAAAGTGCTGAGGTTGATACTGCAGAAGCCAGCAGAACCAGCTGAAATGGTGTCAGCCAGCGCAGTGTAATCTTGAAAGCAGAAGCAGCGGTTGACCAGAAAACTACAGCTATCAGGGCCAGTATTCGCGGTTTCATTCGGGAACCTTTCCATTGATGGCAGCATCTACTCATTCCACAGCAATATGTTATGAAATACCAGGTATCAGCCAGGTGTATTTTCTTCTTGACTATGAATTTTCGATCAGCATCTACAGATTACTTACTGTCTTGCATATAGCTCAATATATGGGTATTGGACTATTGTCTTAACACCAGATATGGTGTTTTTTCACTTGACACGGGAAAGCCAAAAAAATATGCTCGACAGGTGGAAATCCAGATACTGACGACCACACTGAAAACCTGTTTCCTAACTTGAAAATATTAGGAATTGTTCTTTTCGGAGAACTGATTCTGCTACTTCGGGGTATATCATGGACTGGCTGATTCGCAAGCGTGACGGTAAGATTGTAAACTTCACCAAGTTGAAAATAGAAAAAGCTGTCGAACGAACTCTGCATTCTTCGCTGACAAACGCTGACGCCCGTGAAATAGCGGATCAGGTCGAAGCCACCCTGTACATGAATTATTTCAAGAACGGCTCAATTCCCACCGTCGAGCATATTCAGGATTTCATTGAAGAAACACTCGTTCTGCGGAAACTGACTTCGGCAGCGAGGGCATTCATTCTATACCGAGAGAAAAAGAACGAAGCCCGAGATGTAGATCATCTGTTGAGCGGAATGGAGGAAACCGTCTCCGATTACCTTGGCAAAGTCGACTGGAGAGTCAAGGAAAATTCCAACATGAACTATTCCCTGCAAGGGCTGAACTTCTACATGTCATCTTCCATAACAAGAAAATACTGGCTCAGCAAAATATACACCCCCAGGATTAGGGAGTTCCAGAACAACGGCGATTTCCATATTCATGATCTGGGAATACTCGGTCCATACTGCGTCGGCTGGGATCTCATGACCTTGCTTAAGGAGGGTTTCAGAGGAGCAAGGGGAAAGACCGAATCCTCTCCTCCGGTGCATCTTCGAACCGCCCTTGGACAGATTGTAAATTTCTTCTATACACTGCAGGGAGAGGCTGCAGGAGCTCAGGCGTTCTCCAGTTTCGACACACTTCTGGCTCCTTTCATCAGGTATGACGGACTGAACTACCCACAGGTCAAGCAGGCTTTCCAGGAATTCCTTTTCAATATCAATATCCCGACAAGGGTTGGGTTCCAGGCTCCGTTTACCAACATAACAATGGACCTCAAACCTTCCTCAACCTTCCGTGATCAGAAAGTGATTATCGGTGGAAAGCCGAAAGAAAACATCTACGGAGATTTCCAACTGGAAATGGATATGATCAACCGGGCATTCGCCGAACTGATGATGGAGGGAGACTCAAAGGGAAGAATATTTACTTTCCCTATTCCAACATACAATCTCACAAAAGATTTCGAATGGGATAACGATGAGCTTCAGCCGTTGTGGGAAATGACGGGTAAGTACGGCGTGCCCTATTTCAGCAATTTTGTCAATTCCGATATGAACCCGGACGATACAAGGAGCATGTGCTGCAGACTCAGGCTTGATAACAGAGAGCTTCGCAGCAGAGGGGGCGGCCTTTTCGGTTCAAACCCCCTTACAGGATCCATAGGAGTAGTTACCATCAATCTCCCAAAAATCGGATACACATCAGCGGATGAGGATGAGTTCTTCGGCCGTCTTGCTGAGGTAATGGAATCCGCAAGGGAATCCCTTGAACTGAAACGAGACCTGATCGAGAAGCTGACCGAGCAGGGTCTCTATCCGTATACAAGCCACTATCTCAGAACAATCAAGGCTGATCTTGGGCACTACTGGAGCAATCATTTTTCGACCATCGGGCTTCTGGGAATGAACGAATGCTGCATGAACTTTCTTGGAGAAAGCATTGCCACCGAGGAAGGACGCAGATGGTCGATCGGGATTCTGGATTTCATGAGGAAAAAGCTTGCGGAATTCCAGGAGGAAACTGGAAATCTTTACAATCTTGAGGCATCTCCGGCGGAGGGAGCTTCCTACAGCCTTGCAAAAAAGGATAAAGATGAATTCCCGGATACTTACTGCATGGGCAGCTCAGATCCATACTACACCAACTCAGTTCACCTGCCGGTTACTGAACAGAGGGATATTTTCGGGTTGCTCGACCACCAGGACCCGCTTCAGACAATGTTCACCGGCGGAACTGTTGTTCATGTATTTATTGGTGAAGCGATTGCTGACTGGAGAATGGTGCGAAAGCTGGCGAAAGCAATTGTTACACGATTCCATCTGCCGTACTTCAGTTTCACTCCCACTTTCTCGATCTGTCCTGTTCACGGTTATATTACCGGAGAGCAATTCCTCTGCCCTTACCCGCACTCCGCCGAGGAACTCGCTGAATTCGGTGAGGTGGTAAACGAAGGTGAATATGAACAACTGCCCGAAGGCAGTTATATCAGAGTTGATGAAATAGATTCAGAGGCTCAGGGAAGTCTCTTCCTCAATATAGGAAAGGTTTCGACAAATGTCTGAGATCAAGGATGATAAACGCATAAAAGCTGTTAAGACAGAAGTCTATTCAAGAATAGTAGGATACTACAGACCGGTTCAGAGCTGGAACAAGGGAAAGAGAGAGGAATTCTCTCAGCGGGAGTACATTTCGCTGAAAACAGATGAAGAAAAGGCTGATAGTTGATCCGATCCCTCACAGGCACAAGCCTGATAGAATACCCAGGCAAGTTATCATCAATAATATTTATATCCGGCTGCAATCTTCAGTGTCCCTATTGCCATAATCCTGAACTTGTAAGACCGGATATGCTGGATAAAGAATTCAGGCTTACCCATGAGGAAGTCATCAAAGAGCTGATTACGCGGGAGGGCTTTATTGAAGCCGTAACCGTTACAGGAGGGGAACCTCTTCTGTACAGTGGTATCGTTGATCTGGTTCAGAGCATTAAAACCGGAACAGACCTCCTTGTTAAAGTTGATACCAACGGAACCCTTCCTCAATGTATGAAAGATGTGCTTCGTTTTGCGGATTACGTTGCAATGGATCTTAAAAGCTCTCCCTCAAAGTATTTGAAGGCTACAGGAGGGCAGGCTGCTTTCTCAGATGTCCGGGAATCCATAGACATTATCATGACTCAGCCGGATTACGAATTCAGAACTACAATGGTTCCAGGTATAGTTGATCGTGACGATGTCATCGAGCTTCTTCAGGAGGTCGGAATTGTAAGACGATACGTTCTCCAGAATTTTCATTCGAAAAAGACACTTTCTGCTGAGTTCAGGGATATGCCCACCTATCCCAAAGGTTATCTTGAGGATACGGCAAGTATCATTAAGAAGATGAACCTGGCTGAAGAGGTAACTATCCGACTTTAATCCCTTCATGTAACGTTTCATAACACCTGCACGGATAGTACACCCATTACTGTCTTAACAGGGAGAAACTTGACAGCTCAATGAAGCTTCTCGCTCAGCTTTCTATCAGACGCGACACACATGATCCTGACAATAAATGCAATTCGAAAGGAGAGACCCAATGTGCGAAAAGGAAAACAAGTACCGGAAACCGGAAAACCTGAAGGGTAAACCGTAGACGGCGAATACGAGGACTGCACTGATTGTGATGAAGAATGTACTTGCGACACTGCAAGTGATGACTGCTCTTCTGAGGAAGAGGAAGAAGTGATTCACCACTGCGGCGGGTGCCACTGATCTTCAGCGGTCCTGAAAAGAGCAGGTGACGATCACCTGCTCAGGACGCAGTCACGATCGTATTGTTATCGAAATATCCTCGTTTTCGTTGTACCCTTTAAGGGAAGATGCAAGACCCCGAACAGCCCCCTCGATGATACCCGCCGGGAAACTGCCCAGTTCGACAAGCCTCCCTCCCAACTTCACTTCAACAGAACCAGGGGCGAAGAAGCAGTCCTCCTCCCTCTTCTCCCCCTTCAGTATAGCCTCTGCAAGCCGTCTGCAGTCCATACCGCACCTTCCGCATTCCTCAGCAGTTTTCTGCGGGAGCAGATTGAACGCTTTTGCGAAGATATCTTCAGGAGAGATAGATGATTCCTTCACATCGAACCGGGCAAGAAGCAGCGGATCATCACTGATTGTACCGCTGCTGCAGTGAACAACGGGAGCTATGATCTGCATATCAGAGCGAAGTAGGAAGATATCAGGAGGCATGGAGTGCATTATCCTCATTGCTGTTCGCGAACCGGGGAATGATACTTCGCATCTCCGGGCTTCGCCCTCTGTGATAACGCATACGATCTTATTCTGTAACGAATTGCAGAAAGTTGATATGAATATGTCAATCAGATTGTCATCTCCGGTAATATTAATGCACTTCATGAAATCCCTTTCTCAGAAAACATGCACGGCACTTGCCTTGAACGATATGTATACATCTCGACCTTCTGTCAGACCCAGCTCGGAAAGAGCGCTTCTGGTAACGGATGATACTATTATCAGATTACCGCAATCCACAGATATACTGAAAACCGGACCTGCGCGTTCAACAGATACTATCGTTCCCGTAAAATGATTCCGCTCGCTGGTAACTGTGGTCTCCCTCGAGACAACTATCGCTTCGGGCGGTATTGCCAGAAAACCGTGCCCTCTCCTGTTCGATGTATGCCTGACAAGAAGTTCTTCCACTACAGCTCCATCTGGGCTGAATTCCGCAGGGAAAACATTCTTCATTCCAACAAACGATGCCATGAAAGGAGTCGATGGGCTGTAGAAGATCTCGTCAATCGTTCCAGTCTGCTCTATCCTGCCGCTCCTCATTACTGCACCGCTCGTACCCAGAGACAGTGCATCTGTAAAATCATGAGTAGCCATGATAAACGTGATACCGGTCTGGGAATGAAGATCCTTCAGTCTTCGGAGCAGGCTGAGCCTCAGGTTCGGATCAAGCGATGTAGTCGGTTCATCAAGTATCAGGATTTCCGGTTCAATCACGAGGGCTCTTGCCAGCGCGACACGCTGCAGCTCACCGCCTGAAAGAGTACTGGAATCACGATTCTCATATCCTTCCAGACCCACCATTCCAAGCACCCTCGAAACCTGCCTGCCGATCTCATCCTCGGGGATTCCTCTTATCCTTAATCCCCACTCGACATTTGAGTTCACACTACCTCTGAACAGAACAGGTCTCTGAAAAACAGTGACCATTCTCCGGCGGAGTTTTAATCTCTCTTTGCCGCGATAGGGAACTGGTTCGCCTCTGTATTTAATACAACCTGAAGATGGTTTATCAAGAAGGCCTGTCAGCCTGAGAAGAGTTGTTTTACCGCATCCGGTCGGACCCATAAGAACAAAGAATGCGCCCATGGAAATAGACAGATCCACGTCACTGAGGATCTGCTGTCCGTTCTTCCTCTGAACGATATTATCAAGTTCAAGTATCATCACTTCTCGCTGTGCTGAAGGATATTTACGGTTAAGCTCACGATCATGGCAAGAGCGAGAAGGATGATACCCAGGGCAATTGAAGCTGCTGTCTCTCCCTTTCCAACTCCAAGCGCGATAGCCGTTGTGAGAGTCCTCGTGTAACCGGAGATATTACCCCCGACAATGATTGCCACGCCAATCTCCGATACTGCCCTGCCGAACCCCATGAGAACCGCGGTCAATACCATATATCTGGACTCGGACAGTACCTTGAGAACCATCTGCAGCTGCCCTGCTCCGAGAGATAAAGCAGTATCCGAGATATTCCTTCCCAAGCCTGCGAGAGCAGATATGGTCAGTCCTGTAATAATGGGAGCTATCAGGAGAACTTCGCCAAGTACTATTGCACCTGGTGAAAACAGCATTCCAAGGCTTCCAAGAGGACCTGCTCTGGAGATGAACAGAAATACAAGCATACCCACTAGCACCGTGGGTATGCTGTAAAATGTCTGAATAATACTGAGAAGAAATCTTTTTCCTCTGAATCGGTTGAAATGAATCATGCAAGCGAGAGGGATGAAAATGAATGATGCCAGAGCCGTGGCACTGATCGATATCAGCAGGGTTCGAAATGCGATAGAATACACCACAGGGTCTCCTGAGATTATCATATCAAGTGAAATACGAACAGCTTGCAGTAACTGTGACATAAACTGCCTTACATGTCCAGCCCGGCACAGGGAGTGAACAGCTGTATGCCGTACTCATCAACACCGTAGTTTCCGATAAGCTCCTGCACGCTTTCAGAAGTAATGAATTCAACGAGATTTTCTGCCATCTCGGGATTCCTGGTTGATGTAACTTCGAGTACTGAATAGACATTCAGAAGCAAATCACCCTGGTTCACTACAGGCACCAGATCCAGATCACTCTGGTAAGCGATAAAGGTTCCCATATCCGATAGAGTGTATGCGTTCATTTCGTCCGCCATGACAAGCGTTGGTCCCATTCCGCTTCCACCCTCAACGTACCAGTCACCAGATGTTCGAACACCCTCGTAATCGAAACCGACGGCAGCCCAGATGGTTTTTTCCCTGCCATGAGTACCGGAATCGTCACCCCTCGAAACAAAAACAGCCTCACCGCTGTTCATTAGAGTTGTGAAAGCCTCCTCCGGGGACATTCCTTCAAGACCTGCAGGATCATCAGGTGACCCCACAATAAGGAAATAGTTGCACGCGAACGGGACACGCTCAAGACCATACCCCTCATCAACGAATTGCTCTTCCCTGGTTCTGGAATGGACAGTGATCACATCAACATCACCTCTTCGTCCCCATTCAAGAGCTTTGCCGGTTCCCGCGTAGAGTACATCGAGTTCAATTCCATATTCATCTTCAAACATCGGCTCAAGGTAGCTCCACAGGCCGGTATCGTACAGGCTGGTAGTTGTAGCTACCCTCAATCTGCCGGCACTCGGTCGCGGGGGAACGGATTCTGCTGATGGCTCTGATTGTCCGCTGCAAGCCGCGATGAGAACCGAGGTAATCAGTATTCCTCTGAAGATGTGTCGTATCATGATCAATCTTCTTTCTATTATCTTGAACAGTATTCGAGCTACAATAGCAAGAAGCTCAAATATATCCGTTATGTCGACCCATCACAACCACTCCGAACTCGTACAGGTTTTCATCGAAACAACTAGAGCTTGTTTATTTTTTATGATCTAATATCAAATATTATATTATTACAATATATATATATTTCATATATTAATTATACAATATATTGACAGAATTAGAAATGAACGTATGTTTTAAACGGCAACAATCAAATCTCGTGCGGAGGAGCTGTCATGTTTAAGCTATATATTTTAATATCTATAATTTCCATCCTTACTTCTGCAGCAGTCAGTGCTGGAGATATCGTCAGGGGAGAAGATTCATTTTCAGCTGTTCTGGATGCCGGTTCGAATGTAGTTATCACCAACATAAACGGGGATATAACGATCGAGGAATGGAATTCGGATCAGGTGCTGATAGAATACACAATCGATGGCGATCAAACTGAGGAAATTGAATCCATCAATGTAGACTGTAATTACATCAATGGCCTGTTCTGCGAAGTCACTTATCGTGATGACTGGGAAGGCAACGAAGTACATTTCCATGTCAGACTGCCCGAATCCCTCTATCTGAACCTTGTAATGCGGACTTTCAACGGTTGCATATCATTGAGCAACGGGATGGGTACTTCATTGGTTGAAATTATTAACGGATCAGCAGTACTTGAGGGATTTGCAGGAGACCTGACCGTAAACGTTGTCAAAGGTGAAATAGATCTGATTGATGTCCCGGGACTTTCTGTAGTAAACATCGTGGATGGTTCACTCAGGGGAGTAATCGATAATATTGAAGGCGATATAGAGATATCCACAGTCAGCGGACTGATCGATCTGGTCATTGAAAGTACTGTCAGTGTATCGGTATCAACCATGAGCGGTAACATAGATATTCCCGGTGCTGAGATACATCATGATCTGGTAGGCAGTTCAACTGAATTCGGAAATGGGGAATTTACGATTGATATAACAACGGTCTCAGGTGATATCTCCATCCGTCACGGAATCAATTAGTCTGCAATACCGCCGGGTCTGTAAATAACTTATCTTCAAATAACGAAAAAGCTACTGTCCGTCTCTGAAAATCGGAGAGAAAGTTGATCAAGCGGCTCGTTCTGATACTCACAATCATCATCATGGTTCTTGCTGCGGGATTCTGCGCTCTTCATCTTGCGCGTGAGTATACAAAGATATACAAAATCACTCATATCGGTGATATGTGGAGCTTCATCAGACTTGCTTCGGTAACATCCTATGCACCCTTCTGGGAAATAGATCTCGATGATTTCCCCCATTCTCCGTATCCTGTACAGGGAGATCTGCTGGTTGCAGTGGAGGGTCGCCCCGCAACTGAAGAGAACTACTTCAATACATTCTCAACGGATACACCTGCAGGTAAAACTATAGAGATCATGTTCATGCATGAAAACGTCATGTACACTACGGATATTGTAACGAGAACTATTCCAGGTCCTCTAAAATTCCAAATATGGCTTATGTTCATCCTGAGGACCTTGATAGTTCTTGGGCTAATTCTCACTGGAATATGGGGGTTCTCGAAGAATTACAGTTCATCAGCTGTAAGAACACTTACGCTTTTCTGTTTCACGCTCGCAGTACTGATGGCTCTTTCAAGCGATATAATCGCCAATCCATATGCTGCTTTCCAACCACCAGTATGGCTTGTTGCAGGCTTTGCGATTCTTGGTATGTCATCACCCTGTTTCTGGCTTAAATTACATCTCCTTTTTCCCAAAAGGAACACGATCTATGACAGATTCAGTATTCCATTCAACATAGCCATTTTTCTTCCTTTTCTGGTTCTCAGTTATATCAGAATATCTTCTTTTCCTTTCTTCCCTGTGCTGGCAGTTACTCTCTACAGCACAATTTACATTGCGGCAGGCTTCATTCTGCTTATCAGAAATTACCGTCGATCCGACAGTTTCATAGAGAAAAGACAGACTAGACTGGTTCTTCTCGGCTCTGTTACAGGTGTCACAATATTCATACTCTTCAACTGGTTCACGTATTTATTCGACGGCCCGAATATTCAGATCCCAATTCAGACTTTAATGCTTATTTACAACATTACCTTCCTTTTTCTTCTTCCCATACCTATTTCCTTCATCTATGCATTCCGGAAATACAAACTGCTAGCAGTGGAAGGAAAGATCAAAAGAGGTACCCGCTTTATTGCGGTCAACTTTGTTCTGCTTCTGATATTTTTCGGTCTGCTTTACCTTTTTGGAGAGTTCGTTCTCGAGGCAGTGGGTATCAGCAGTCAAACACCTACGCTCGTTCTCGGCCTTGGCCTTGCACTGGTATTCATGCCGACTCAGCGCAGGTTGAGAGCAAAGGTTGAAAAATACTTCTATCCGGAGCGAGGCAGACTTCGTAATCTCCTGAAGGATTTCCTTGCATCAAGTATGGTGCGAACAGATGACAGCTCTTTCTGGAAGAATCTACAGGATAAACTGGCTGCAGGTCTATCGGCTGAGAATATCTATCCTGTGCTCAGGATCAGCGACGAAAACGGATTCGTGGCTGAGAACGATGAACCGACACCCTTCAATCTATCTGATGAGTTAATAGAAAGGCTTGTAAGCCGAGAAAACTCCATTCTCCTCGATGAAGCCATAGAAAGCGGAAACATATCACTGAATGATGAACAGAAAGAATGGTTCCTGAGGCGTAAATGTGCTGTTATTCTTCCCCTTACAGTTAAATCAGGTCTCGTAGGATTCCTTGTAATCAGCAGCAAAACAAATGGAGAGGATTTCACATCGGAAGAACTTGAATTACTAAGCAGCTTTTCAGCACAGATAGCTCTGGTGGCTGAAAACATACAGCTCCTCAGGGAGAGAATCATAAAGCAGAAACTCGATGAACAGATGCGTATGTCAAGGGAAATCCAGATGGGTTTTCTGCCGGAAAGAATTCCGAATGTAAAAGGACTTGAGATCGATGCCCTTATCCGGTTCTGTCTTGAAGTAGCCGGTGATTACTACGATGTCATGACTATTCCAGGCGGCCGTGTAATTGTCGCCGTGGGTGACGTAGCAGGTAAGGGAGTAGGAGCTGCACTTCTCATGGCCAATCTTCAGGCATCCCTTAGAACAACTAGGGAAATGGGTGTAACTCTGGCAGAATCGGCCGAGAAGATAAATTCACTCATATTCGATAATACACCACCGGAGCTATTCATAACATTTTTCATGGCCTCCCTGGATCCCGCCGCCGGCAGAATCAACTTTGTCAACGCAGGTCATAACCCGCCGCTGTTGATGAGGAGTGATGGCAGTGTTGAAAGACTGAGTGAGGGTGGTCTTTTATTCGGTGTAGTGCGTAATGCGGAATACACCGAAGGTATTATCGACTTCAGGATCGGTGATACTCTTCTCATGTATACCGATGGAGTATGTGAAGCCATGAATGCTGAAGAGGAGGAGTACGGGGAAGACAGAATTATTTCCATAGTATCTGAAAACAGAGGGGTGAATCCTGGAAAGCTTCTGCGATTAATCGAAAAGAGCGTTGAGGAATTTCATGGTTCTTCAAAGTTCTCAGATGACTTCACTCTACTGGCGGTCAGGTGCACTGAAAAGTTGTAGTTACTTCGATGAGAAGAAATATTCGATGATCTCGTTGGCCATCATGGCGGCCACAACAGCTACTCTTGAGGAAAGCGTACCCATGGAAAGATCACTTTCCTGATCTCCAACAATCGTAAGGTTCTGGCGCCTGTCAACTCTGATCGAATCGGTCCTTCCGAAACCTGCAATACCGGAGCAGGAGAATACAGGTTTACGGGGTAATCCGCGAAGCCAGGATTCAAGGAGCATCACTTTGGTTTCCTCCCTGTCGACCGCTTCAACAAGGACATCACAGTCAGCAAAGATCGAACAGGCATTTTCAGGATCGATGAGCCTGGTGTGAATCTCGATTTCAGCATCGGGGTTTATGAGCTTCAGATTGTATTTCAGAGCCTCAACCTTTGGATATCCTATCTGATCCCTGAAAAAAAATTGCCTGTTAAGGTTTGGCAGTTCAACAGAATCGAAATCGGCTATCACAAGCCTGCCTATTCCGGCACGAACCAGTGAAGCAGCAACATTCGATCCTACCCCGCCGGCTCCGGTAATACCCACTGACGCGGTGTTTAGAAGTACCGTAAGGCCGGGAGGATTGTTCTGAAATGCGTTGGTTTCTACTTCCATCATATTTGATTCTAAGCAATCACTTCCAGATCTGCCAGAGCCCTTTTCGGAGGGTTGTTTCCGACCCCTGCAGTTTGTAGCTTTCATGCGTATATTTCTGTGGTAATAATCACTCTTAACAGATTCTTTTACTATTACAGGCGCAATCGCAGGGAGTTTTCTATGGCAAACGCACGCAACGCCGGTGAGATTCTTGAGAAACAGAAGGTTCTTGGTACGTTCGAGTACAGCCCCAGACCCTCCATAAAAGGGTACACCGGGGAAATGCTCCGAATTGATATCTCAGAACCTTCCTTCAGGATCGTACCGGTAACGGAGAAAATGAAAGATGTTTTCACCGGTGGAAAAGGATTCGATCTCTGGATGCTGTGGCAGGAAGTAACCTCATTCACAAAATGGGACAGTCCTGAGAATGCTATATGCATAGCTGCAGGACCGCTCGGAGGTACAACTTCTTTCTCGGGTGCAGGCAAGTCTATTGTCACAACCATATCCCCCACGACGGGATCCGTAGTGGATTCCAATGTTGGAGGGCATTTCGGTCCCCTGCTGAAGTTCTCCGGTTTTGACTGCCTTGTTCTCACCGGAAAATCTGAAGTTGATCTGATCATCTTCATCGACGGTATAAACGGTAGGGTTCAGGTGATTGAATCCCCGCTTCTTTCTGTGAATTCACACCTGGCTGCGGAGGAGCTGGCCGAGATGTACTCCAAAGATGATGATGACAAGCGGCATATTTCAACGGTCTCAGCCGGTGCCGGTGCTGAACATGCATGGATCGGATGCCTGAATTTCTCATGGTGGGACTGGAGGAGAAGAGCCATGAGGCTGAAGCAGGCCGGAAGGGGTGGAACGGGCACAGTCTTCCGGAACAAAGGGCTGAAAGCTCTTGTAGTGAAGGCTCCCCAGACAAGACCCGCATGGACAATTTCTCAGCAGGATGCAGGGGAGGTGTCCAATGATTAATTTGAAAATAGTGGACGCTATTATTGAGAAATGGAACACGGATCCCGATTTCGTTATCGAGATGATGCAGGATGTTCAGGACGAGTTCCGATACATCCCGAAGGAAGCCCTTGAAAGGATTGCTGACAGAACCGAAAAACCAAGGGGCAAACTGTTTCATATAGCCACCTTCTACAATGCTTTCAGTCTTGAGCAGAGGGGCGAAACGGAAATACAGGTCTGCATGGGAACAGCATGTTACGTAAAGGGGGCAGCGGACGTGCTTGCAGCCCTCGAAAGGACTCTTGGTATTTCAAGCGGAGAAACGACACCGGACGGTAAATATACACTTACCGAAGTCAGATGTGTCGGCGCATGCGGACTCGCTCCCGTTGTTACCATTGGTGATGAGGTTATGGGTGGAGTCAAATCTAACGAAGTACCCAGCATCATAAAAAGATTCAGTTAAGGAGGGCCGGAAATGACAATTGATCAGTTGAAACAGATGCAGCAGAAAGCCCTCGAAGAGTACGAAAACTACAGTGCGGCACTTATGGTATGCACAGGAACAGCGTGTGTTGCAAACAAATCCTTCAATCTTGTCAAAGCTCTGAATGAGGAGCTTGAGAAACGTAATCTGCTGGAAAAGTACCTGGTGGTGCCGACCGGGTGCAACGGGTTCTGCGCCCAGGGTCCCATTATGGTGGTTCAGCCTGAGGGAATATTCTACGAGGAGCTTACAATCAGCGATATCCCGGAAATTATAGAGAAACATCTGCTGGGCGGAGAGCCTGTGCAAAGGCTTCTTTATCATCATAACGGAGTAGCTGTTCCGAAGATGGAGAATATTCCGTTCTTCGGAAAGCAGAAGCTTCTTGCTCTGCGGCACAAAGGAATGATCAATCCGGAGAAAATCGAAGATTACTTCAGACTTGATGGATATCAGGCTCTGCACAAATTACTTACAACGATGAAACCTGAAGAAGTGATCACTGAGATCATTCGTTCAGGCATTAGAGGCCGGGGAGGCGGTGGTTTCCCAGCTGGAGTGAAATGGCAATCGTGTGCCCAGGCCGTTGAGAAAACCGGATATCCTCCATCGGTGATATGCAACGCCGATGAGGGAGACCCGGGCGCTTTCATGGATAGAAGCATAATAGAGGCAGATCCTCACTGTGTAATAGAGGGAATGCTGACCGGCGCCTATGCAGTGGGAGCCAGCAGGGGATACATCTACATCCGTAAGGAATATCCTCTTGCCATGCAACGCTTGATCATCGCTATAAGCCAATCGCGTGAGTATGGCCTTCTTGGAAAGAACATCTTCAATACCGGATTCGATTTTGATATCGTGGTGCACAGAGGAGCAGGAGCCTTCGTGTGCGGTGAATCCTCAGCTCTGATGGCTTCCATGGCCGGCAACCCGGGGGAACCACGAGCAAAATACGTCCGCTCTGTTGAAAGGGGCTACAAAGATAGGCCAACTGTTCTGAATAACGTTGAGACCTGGGCAAATATTCCACTGATAATGGAAAAGGGAGCCCAATGGTTCGCATCCATCGGAACAGGCGATGTCTCTGAGAATCCCTGGAATGGATCATCGGGGACCAAGGTTTTCTCTCTTGTTGGAGACGTGAACAACATCGGTCTCGTTGAAGTACCAATGGGAATAACTCTCCGTGAGATCATCTACGATATCGGTGGAGGTATTCCCGATGGCAAAGAATTCAAGGGAGTACAGACAGGAGGCCCTTCCGGAGGAGTCCTCCCCGCTGACAAACTTGACCTTCCCGTGGATTTCGATACTCTCACTGAAGTTGGCTCAATGATGGGCTCGGGTGGAATGGTTGTCATGGACGACTCCACATGCATGATCCAGGTGGCAAAGTACTTCGTTGATTTCCTGAAGGATGAATCCTGCGGTAAGTGCACTCCCTGCAGGGAAGGACTCGTCGCCCTCGGGACAATTCTGGATCGGATCACCAACGGGGATGGTCGCCAGGGTGACATTGAGCTTCTCGAGGAATATGGACAGAATATGTCCGAAAGCAGCCTGTGCGCGCTGGGTCAGACAGCAGCTAATCCGGTTCTCAGCACAATCAGGTATTTCAGGAAAGAATACGAAGACCATATCCGGGAGGGTAAATGCTCTGCACTCAAGTGCAAGGCACTTATTGAGTACAGGATTATCGCTGATAACTGTACCGGCTGTACAATCTGCGCCAGAAACTGTCCGGTGGACGCAATCGAGGGCAGCCTGAAGGAACAGCATATGATAGATCAGGAGAAGTGTATTCACTGCGGAGTCTGCAGGGAAGTATGTAACTTCGATGCGGTGGAGGTACTCTAATGACTGAAATAGAAATGATAACAATCACAATTGATGGCAGATCGATCCCGGTTAAAAGGGATTCAACCATTCTTGAAGCCGCATTGGAGAATAACATTTTCATCCCGGCTCTCTGCCACAGTGAACTTGTAGAACCATATGCTGCATGCAGGCTCTGCATTGTAGAGGTGGATGACGGAAGAAGAGCAAAACTGGTTACATCATGTAATTATCCGGTTCGGAAGCCCGTAACAGTGTATACCTCTTCGGATAAGGTACTCAGGAACAGGACAATCACGCTGGAGATGATGCTTTCCAGATGGCCCAATGTACAGATCATCAAGGATCTTGCTAAATTTGTCCGGATCGAAAAACCCCGCTATAAGCATCCTGCTGTCGATCTGAATCCCAACGCCTGCATTCTGTGCGGTCTCTGCATGAGAATTTGCGAACAGGGTATCTGGGAGAACATCATTAACTTCACGAACAGGGGTGCGGTAAGGGCGGTTCGAATGCCCTACGATTCCGACCAGCCCCACTGTATCGGATGCGGAGCCTGTGCCGAAATATGTCCTACCGGGGCAATAACCATGGTTGACGACCCTAACCAGCCCTTTGACGCCGATATGGTTCGCCGCGCAGGCATGAGAATAACAGAGGAGATGATAAAGTTCGATGAGGAACAGTGCGACATGCGTGGAGTGGGAACCGCCCACCTTGTCGAGATAATGGATGCCTACGATCTCCTCCCTGTCATGAACTACCGCTACGGAAAACATGCAGATACTCCGAAGATCAGCTCCGATGTCCTAAGAACATTCTTCACAAAAGGTAAGCCGGATGGATGCTGGCTTGGGTGTACTATGGCCTGCGCAAAGGCCGTCGAGGATTTCCAGCTTTCAACCGGACCCTATAAGGGAGAAAAAGTCCTTGTTGATGGCCCTGAATACGAAACTCTGGGCGGTTCAGCCAATATGGGTATTTTCGATCCCCGTTTCGTGATCGAGTACAACTTCTACTGTGACACATACGGACTGGACACTATCTCCTTCGCAACGGGAGTATCCTTTGTCATGGAGTGTTACGAAGCCGGTGTTCTCGATAAGGAAAAGACCGGAGGGCTCGAGATTCCATTCGGAGCCAGGGACGCTGCCCTTGAACTCCTTCATCAGATCGGCCGTGGAGAAGGTTTCGGGCTCATCGCCGGTAAGGGTATCCGCTACATGAAAAAGTACTTCGTGGAGAACTTTGGAGCCGATCCCGATTTCGTGTTTGATATCGGTATGGAAGCCAAGGGAATGGAATACTCCGAATACGTAACCAAAGAATCTCTTGCCCAGCAGGGTGGTTATGGTATTGCCCTCAAAGGTGCGCAGCATGACGAAGCATGGCTCATCTTCATGGACATGGTGAACAAACAGATACCGACCTTTGCAGACAAAGCTGAAGCCCTGCATTACTTCCCCATGTGGAGAACATGGTTTGGCCTCTGCGGACTCTGCAAGCTTCCCTGGAACGATGTTGAGCCGGCGGATAATGCCGAAACGGATGAACCGGCAAAAGTACCGGGACATGTCCAGGGATACTGCGAATTCTTCGAAGGAGTAACAGGGAAGCCTCAAACCATGGACAGCCTGATAAGTATGTCCGAGAAGGTCTACAACTTCCAGCGAGTATTCAACCTGAAGATGGGTTTCGGAAAACGTGAGCATGATGCAATACCGTACAGATCTGCAGGACCTGTCACTGTTACTGAGTACGAATCACGACAGGACAGGTACGACGCTCAGCTAAGTGAGGAAGTTGGGATCGATCCCTCCGGAATGTCCTCTGAAGAGAAGGTTACGGCCATGCGTAAATACCGGGAAGCGCAGTACGAGCAACTGCTGGACGCGGTCTACAAACGCAGGGGCTGGACGAACGATGGCGTTCCGACGCTCGATAAACTTCAGGAACTCGGCATTGATTTCCCGGATGTAATTGAACTTGTAAAAAAACACGGAGGTTGATATTTGCAGGCGGGGACAATTGTCCCCGCCGCTGACAGTATGATAGTTGTTAACAGCGAACAGACAGAATGGTCCCGGGGTAAAACTGTAAGTGATGTCATTAAGGAAAAGAATTACATCTTTCCTCTTCTTATCGTACGAATCAACGGAAAACTCATACCCAGGGATGAGTACGATTCATCGGTAGTTCCCGATGAAGCAACTGTAGACATAATCCACCTGATGTCAGGCGGATAATTTCCGAGAGGAAAATAATGAATGCGGTTCTGGATACCCTGAAATTCCGTCATGCATGCAAGAAGTTCGATCCCGAAAAAAAGATATCACCAGAACAGCTTGAGAATATTATTGAATCAGCTCACCTTCTATTGAAGATATTGTTGAGTACATGTAACAGGGAGGGTATAGATGAATTTTCGAGTTGTTTTAGTAATCGTATACCTTGCAGGTTCTTCATATGCTTCCTGGCTCTGCCCGGTTTACAGAGTGGACGGCACCGGGCAGGTCTGCGAAGAATCATCTGAAAACCTTGCTGTACTTGAATCGTGGTATGCGACAATCATGCCTGTTTCTGTTGAGAATGAAACAATGTCCAATTATGTTGACTGGGATTACACGGTCAACGAAAGACTTGTTCTCATTCCGCCTGTTTCCGGATGTGATATACTCATATGCCTCGATCTGGGAGTATCTCCCGAGCTGACACGGGAACTCGAATCCTTTACGGTTAACGGAATTGAGATGGAATCCCGGGCCATGCTCGGGGAGTACCAGGCCGATTCCGTCTTAAACATGCACACGTACAATTGCGGAAACGGAACAGTTTCCAGCCATGGATTACGCCCAATCGAGGAATACAGATCACAGTTCGATTCTGAGGATGATTTCCGGAGCGCTGTACCGGAAACCCGCCGATTCTATGTGGATATGTGGGTGATTCCCTGCAGTGACGAAGAAGAGATCGTAGTCCAGGTGCAATATCTGATTCACGGCTGGACCTATATCACAGGGCTTGAACCATTACAGTTCTCGCTGTGCCAGCCGCTTCTCTGGAACGGTCCTCTTGGCGAGGGGCGCACCGTTTTTGAGCGTCCACAGACCGACAATCCCCAAATGTGGTTTGTTGAATTCGATGGAAATGAATTACTTGCTGAAGATACATTCTATTACGAGGTGAACATCAGGGATTTCAGCAGTGAGATTATACCTACCCTACTTGTCGAACCAGTTCCTTTGGTCATTACTGAGTGATTATCTGATTACCTTTGCTAGAGCTCCTGCTTCATACAGTTGGAGGATTTTTTGTCTGATGAAAGTATAAGGAATGCATTCGCATTCTCAATAGAGGATCTGCAAGCAAACGAGAACGGCCTCCTTACAGAGAAACAGGAGGATCTTCTTCATAACTATTCTATCAGCTATGGCTGCGGAACCAGAGCAGCCTTCATTGCGATCGGTCTAACACTGGTTATCATGTCAGTCGTATTACTCTTAGTAGCGGAGCCGGGATCTGCAGGATTCAGGCAGGCAATGCCCTACTTTGCCGGAACTGGCGCGGTTTTCCTGCTGATATTTGTTTTCTTCCTCTATCTGGGAAAAGTACGAAGCCGGGATTTGCATAGCGGATCCATCAGCACACTGGAGGGCGAGATCAGAACATGGACAAAGGAATTTCCAACAGGAACAAGTTTCTATATGGAGCTGGGAGGTACTCGTTTTCAGCTGCATACATCAGAGCAGATGGACGCGCTGTCCACCTGCTCCTTCTATCGAATTTATTATATCCGTAATCCGCCGACGCATGTTATACTCTCTCTCAGAGTAATTGTCTGAACCAGCCGGGTTGTTCTCCTTACTCGCATTCACCGCTTCCGCAGCAAGGACCTCCACTGGAGCAGGGTCCGCTGCAATCTTCATCCATGTTTTCAGCGGCAGCATCTGCGAGCTCACCGAACCTGGCATCCTCTCTGAGACCGGCAAGATCTTCATCAGCAAGCATCCACTCAGGGTCACCGTATCCGGCATCAACCGAACCTTCAAGCCAGGTGAAAGCTTCATCTGTATTTCCGTCTAAAGCTTCAAGGCAGGCGAGATTGTACATTACCATGCAATCCATAGCACTAAGTGTTTTCAGTTCAATTTCGTCGGTAATTTCACCTTCCAGAGCAACTCCGATCATGTTATGAGCTTCCAGAAGTGTCCCATATGCGCCTTCAGCAAAAGTACCGGTTTCCTGATCGAATGCAGCAGTGACCTTCTCAGTGATATCAGCTAGAGCATCCATTCCTGCTGAGGCTAAACCGATAAGCAGTGTTAAAGCTAACAGGGAGGCTGTTTTCATGCTATTCACAATTCCTTTCGCGTGGTTATCAGAAACACTAAGTTCGAATGAAAGATTCGATTCACATATCCATATATAAAATATAGTACTTTTATAGGGATTCGTCATGCAGATGGCCTGGTTACGACCGTTTAATTATCGAATATTTCTTTTATTTTGCCTTCAAGTTCACTGAACGTAAATGGTTTCTGCAGAAATCCTGCAAGAGACTTGTCTGAGAAACGTTGACATACTTCCTGTTCGTTGTAACCGCTTGTTATGAGCACACGAACATCATCTCGCACGCGGCGAAGTTCTCGGAAAGCTTCCTCGCCATCAACATGAGGCATGGTGAGGTCAAGAATAACCAGATCAATTACATCTGAATGCTCGCGAAAATGGCTCAAAGCTTCTCGTCCATCTGAAGCGGTCAGGATATCGAATCCAATACGCTCGAGCATCTGTCTTTCTACAGACAATATCGAGTCTTCGTCATCCACAAGGAGAATGGTACCGCTGCAGGTCCACTGAATCCCTTTTTCCCTGTGATCAGTTTCCAGAGCTTCTGCAGGGTCACTGCAAGCGGGAAACAGCACTTTGATAGACGATCCTTTGCCCAATTCACTGTAAACCCTGATCGCGCCACTGTGACCCCGGATTATCCCGAGGACAGCCGACAAACCGAGACCGCGCCCGGTAAATTTCGTCGTATAGAAGGGGTCGAACAGCTTCTCCATGGTTTCACTGTCCATCCCGGAACCGGTGTCGGTCACTTCAACGTATACATACTGCCCTTCGGGAAGCGATTCGTCAATGTAAGCGCTTGTCAGGTAAGCATTATCACAATCCATAGCCCCTGTTGTGATAGATATCACCCCGCTCGTTCTTTCAATTGCATCGGACGCATTTAGAACAAGGTTCATGATTATCTGCCTGATCTGTGTAGCATCGGCATCGATCAAGGGCAGATTGTCAGAATAGTGATACTTTATGACGGCCTTCTTTGAGATCGATACTTCCAGCATGTGCGTCATCTCTTCGACAGCTTCATTCAGGCTGATCTTCTCGATAAGGAATTTTCCCTTACCAGAATACGCAAGCATCTGCCTTGCCAGGTCTGCTGCACGTAGGGAAGCAATTTCTATCTCTTTCACATTGGCATACGCGGGATTTGCGGTTGAGAGATCCTGCAGTGCAAGATCAGCATTTCCCAGAATCGCCATCAGAATGTTGTTAAAATCGTGCGCTATACCGCCTGCAAGCACACCGAGGCTCTCCAGTTTCTGGGCGTGTTGAATCTGGCGTTCAAGATACAGCCTTTCCTCTTCTGCATTCCTGCGCTCAGTGATATCACGGCAGGATTCGATAACTTGAACCACATCTCCATGTTGGTCGAAGATCGGCGCAACGACAACCTCAACTATTTTTTCATTCCCCAGCTTATCGTAGTGAATATGCTCTACCTCCATTAGCTTCTCGGTTTCGAAGACTGCCAGGAGAGGGCACGGGTGCACCCCGTTTTCACAAGGTGTTTCGCTGTGGTGGGAAATCTGATGACACTTCATACAGGAGACCACAGGATCGTTTCCAGCCTTCAGTCGCACAGTGCTGTTCGCCAGCGCAATGGTGTAATCACGGTTGATCACCATCAGGTCCTCAGGGAATCCATCAATAACAGTCTGCATGAAATCGTACGACTGCCTCAGCTTCTCCTCAGTCCTCTTGCGTTCGGTGATGTCGTTCATCGCAATGACAGAGATTGCGCCCAAAGGCATCATATCAAACTCAACATGCCGTACCGAACGATCTTTACAGGTGAAATCCCATTCCTGTGTTTCGATCTGAGTCCCTTTTTCCGCAGCCACTGCAATTGCGGATTCCCATGATCGTCTTACTAATTGACGATAATCCTCGTCGGGATAAGTAAGAGCCCACCATTGTTCAGTGGTAGATACATCATCAAGCGTATAGCCAAAAACTTCGATGAATCTATCGTTGAAATACTCAATATCGCCTTCTGCATCAGTGATAACCATAGGTATAGGGCACTGTGCAATTATTTTCTCAAAACGTTCTTTGTTATCCCGAAGCGCTTCCTCCGTTTTTTTCATTTCAGTAATATCCCGTACGATGCCGCAGATGCCTTCCACCTTTCCATCCGCATCTGCAAGTGGAACTTGAACTGTATGGAAGTCATATTCCTGTCCTCCAATGGACAGTACACGGGTCTGGTCAACAATCTCACCTTTCAGAACCAGCTTATCCACTTCGTAAACAACCTTTGCATACTCCGGATCGAACAACTCTTCAGGAGTCCTGCCTATAAGATCCTCTGGATTACATCCAAACAGATCTGCCATTGCCCGGTTCACATAAGTGTACCTGAACTCATTATCTTTAGTGAAGATGAAATCAATCGTTGATGCCATGATTGCCCTGAATCGCCCTTCGCTTTCCCTGAGCGATTTTTCCATCTGCTTGCGCTCGGTGATATCCTCACCTGAAGAAAGGCTTGCAACGATATTGCCCTTATCATCCCGCAGGATCGAGCTATGCCATGCGATGAAACGCTCAACACCGCTTTTGGGTAGAACCGGATTTTCGAAGTACTCTATCGGTTCGATCTCACCGGATATGAGCTGCTCGAAGACCTGCTTCCCCCTTTCACGCAGACGTTGCGGCAGGAAGTTATCGAACCAGTTTTTACCAACGATCTCATTTTCCTCGTACTCGAGTACTTCGCAGGCCTTACGGTTGGCAAGTATCACCGTACCCACTGTGTCGATGGCAACAAACATTACACCGGCAAGATCGAGATATTCCTGACAACGTTCACGTTCCGCTTTGAGCATTACCTCTATTGTTGTCTGGTCGGAGATCTGCTTGCGGAGTGCTGCAAGTTCCTCTAACAGTTCCTCTCTGGATTTTGAATCATCGCTCATGGCGATTTGCTTTCGAGATATCGTTCCGGGAAATTGGAAGGAGCAGTTACCGCAATATGGATGTTATCTGGAACTGTGTTGAACTTATGCATAATAATCCAATCTTCAGAAGAGTATTATGCATTCAGTGCTGCAAAACAAGACGCCGTTAACACTACAGGCAAAGTCCGGTCTTCTTGAATACAGCCGGTCTATTCCCCGGCGATAAGTTTTGATGCAGTATCTACATTAATTTCTCCATCGCTGAGCCTTTTCAGGATTTCAGCAGGATCCAATGGAGGTTTCTCACCTTTCAGTTCACTGAACATGTTATCAATTCTCTGCCTGACGGTTGGATATGATATGCCAAGCTTTCGCTGCACTTCCTTGAGATTTCCCCTCGATTCCATGAATAAGTCGAAAAGCTCCTTGTTCTTACCCTCGAGCGTACAAACCGGGCATAAATCGAACTCACCGTTTACTTCGGTACCACACGAACTGCACTGAAGCTTGACAACAATAAGTCTGTCTCCGCAACCAGGGCACTTCGGGGGAATGGTGCTGTCACTCATTTTATCTCATTTCTTCTTTTTTCTGCTGCGCTTCTTCTCAGTGTCCCTCTCCTCTGCCGGTTCCGCACCGGACATGGTTACGGAGATATCGCCTCCCATGGTCTTCATGCTGAGATCGGGGCATTCTTCTCCCTCTGAGAGGTCAATATTAACTCTGGATGCACCGGGATGTCCAGATTCAGTCAATTCACCGATTCCTTCCTGAACTGCAATCCTCCCACCCATGGTTTTTGCCGATATTTCGGCCTTGTTAGAGGAGTGGAGTACCAGGTTGATGTTGCCCCCCATAGTTGCCACTTCAGAATCTTCACTCCAGTTATCTGTTAATGCTATCATTATATCTCCCCCCATTGTTTTAGCGCTGAAGGCTCTTGAGGTTTCAGAGAGGTTGATATTTCCACCCTTTGTTTTAATCTGCGCGGAAGCAGATATTCCGCTAAGCTTGATATTCCCCCCCATTATGCTTGCCCGTACGTTATCTACTGCAGCCGGTACGTTGAGTGTCAAATCACCAGTATCCCATTTAAGATAGACCGTACCATTTTCGCGATAAACTTTAATATCCGGTATGTCCTCTCCGACTGCTTCAAGTGAAAATCCCACTACCCCTATCAGAGTAAGATCACCGCCAGTGTTCATGTGAACTCTTCGTCTTCGTTTAAGAACAAGCTCAGTACCGCTCTCCAATTCAATCGGGCCTTCTAGAAGACCTGCATCCTCACACATTTCCTCGTCAATCTCAGCAAAGTCATCGCTAATTCCCGATACGGAATCCCTTACCATACCGCGGACCATGCGTCCTATTTCGCGCATATTGCCCATACCGGCTAGATGATTCATTATTTTTTTCTCACTGATTATACGCTTCTTCTCCCTGACCCTCCTGGCCGGTGATTCCATCTCTCTTCTCTTCTGCTCTCCAGTTTTAAGAGCCTCCAGAAGTTTTGCGCCATCATCGGCACTAATCTTGCCGTCTGACACCATCTGAAGTATCTCTCTCTGTTCCTCGCTCATGATCGCTCCTTTCATTTTATGTTATTCTGTGATTAATTTATAAAGATTATTTTACAATTTGTCAAGTACTTATTTCTATTATGACAATATTTGGCTTCTATTCAGGAATCTGATTGCTTATCATTGACATCAAATCTTACATTCCTTTATCCGTTGGAATGTTAGTTTGTAAGGAGTGTCATGGAAAAACCCGATTTTTTCGCTAAGATGTCAGAAGTATTGATGATATGATAGAGCTGGGTGAAGTAACGGTGATCGATGTCCGGAACAGATCGTAGACTCAGTCCTTAACTAGGCTTTGATTACGGGGCTGGTATTCAAGCCAGTCCCCTGTCCACCACAATGATCGATATCTCCCCTGAGAATTTCCAGAGCGTGTACTAGTATCGGCAGCGCAAAACCTGCGCACTCTACAGCAGCTTTTCTGCTTCCGGGAAGATTAATCACCAGCGTCCGTTTTCTGATCCCTGCCCGGGCTCTTGAAAGCCACGCCGACTCAACGATTAAAGCTGACTTCTGCCTTATCATCTCCGGAATGCCGGGAACTTGCCTGTCACAGACCTCGCTGGTTGCTTCAGGAGTAATGTCCCTGACGGAAAATCCGGTTCCACCTGTTGTGAACAGAACGTCCAGAAAACCATCGTCACACCAGTTCGTAAGCTTGGCTGTTATTTGCGGCAGCTCATCGGGAACAATGGCATACCTTGCTGGAAGAAAACCATTATTCTCGAGTAATTTGATCAAAGCGGGGCCGCTCAGATCCTCGTAGACACCTCTGGAAGCAGAATCACTCACAGTCAGTACTCCCGCGGTGTAACCGCTGTTCCGGAGTACTTCAACCGAATCGTTCCGTTTAACCGCGCCTCCGGTTATTACTTCCGTGAAAACACCTTCAACCGGGAAAATGTTGCTCTGGATAACATTGTCCGCATGACCGTCGGTATTGTCCTTCCCGATTTCTGTGACTCTTACTACAGCAGATTCGCCAAGTTTCAGATGTACTCCCCGAAGAAGTGTGTGTAATTCGACGGTTCCGTGGATATCTATATTCTCACCGCAGCATCCTGGTGAGGTTCTAACACCTTTAGCTTCCATTTTCGCGAGGGACAACTCCGAGAGGATTGATACCTGCCGGGGACCGCTTCGGGCATGTGCATCACCTTCAATACCGAAGTTCTCAATCAGCTGCACCGAGTCCTGCTCTGTTTTCAGTGTCTGTCTTTTCTCTGATAGACATACCGCACTTACCCTTGCCATTTGTATTCTCCTGATTTCCCGCCGCTTTTCCGAATCAGCCTTACTTCTCCAATTTCCATGCCTCGGTCCAGGGCTTTTGTCATATCGTATATAATAAGAAGAGCAGTCGTAACACCTGTGAGGGCTTCCATCTCGAAACCGGTTGATTCCACACCCTTCACAGTGCAGGTTACGCTAATTGTATTTCCATCCTTACTGAATTCTATGTCCACTCCGCCGATTCTCAGTGGATGACAAAGAGGAATCAACTCCCAGGTTCTCTTCACCGCGGTTATAGCGCCAATTCTCGCAGTTGAAAAGACATCGCCCTTCGGGGTCGAATCATCATCGATAGCGGCAGATGCGTTGCTGCCCAGTACGATGCACCCGGAGGCTGTGGCCGTTCTTGAGGTGGCTTCCTTAGTTGAAACATCTACCATCCTCGCATTCCCCTTTTCATCAATGTGAGACATATTCTTCAAACTAACCGCCAATCTTCCACATCTTCGCGTGGACACATCCGCCATGGGAATCAGGTTTATTCATTACCGCTCCCCTCACAATATCCGAAATAACATCATCACCTGCATCATTCCGCAGCAGCTCTTTAAGTGATACTCCCTCCTCCTGCGCAAGACAGGAGTGCAGTGTGCCCAGGGCTGACAGCCTGATTCTGCTGCAGAAGCTGCACATGGGATCGGAAAATGGCGCGATTATACCGAAAGTCTGTCCGCTGTCACCAACGGAATAAATACCTGCTGTGCCGTCATCTTTCTGTCTGACGACTTCACCACCAGCAGAAGCCTTCTTAATTATCTCATCCCTTGAGACGAATGTATCTCCTGAAAGCCTTGACGGCATATGCTCAATGAAACGGACTGTAACGCCTGTCTCCCTGCTCCACTTTATGAAATCCTCTATCTCATCATCGTTGATATCCCGCATGACTACGCAGTTTACCTTGACTGGGTCAAGACCTGCGTCGAAAGCTGCTGCAACAGCATCTTCAATATCTTCAAGACGTATATCCCTTCTGGAGATAAGGCGTATCCTGTCATTCCTCAGGCTGTCCAGGCTGATGTTCACCCTCTCGATTCCGGCAGCGTCAAGTTGCTTCGCCATACCGCGAAGCAGGAGCCCGTTTGTTGTAAGCACAAGCTCACCGGGATGTCCAGAAGAGATGCCGCGCACAATATCCAGGACGCCTTTTCTTACAAGCGGCTCTCCCCCGGTTATTCTTACTTTTCTGATATCAGCTGCCTTCACGATTATCCCTGAAAGACGGATAGTCTCATCCACAGAAAGAATATCATTATGAGAAACAAGGGGAACGCCTGATTCAGGCATACAGTAAATGCATCTGATATTGCACCTGTCCGTGACTGAAAGCCTGAGGTAGTTGATTTCACGCCCCTTTGAATCCCTCATGAGAACGCAAGCTCGCCTGCAGTGGAACTGAAAAAGTGAAAAGGAAGGATTTCTCCGTCCTGAATACTCAGTTGATCTTCACTGACTATTGCGAGGGCATTAACATTTACAGTACTCATCAGATCCCCCGAACCCGAAGAATCAGGATGATGAAGCCTCCAGGAATCGCCTTCCCTGTAAGCGATTACCCTGAGGAAATGCAGCCTGCCGGGTTTCTTCCGGTAATCAGAGGTTATCTCACCATGATATGTCCGCTTGTGGCATCCCTTGAAGCCGGATCTTTTCCGGAGGAGCGGGAGTACGTACTCCTCGACCGACACCATTACGGACACAGGGTTGCCCGGGAGTCCGAAGATCGGAATACCTGCAGTACTGCTGCCGAATGTTAATGGTTTGCCAGGCTTCTGTGCGACCATCCTGAAATGCAGCTTCACGCCGAGGGATTCAAGGACTGATGGAACGAAATCCTTCGTGCCTTTCGAAACTCCTCCAGCTACTATGAGGATATCGCTGCAACTCAGAAATTGCCCGATAGATGCCCTGAGGGAATCGGGATCATCAGCGGAATGAACAGACAATGCAACCGGAAAACCGCTCAGTGAAAGCTGAGAAGTAATCAGCGGCATGTTCGCATTTCTTACCTGACCCGGTGATGGTATCCAGGTAGGGGAAACTATTTCAGTTCCGGTAGTTACTACGGCAATACGGGGTTTTCTAAAAACAGGCAGTACACCCCTTCCAGCCATGGCCGCTATTCCCATATGCTGCTGGGAAAGTCTCGTTCCGTGTTCCAGTACAAGCTGCCCCTTTTTAATGTCTTCAGCTTTCCAGCAGATGTTCGCTCCTTCGTGCGGCACTTTTTCGAGGTGCAGAATGGAATTCTCAACGACGGATTCCTCGACGATCACTATCCTGTCTGCTCCTTCAGGTATTAACGCCCCGGTCATTATTGGGCATGCAATACCCGGTTTAATTCTGATCTCTCTGGCGTCACCAGCAGTGACTTCTTCTAGAAGTTCGTGCCTCAAATCATCCCCTGAAATGGCAAATCCATCCATAGCCGATCGGTTGAAAGGCGGCATATCGATATCCGAATAGACATTGGAAGCCAGTACATGACCGACAGCCTCATCAATGGAGACTTCTTCCACCTCCGGTTCTCCCGAATTATCGAGCACCAGTTTAAGTGCTTCCTCAAGCGGTATCATCATACCTCCAGCCTGTCCAGCATTCTATTGAAATCCTTCTCAGACTTTTCCCAAATGTTCAGCAGAGCCTTAGCAAGTGGAGTGATACTGGTTCCTCCGCCTCCGGCTCCCCCTCTGTCGCTGAGGAGCAGTTTTGCACCAAGACGCTGTTCAGCATCATGAAGCAGTACCCAGGCGCGTTTGTACTGGATACCGGTTCTCTTTGCAGCCTGCAGAATGGAACCTGTCTCATGGACAGTCTTCAGGAGATCCATCCTCCCTTCGCCAAAGAGTGGCATTCCATGAAGGTTCAGCCAGTGCTTGCCGCCGATTGTTACGGGAGAATAATCGCCGATCCGCATTAATCCCGGCACCAGTCTGGCGATCTTGTCTGCATCTTCTGCGGATACCGGGCCGTCTGTCGTCAGGTCTGCTTTGCAGTCCAGTCCTTCCGCAGATTGTTTCTGCCCGGAATTTGAACGGATGTGAATGTGATAATCAGGATCCAGCAGCTTAAGAATCGAATTACTCTCGAAGATCACAATATCCGCCGGGAATACAAATCCACCAACAGAGTCCGCGAGTTCGCTGTCTGTTGAATACCTGAAAAAAATAACTTCGGAAGCACCGGCAACACTGAAACGGTGAGTATCGGTTCCGGGTGGACCCTCTCCGGATGTGGTTCCGGCAGGACCGTGCCCCCCTTGAGACAGTTTAACACAAGCAACCGTCATCCCGGTTGAGGTCAATTCTTTAATGAGACGTTCGGCAAGGAGTGTTTTGCCAAGTTTTCTGCAATCCGAGGAAACAACTATCCGTTTTTCCAAAATACTCCGTTCACTCATCAGTTGAGGGTTATACCTGTAGAACATAACGCAAAAAAGTTGATTTGAAAACCGATGGAGCGATATTCACGACACTATTGGACGAAATGGTTGAGGACCTGGAACCCGATCTTCTCTTCATTCGATCAATTTAATCATCGATAATACTGCTTGACAACATCTCACTTTCATGATAAACTGAACTTAGAAATAAACAGGGACGGAGGGTAATTATTCTTATTGCGTGAATAATATGTATTTATGATCTATGATTAAGTCATATTATTTCATGATATCAATTAAATACCCTCCGTCCCTATTTAATCAGCTTGGAGGAGTCGGCACCATGAAGCAATTCACAGGAATATCGATTCATGCATTGGCTGTATTGCTCATCACCGGTATTACTCTGGGAGACTACGTCCAACAGGATTCATGGATAGGAGGACCGGGTGTTCCAGGCCCGGTTGTTAATTACTGGAATGTATACTTTGATACTCAGTCAAATCTGCAATGGTCACTCGTAGTCGGTAAACTATTCCTGGATATCTACACAATCAGCCACACGATCAACGCCTCCATGGGTGGGTGCCATTATGCGTTTCCAGCGGACATGGACGGTGACGGCGATGTTGATGTTCTGGCGCAGTCTACCCATAATTATGATGTCAACTGGTTCGAAAACGCCGGCAGCGGAGGTGGTTGGAACACTCACGTAATCAGTAATAATTATCCTTCACACAGATGTGCGTACCCCGGTGACCTCGATGGGGATGGTGATATGGATATTGCCGGAGCAAACAGTGCTTCCTCAAATTCTGGTATAGAATGGTGGCGTAACGATGATGGTGTAGGAGACAGTTGGACAAGGTTCTACGTAGATGATCAGTATGGTAGCCCGAATTTTGTCTGCTGTGCAGATGTTAATAACGATGATACACTTGAAGTAATTGCTCCCTCAAGAATAAGTCCTTACCAAATCGCCTGGTGGGAGAGCTCCACGACACCGCCTGATTCGGTGTGGGAGAAGCATGAAGTTTCAAGCAGCAGCCGTAGTGGCTGGGAGCTGTTCCCCGTTGACCTGGACCAGGACGGGGATATGGATATTTTGAGTGCCTGCCATTGGTACGATGGATTATCCTGGTGGGAGAATACTGATGGACTCGGGCTTACCTGGATTGAACACTCAATAGGTAACGAGACAGGTGTTCGGTCAGTACACGCTGCAGATATCGATGGAGATGGTGATTATGATGTAGTCTGCGCTACCATGGATGAAAAGCAGGTTAGCTGGTTCGAGAATCTGAACGGTTCCGGCACAAGCTGGGAAGAACATATCCTTGCATCGGAATATGAATGGCCCCGAGGAGTACATGCGGCTGACGTAACCGATGACGGTTTTGTTGATATTCTTGTAGCTGTTTGGGAGGACAACCAGCTGTTCCTTTACAGGAACATGGATGGAACAGGCATGGAGTGGGCAGTATACCTTCTGAAGTCAGGCTGGTGGTTCGAGGATGTAGATGTTGCCGATTTTAACGATGACGGTTATGTCGATATTCTGGCGGGAGCAACCGATGGTGTTGAGGTATCCTGGCATGAGATCAGCGGTTATTCCTCCGGTTGGCTGGAATCCTCCATACTCGATGTTGTCGGTTACCCCGAGTGGGACAGTATAGCCTGGACGGCGGAGGAACCTGCCGGTACTGATCTGTTCTTCCAGATAAAGAGTTCCAACGATTGGGAGGACATGGGAGCCTGGTGCGATACCATATTCGAACCGGGGAGTCTTGCCGGTTACATCGACAGTACCCATAGGTACATTCAGTACAGGGTGGGTATGACCACTGACAGTCGTTTCGGGACACCTGTTCTTGATGAAGTGCGTTTCTACTGGAGCAGCATGGGGATCGAAGGCGGCTCTGGTGGTGAAGAATTCGTTATCACCGCAGTTCCCAATCCATCTTCTGGAGGAGTATCCATTGTAGTTCCCTCTTCGTACGCTGAGGATGTTGAGCTTTTTGTTTATGATCTATCCGGTAAGGTTGTGCGTGTGCTTACTGAGCGGAATGGAAGTACTTTCGTGTGGGACGGCCGTGATTCATCCGGGGGTGAAGCTCCCACAGGAACCTATATCATCAGGGGGATTCTTGAAGACAGGTCAGCTACGGTGAGGTTTGTGAAGCTGTGATAACAGAGTATTTCTGATCCCGGTTCCAGTTAGCATTTTTCAGATTGTAGTATAATCCTAAACATATTCGATTTGCAGTAAAGCCTAACTTTCCGGAGGCAGTCATGATAACTCTAAAGCTCATAACGTTTTTACTTCTTTCGCTGCAGCCCCCTATCGCGGACATAGTTCCACATGAGATCACGGCTCACGGCCATACCCGCATAGATAATTACTACTGGCTTCGGGATATTGAGAACCCTGCGGTAATCGAATACCTGGAAGCCGAGAATGACTATGCGGATTCCATGCTTGCTGAATACACCTCATTGATCGACACACTGGTTATGGAAATGAGGGAAAGAATATCCGAAGAGGACAGTTCCGTACCCTACTACAGGAACGGTTACTGGTACTGGCACGAATACCGCGAAGGTGATGATTACAGTGTGAACATGAGGAGAAGGCATCCCGACGGTGAGCCTGAGATACTGCTTGACGAGAATGTTCACGCAGCAGGCAGGGAATACTTCCAGGTAGAAGCAATGAGCGTCAGCCCTGATAATACAATACTTGCATGGGCATTCGATACAACAGGCGGGCATTGGAATACGCTTGTTTTCCAGGACATTCAGACGGGGCAGAGACTGGATAACATCCATAATGCCTCCGGTGACATCGCATGGGCAGCCGATTCCAGGATGGTCTTCTACGGGTTGAATGACCCTACGGGAAGGACGGACAGGATCATGCGCAGGACAATTGGGTGCGATGATGAAGCATGCGTATACAGGGAGGACGATCCCACATTCTGGCCATGGGTCTGGAATTCCACAGACAATCGCTGGATAGTAATTTCCACCTCAAGCACTCTTGAATCCGAATGCAGAGTGTTATCAGCTGCGACTCCCAGAGATTCCTTCCAGATAATTCATCCCCGGACAGAGGAACTTGAATACTACATAGAACCCATCGGTAACACATTCTATATTCTTACAAACGCACAGGGGGAAAACTATTCAGTCATGCAGGCTTCGGCAGAATCGTTCTCAATGCCCGAATGGGAAACAATTGTACCGTATTCCGATAGTGTTCTAATAGAAGGAATTGATATCTTCGATGATCTTATTGCTGTTTCTGTAAGAACTGATGGCCTCAGAAAAATCTTCATTGTCAATAGAGAATCAGGCTACGGGTACTACGCCAATCTGGGAGAGGAAGCCTCCACTATCTATACATCCACAAACTACGATGCTTCGGCCGATTCCATCAGACTGTACTACACATCCATGACAACACCCTGGTCTACTGTAGCATACGACATTGGCGCAGATACAATGCGGGTTTTAAAAATGGATGAAGTTGGAGAAAACTTTGACAGGACACTATACGAATCTCACAGGATAATGGCCACGGCTGACGATGGTTCACTCATTCCGATAAGCCTGGTCTACAGGACCGATCTTTTCAGAGAGGGTAAAAATCCTCTGCTGATTTACGGATACGGAGCATACGGCTCGAGTATGAACCCCATGTTCAGCTCAACAAGGCTCTCACTCCTCGACCGGGGTTTTGTCTACGCTGTTGCCCATGTTCGAGGAGGAAGTGAGATGGGGCGCTGGTGGTATAACCAGGGAAGGGTTCTTAACAAGATGAACTCCTTCACCGATTTCATAGACTGCACCGAATACCTCATTTCCGAGGGGTACTGTGATCCTGAAAATGTATTCGCCATGGGTGAGAGCGCCGGAGGGCTGCTGATGGGAGCGATAATCAACCTGCAGCCTGATATCTGGCGAGGTGTTGTAGCCGGGGTTCCCTTTGTTGACGCCCTGACCACGATGCTTGATCCGACTATCCCGCTTACTACCAACGAGTACGATGAATGGGGAAATCCAACAGAAAGTGAGGAGGAATATCTGTACATCCTCTCCTACTCACCTGTTGATAACCTGGATGCCGTCGATTACCCGGCCATTTATGCATACACGGGTGTGAACGATAATCAGGTGGGTTTCTGGGAGCCTTCAAAATGGGTGGCCGGAATAAGGAACCTCAATACCGGCAGCGATCCGGTTCTTCTGCGTGTAAACATGGGAACCGGTCATGGAGGTGCTTCGGGACGTTTCAGCTGGCTGCGTGACTACGCCGAACAATATGCGTTCATACTTGGACTTGTTATAGAAGAATAGGCATTAATTCCTGAAGTCACCGGGTCTGATATCTGCACTCAGTTGCATTGTGGTTCCCTATATGAGAAAGTCCAATTTCAATCCCAGGTAGACACCCAATCCGGCACCACTTTCACTACCCTGAAAACCGATGCAGGTGTAGGGTTCTATGTCAATATCTGTCCGGCCCCTCATCAGAGGTATTCTCCACCCAATTTTGGGTCCAAATGAGAACGCTGCTATAAATGCAAGATCGTCCGATTCATCCTCATAAAGCTGACCTCCAGCACCGATATAAAATCCCAGGAAGGGTCCTCTGGGCTCCTGCAGAAATCTATAGCGTATCTCCAGACCAAAATACGCTCCACCACCGAGTCCTCGTGCATCAGCCGGTTCGTATGTGTACATTAGGAACGGGCCACCGTAGACGATTGTGCTCCAGCTGGATTCACCGGATGTCTCCCTGTGCAGAGCAAACTCCAGTGTCTGCACCAGAGACCAGTTGATCAGGGTCGGATCGGGCATTGGCGGCGGATTAGCAGATGTCACACCGATAATCAGCAACAGCAGCAGCATGCAGAGGATGAGAGTATCTGACCGCATATTACTGCGATTCCTGGGCATTATTCACCATGAAGGCTTCGATTTCCGCCCGGGTATACACATAGTCGGCTGGTCTGGCTTCACTCTCGTGGCTGATGCCGAGGTTACCGATGCATTCTCCATTCAGTGTGACTGTGGCAGTCTGCACTGAATTGTCGGTAAACACCGTTAATAGAACCTGTATGCTGGAAGCGATAAGCACGATATCACCTGCACCGAATATCTCACCCTGCAGAGCCACCTCTGCGTGCCCATTGTCGAACGTGACTTCACTGATTTGCAGATCGTCGCTCGTCCATTCGTTGCGCGGGTCGTTAATCATAGACCGCAATGCCTCGCTGATATTAGCAGCGGGATCAGCAACGCAGATCATACCTGTCGACGTCGGCACGAGAATCAGGATATCCCGGAGAATGACCACACTACCCGTGAGCGGTTCACTGTCATCTATCTCAAGGAAAGAATAGTACAGGACAGATTCCTCTGAATGCTCCTCCACCGGATCGGTTTCTACGATCGGCTGTTCAGGTGGGTTATCCAAGCTGACATCCTCCGTCTGCGACTCCGAATTACCACATGCGGCGAGGAACAGAACCAGTATTGTGATCGGTAATACAACAAGCTTTCTCATGAGTAACTCTCCTTCTTAGATGCCTACGCCTATACCGAGGCTGTATATCCAGTTACTGTCTTCATCATCACCGGCTATGTGTTTGAAGACGCCGCCATTCAACCCAAGCATGCTGAACGCTCCCACAAGCTCCAGACCTACATAAGTCTGGTCACTTTCAACATCCTGGAGAGGGCTGCCCCAGGTCTGCATTATTGAGACTGCAAGACCAATATTGTAAAGCGGCATGAAGTGATGCTTACCAAATCTGTATCCAGCGTTTAACTTGCCGCCGGCGATACCGGGTTCGATCTGAGTAAAAAATCCGCTATAGCAATTGTTGCCATGAAGCTGCATAAAGACAATACCGAATACGCCGCTGACTTTGATCGGGGTGGAATACCGAACCAGGACAGATGGGAACAGTTGAGTGCTCCTGGGTTCAAATCCATTCTCCGGCACAGCAAAAGCAATGACTGACAAAATGAGTAATAAAACAGATATGCACTTCATATATCCTCCTTTGAATCCCGGTTATCAAGCAAACAGCAGTCCGAATGCGGCACAAAATTTCAACTCATACCGGGGCGATTCATGCCCGGTGGATTCGATAGATATCAGTGTATCCCTCTTCCATCGTCAGCAGATTCAATACAGAAAAGAAATCACCGACATCGATCTGATCATCATTGATCACTCCGGTGGAGGACTGAAGAGGACGGATGAGCTCAGCGAATGCATTTACAGTTCCCTGACATGTATGGCTGTCCGGAGTGATAACTTCGACAGCAAATGTATAGGAAGCAGCGAGCATCACAATAAGAACTGTTCGGAAAACAGCCATTATACAACACTCCTTTCAAGTATTTAGAATGTATAATCTCCACCAGATGAAACTACGGTCTGGAAGATGCGCTGAATCGGATCTCCCTCGGAAAACTCCAGCGCAGCCGTTACCGAGATAATATTACCGTCCACATCAGCCGATGCGGCAAAACGGGTAATACTGGAAAGATCGGCAGTCTTCCTCATTTCCATGGGAAGATCCCGGTTAACTGAAAATGGCTCAGTTTCCGAAGTAAGGAGAACACTGGTCTCATTATCCATTCCAAGGCCGTTCCTTCGGATGAGGTCACTGAAGCTGATACCGCCTGCAATATCCTTGAGAGTAAAATCACCGGAGATGATCACCATGTCATTGATAATACCGAATTCAATGGAATCGATTCCCATCGATGGATTTCCACTTACCCGGTAACATCTGTGACTATCCAAATCGAAGGTGGTCATCCCCGGATCACTGAAACCGGCTACGGCAGTGTAGATGAAATAGAGCATTCTATCAATCGCTTCCGGATCTCTGATACCAAACTGCAGGAAACCTGCATGGGAGTATTCAGTAAGCTCAAACCCGAAGTATAAGTCACCTGAGAAAGAATCAATAAACTCCTCGAAGGAGGAAAAACCAAAATCCTCTATCCCGGGTTCGAACTCACGATCGATCCCCTGAGAGTAAAGAAAATCTTTAACACTCTGCATATTCAGGCTGATTCTGAGCATTCCTGTAACATCGGAAGGAATGAAGATGTCCCCCGAATTCGGAGAAGGTGCCAGCATGGAAGTGAATGTCATCACATCATCACTCTCAAAGGAAATATCAAGCGTAAGCCTCAGTATCGAATTGTCTACCGTACAGATGAAAAGGATACTTCCTATGCCTTCTGTATCAAGAAAATCGTCCGGTTTCGCATAAAGCATCAGCGCTGCGTCATGAATGGCGGCGCTTCCTCGCAGTCTGATATAATCTCCATAATTCCGGATTCCGGAATCCAGAACAAAGAGGGAATGCTCTTCTGCAGACTGGGAGATGGTTACAATAGTGCAGCCTTCGGATTCCGTGAAGCTCAGCCTGGAATCGAATTCTTCAATACGGTTACTGATCCCGGTGAAGAACCTTTCTACTTCAACCGGATCCTCTGAAGGGAGAATGAGATTAAGTACAGCAATATCATCCCGATGGCGATCCACAGTAAGGCCGATATCACTGCCATGGCGTAGAGCAAGAGCATCCACCCACCCACTCCATTCAAGAGGAAAAAACCCAAGTATTTCCTCGATTTCACGGATCCGGATATCATCACTGTTCAGCGAATCAGAGAGTATCAAGAGCAGTTCTTCAATATCTGCTTCCTCGGGATTGAATGTGAGATAGAAATCGTGCCCGGCCGGCATGGAATCCAGAAGGCTTTCCGTGCTTTCTTCGTTCAGGCATGAAGTGATCATGAGCACTGCAGTTAAAACAGAGCCAAGTAGAATGGTTTTCATTTAATTTCCCACCACTAATATACTGATTATCTCTGTTTCCCCTGGAATTTCTCCAACTACTTCTCCCATCTGCCACCAGTCTCCCTGTTCCAGTATAAATGACATGTGAGGTGCTCCTACAACAACACAAGGATCTCCAGTCTCTCCCCAGAATACTCCATCAATCAGATAATTGTTCTCAATATCTTCGTAAGTAGAACCTATGCCAACTCCTTCTTCGGTCATGAATCTATCTGAAAATACTCCTATTCTCCAGATTCTCCAGATTGAATGATCTGTCTCAATCAACTCCAGAACCAGGGTTTTTGATGTATCATCCTCAAAGGTTAATTCAAGAATCGGATTTGACATACCTTCCGTCATCCGATCAACCTCTTCGATCTCAACTTCCCCGTATAGTGCTGCCAGTTCTTCAACATTCTCTAGAGTGGCATTACATTCATAAATCCCCGCGCGGTTTTCCCCTAATGTAAAAAGAATGGAGGATTCAATTTCGACATAATCTGTGTTGTACTTTCCATCTGGACCCTTCGAGCTGCCCGAAATAACCATCAAAGAAAAAACAACGAACAACACAGCTACTGTAAGTTTTACAAACCTCATAAATTCCCCCCTCGAATAATGAAAACCTGTTAATCACGCGAATGATACCCTCCGAAGTCAAGAATACTGAGGGTATTCCATTCCTGTCAATACTGCGAAGTGTTGATGAGCACAGCGAACATAATCCGGAGAACAGCCGGAATAATTACTTTTCAGGTCTCAAGGGAAAGCCATCAGCTCAAGAATTGAGCATATTATATAGAACTGATAAATACTTCATTGTTCGGGGCGAAATTGTATAGGTTGGAGGTTTTGGCGCATGAGTAAAAGCAGGGATAGGAAAAAAGAAAGCAAGACTAAACCCTCGAAAACACTCAAGGAAAAACGAGCTGAAAAGAGAAAGGCCAATCCGCGCAACTGAATCCGGAAGGCTTGATACGCTCTTTTGTTACTGATTACATGCATGAAGGGAAACAGATATGAATCGTTTGACCTTCCTCTCATCAACCGTACTAATTTCGATATATATGCTGGCTTCATCAGCAACCGCTGCAGATCTCCTATGGCAGGTGACGACTGGAACCTCAGCCGATGGTGAACCGTGCTGGTCACCTGATGGAAATTCAATTGCCTTCGCATCAAACCGAAGCGGGAATTTCGATATCTGGACGATTCCCGCTACAGGTGGATCCGCAACGCAGATAACTTTCAGTGATTCCACCGATGCAAATCCCTTCTGGTCTCCGGACGGGACGACGATAGTCTTCCATTCCAGCCGCAGCGGAAATTTCGATATCTGGACGATTCCGGTAGCAGGTGGAACACCAGTGCAGCTGACAACGGATACCGGTGAGGACTACAACCCATGCTGGTCTGCAGATGGCCTGACCATAGCCTTTGATTCGAAGAGGAGCGGTACTTACGATATCTGGACAGTTCCTGCTTCCGGGGGCTCTGCCGCCCAGATAACTGCAGGTCCTGATGGAGACGTGCATCCCTCCTGGTCACCAGGTGGCGGCATGATCGCATTCGAATCTGATAGAGGAGGCAATTACGACATCTGGACTGTAACCGTTGGTACAGGGACAGTAAACCAGGTAACAACAGACCCGGCTGTTGATACACGCCCTTCCTGGGCACCGGATAACACTTCGATCGCGTTTGCTTCCAATAGAGGTGTCAGTGAAGCGATCTGGACAATTCCGCCTGGTGGTGGAACAGCGGTTCAGATAACGGACGATGCGGGAAGCGACTGGTTCCCCAGATGGTCTCCTGGCAGCACGATGATAGCCTTCAACTCGGATAGAAGCGCAAACGAGGATATATGGGTGATCGACCTGGCCAGCGCGCTCGAATCTTCTACTTTCGGAGCTGTGAAAACCCTGTTCTGGTAGCCAGTCCCACATGCTGAACGTGCAGTCGTATTGAACCTTCACGTTGGAGAGCAACATGGATAGATCTGCTATCAGTATCGTTGCGCTGATCAGTGTGCATCATCCCTTCACATAAGTCTGCAGCCATTCCTGGGTTTCCCAGAGTACATGGAGTATTGATTCCCGCGCTTTGTAGCTGTGGCTTTCAAGCGGCAGCATGACGAGCCTGGCAATTCCTCCCAATCCCTTCAGTGCAGCAAAGAACCGTTCGCTCTGCATCGGGAAGGTTCCTGAATTGCTGTCCGCGTCTCCATGAATAAGGAGTATCGGTTCGTCGACCAGGTCAGCGTTCATGAATGGCGACATTTCGATGTATACATCCTTGGCTTCCCACAGCGATCTGTCCTCCGATTGAAAGCCGAAGGGAGTCAGTGTTCTGTTGTATGCTCCGGTTCTTGCCAGTCCCGCCGCGAAGAGATCCGAATGGGCAAGAAGGTTCGCCGTCATGAAAGCACCGTAAGAATGTCCTCCGATGGCAATCCTGTCAGGATCTGCCACTCCCCGCCTCACTACTTCGTCAACGGCAGCCTGAGCGCTCATGACAAGCTGCTCTACGAAGGTATCGTTGGGCTGTTCATCTCCCTCACCTAAAATGGGCATGGTTGGATCATCAAGAACAGCATAGCCCTGGGTAAGCCATATAAGAGGTGACCACCAGCCGATGTAATCGAACCTGTAGGGTGAACCCGATATCTGGCCTGCAGCGGAGGCGGAACGGTAATTCTGGGGATAGGCCCACATAACCATGGGAAGCGGACCCTCTTCCGTATCGTAACCTGGGGGCAGATAGAGCGTCGCGGAAAGATCAAGGCCATCCTCACGTTTGTAGGTTATCAGTTCCTTATGCATCCCGTCGAGGACCGTTATCGGATTCGTGTTGAAGGTCACCTGTATTTCGGTATTGCTCGATAGATCTCTGACATAGTAGTTGGGGTAATCTTCAACCGATTCTCTGAGAAAAAGGAATCTGGTGCACTCATCATCTATGAACCTTGATGGGCGCTCGAAAAAGGGAGGCTGCGATTGAAAAAGTCTTACAACCTCCAGCGTGGAAAGATCCAGCCTGTCCAGGAACGGCCTGTCTCCTTCGGGCGATGCGCCATCACCCGCAAGATAGATGGAGCCGCCATCGGGGGATGTGACAAGTACGCTTTTTCCACTGCTGTTGAGGCGGGTTCTCGAAATCCCGGGATCACTGTACCTGTCCTCCCACGAACGGTCAACAAGCAACTCGGCTTCGGAGCCCGGCTCTCCAGGTCTGATTCTCCAGACTTTCTGATTCCTTGTGGGCCACCACCATTCGGAAATGATGGCAAGCGAATCGTTTCCCCACTGTATGCCGCCGAATCTGCTGGTCAGGTCGAGAAGTTCTTCCGGTTCGGTGTCGAACGGGGCTTCAAGCATATAAATCCTGTCTCTGAGTTCTGCTTCAGCTCCCGCATCTCCTCCGTCAAGCGCCGAAGCCCAGCATAGAGTGGCATTCACATCGCTCCTCCAGGTTATGCTTCTGGGGCCTTCGAATGTACTTCCAGTAGCTATCGGAATTGCATCCCTTACCGGGAAATCTGCAACTGCGTAAACGGTGTTCCCCTCAAGGTCCCAGACTTCAATAATCTCCGCGAATCTTCCGGCGGTCACCATGTAGGAGAAGGGCCTTCTCAGCTGTGAAACCAGAATGTACTCGGCATCAGGTGAAGGGGAGTAATACCAGATGATTCCGGGATCACCAACTTTTTCGATACTCCCATCCATTCGGACAACCGAGAGCTGCGAAGTGAGGAAATATCCGAAGAGATCCTCATGGTAAGGATTTTCCAGAAGGTCCTGATAGGTTCTCGCCGGTGCTGCAGCACCGGTTGCTTCCTGGATAACGGGACCCGAAGGAACAGGATTCGGGGCAGGGGGTTCTCCGTGATCTTCCGGGATAATGCAGCATATAATGCCGGTACCGTCCGAGAGCCATTCCGGCCATTCGTTGGCGGTAAGGCTCACAACGGGACCTGTAAGCTTCCGGGCTTCAGCCGACTCAGCATCGATTATCCACAGTTCCACGCCTGCGGGCGTTTCGTTGGTAAAAACAACGCTGGCACCGTCAGGTGACCAGCTTGTACTGAGTATTCTCGGGTTCTCCGGAAGGTAGAGTATTTCCACAGTCTCAAGTTCAGGATATCTCATGAGAGACAGATCAGCGAATCGTCTGCTCCGGCTTGGAGCAAACGTCTGCGGGCTGAACCGCATCCCGGCCAGTTTCAGCTCATCCTTCGCTAGCTCTGCAATGGAGGGATTTGCCCGGGGAAATCGGAACAACCAGTTCTGAAAATCCGGAGAGACGCTGGTCCATGGAGCCCACTGAACATCAACTATGTCAATCAGCACCTGATCAGGTTCCATATAACCTTCTGATGCGATCCCGCCTGCACCGGACAGCGCTATCAGTACAGCAGCGATTAAATACATGGGATACCCTTTCCGAATAAACTTAGAAAGCAGCAAGTACAGCGAATTCAGGGTTAATATACGACAGATCTCAAAACCCGCAGGATGAACGCACAAATTTCATCAGGATTATCGTATGGACATTGAAGTTCAAATACTGTATGAAAATATATTGGATTGATTTATTTGAATTAAGAATGTTGTTGTTCACTCACAATATGAAATGGAAGCATTATGAAAACGACTGTTTTGATTCTTCTGATCCTCTGCGGTACTTTGTTCGCGGATTGGATCGATTTCGGGTTAGATGCTGTAGATCATGCAACGGTCACTGTTATTGAATCTACACCTTCCGGTATGGTTATCGATGTTGTGATTCCAGGTATTGGCCTGACAGAGATCTTCGAAAACGGCCTGAATTTCACCATTCTTAACATACCCGGCACAACAATGTCGGCTCTTGAACCCGGGTACCCGCAGCTTCCGAAAGTGTCTTTCCTTGCAGCGCTGCCTTCCGATCCATCGGTATCTTTCACTGTTGAATCGATGAAAACGATTGAAATAGGAGAGTTCACACCGTACCCGATGCAGCCCATTCCGTTCGATAACGAGGATATGCCACCTTTCACCTACGAACCATCCGCCTATCAGGCTGGAATCTATCCTGTAGAAACAGCCCAATGCAAGGTCGACGGAATTCTCCGCGGAGTCACGGTAGGACGTTTCGCGATTAATCCCATTGTGTGGGACTCGTCAACCAATGAGCTTTCAGTATCCTGCTATATAAGAGTAAGGATTGAATTCGGAGGAGCCGTCAGTGTTGACGAGAGGCTCTACTCCAGATACTTCGAGCCTACCTACAACCAGGTTCTTGTGAACGCCGGCATTCTGGGAGAACCTCGGAGGACTTCCTATGCAAATGCATCAGGTCCCACATATGCGCGAACCATCAGAGAAGCCAGGGATATCGATGCCGCTGATCTTCTGATCATCGCGGGAGACGATTTCGTAGACACGCTCATTGCGGATTTTGTAACAGCCAAGTGGGAACAGGGTTACCTTCCGGCAGTAGTGGCCGCAGGAACCTGGACATATACCGAGATAAGGGATTACATACAGGACGCCTACGATAACTGGATCATTCCCCCTTCATTCGTTCTCATGATCGGAGACGGACCGGAACTGACAGCATACAATGCACCCACCGGGATGTGGAGTGATAACAGGTTCGTCTGTGTTGATGGAAGCGATTACATGGCTGACATCTATCACGGAAGATTCGCCACACCAACGGATTTTTATCCCAATATCGAGGAAAAGCAGCTG
>JAGLOY010000037.1 GCA_023138735.1 Candidatus Aegiribacteria sp. | reverse complement strand
CCACCCCACCTGATGCCCCATTGATTAAAACCTTCTGCCCCGCCTGGATATGCCCTTCATCGCGCAGGCCCTGCAGGGCAGTGATCGCCGCCATAGGTATCGCTGCTGCTTCATCGAACGAAGCATTGACCGGCTTCAACCACAATGCTCTTTCAGGCGCACTTGCATACTCAGCAAAACCGCCCTTTACCATCCCAAACACCTCATCTCCCGGCTGAAACTGCTTGACGTTTCTGCCAACCGTTTCAATCCGCCCCGCCACATCCGCACCGAGTCTCGAGTCTTTGGGTTTGAACAGCCCCCCGCCCATCAGACGAATCAAGAATATGTCAGCGGTCAGGAAATGCCAGTCATATGCATTTACGGATGCCGCACGGATTTCTATCAAAACTTCATCATCTTTATGCGTTGGTTGTTCTACATCCTTGAACTGAAGAACATCCGGTGATCCGTATTTTGTGTACACAATTGCTTTCATAGTATTCCTCCTGGGTCGCAAAGACCTAACCAGTGATTATCCAGCTGCAGCTTAACACAACCCGCTGAATATCCTGACTGAGAATATAATTCGAAATATTGACCGTCAAGGAAGATATTGAGACATCATCTCTGCGGGAATGAATGATATTATAGGAATATCAGATATTATGCCGCCCTTATGTGGATCGAGGGTAAACTCACCCCCTGGGGTTCTCATTCCCGAAAGCAGTATTAAGCAAAAACGACCCACAAGGGGCCGCTTTAACTTAATATGGCGCGCCATCTGTCTGAGAGTTGGAACACCTTTGTCTCTTGGTTATATGGGATTCCTGGATAAGATCGCAACAGGGTGCATTGATGAGGGTTCACTGATCTTTCCAGCAAACGGAGAAAAATGAGCATATGTCAAGTACGACGAGATAGCTTCTTTTAATAGCCTTGTTCTATTTGGAAATACTGGATAACGACTAGCATCAGCTGCGCGAGGTACCGCGTACGCTAGATGCCTTTGTTCGGAAGTCTTTTATTCTTGCTCTCTGGCAGCATCGGACGCTCGATATACTGCCCGACTAAATTGATAACTGCGTTGGGCTCAAGCTTGTCGTACATCTCCAGAAGCTTCTCTACTATGGCGATTTTCTTCTCGAAATTCACTAGGAGTTTCTGTTCTCGATCAACTGCAGCGGTTGCAAGATCGGATTGGCGCCTCTCATACATGTCGCGTACCTGCTCAAGCAGAAAACAGGTCTCAGCCTCAATCTTCTCATTACCAACCTTCCGGCTGCGCAGCCATTCCTTGATGTGATTGACTGCTTCCTGAGCCACGTCGCTAAGCTCATCCTTTACCGTTATCTTCAGCTCTGAATCTACCACGGTATTGAGCAAGTCATCTACAGCTTTGGTGATTTTCTTCCGCAGCTTGCGATATTGGTTGATATGTTCTTCGTCCAGCGCAATGCGAGACGGATTTGATAGATGAATCCTATTCTGCCCCTGAGTCACCTGAAGGAGCACTTCGTCAAACACATCGACGAATACATCGGCAGCATCCATTGCCGCTGGCGTTTTCATGATTGTTGCAAGTCGAATCGCCCCTTTACGTGTGACAACCCAGGGTAGAGCTCGACTTCCCCCACGCCCGGGTTTTGAGATCACTCCCAGTGATCTCAGCTGCTCCAGCTCCTGCTTGTTTACTTGAAATGCGTAACGCTCTGGGAATAGGGGGCGTGGGTCGTCGTTGTTTCGCGTGATGTTCTGGACGATTTCCCGTGTTTCAACGCCGAAAACTTCTGCTACTCTCGCGGCAAGCATGATGAAATAGCCGCGCAACTCGAATACCTGCGAACCGGACGTTTGATCTGGGGGCAGAAGTTCTCGTCCAGCCGTATCTTCTTTCATGGCTTTCCTTCCCATTTGAGATCACTGCGAGTGATCTCAAAAACTGGCAATCGTTAGGACTTTCGCATCCAATGATTATCCAGCTGCAACATAACACAGCCTGCTAAATATCTTGACTGAGAATATGCTTCGAAATATTGACCGTCAATGAGGATATTTAGACATCATCTCTGCGGGAATGAATGAAAAACAGGAACTTCAGATATTATGCCGCTGCTATGTGGATCGAGGGTAAACTCACCCCCTGGGGTTCTCACTGTTTCTGGATCTGGATATGAGATGGTGCGCCATCTGTCTGAGAGTTGGAACACCTTTGTCTTTTGGTTATATGGAATTCCCAGATAAGATCGCAATAGGGTGTTCTGATACAGATTCACTGATCTTTCCAGCAAACGGAGGAAGATGAGTATATGTCAAGTACGACGAGATAGCCTCTTTCAATAGCCTTGTTCTATTTGGAAATACTTGAAAACGCTTCGAATGAGCCGCTTAACCCCCATAACCTACTACCTGTAAAGTCGACTCGATTCGATTATTATCAAAATAGTGTACTCCAAATTCGTTAACAGAGAAGTAAAGCATGTTCTATGACCCGTCTTCAGACATATCAAGATTCAGTATATAGACCCGTTGGAATTGACAGGCATAATTTGTTGCTGCAAGGATACCAAGCTGATCAACACGGAATATCAAATCGGGATCATTCTCACTTCGAGAAAGACGAGCTGTATACATCAGGTTACCTGAAAGACTCCAGATATCGAACAGGCAGTCAGTATCCGAATCATGCCTTACAACCCACAGATTGCCTTCCGCATCTATTCCTGCGAGTGATATGAGGTGGTAGAAAGGAGACGGCTCATAGCCTCCGGTATATGCCTCATCCCGCACTGCCCATGATTCGAAATCGTCGATCTCCGCCTGGATCTCATCCGGAGTCTTAGGCATTCTGCTCACATCATCTCGCTCAATCTGTAGCAACTCCTCTCCATCGGGAGTGTATACAGAGATGTGGTATTCTGTGTTGTCAGCTGCAATAAAGACATTACCTTCACGATCAGCTGCAAGATCAATAAGGGCAATCTCAGTGTACATCTCAGGAGCTGGCCAAATCCATTCACGCGTTTGAAATACGACTGAAGGCAAGCTTGTTGCCTCAAATCTTCCTATGACTGAGCTGAAAACTATTTCCTCGTCACTCATATCCAGTTTCAGCATCAAACCTGCAATCGAAGATGAATCAAGCGGATACATACTGTATGGTACATACCTGTCAGTTGTAAAGTAACTTCCAAGATAGTCACCGGTAATATCGAAGGACATCACTTCATGCTTCATCTCGTCCGACACGAGTATCCTGCCATCGTGCAGAGCACACATTGACTGTGGGAGCAGCAATTCCCCAGGACCTTCTCCCCGCCTGCTTATCAGTTGAGGATCACCTTCAGTCGGGATGACCCGGATTCTGAGGGATGAGCGATCCAGCAGAAGAATAGACCTATTAGGATGATGGCATAGACCATTGATGCTGCCAATCATATTCAGAGAATCTCCAAGCTCCATGCCGAATGAATCAGCTATCGATATTTCGTATTCCGGCATAGTGCTCGAATTGGATATTGGAGGCTCTTGATTATCCGATCCGCATGAACCTGATAAAGATAACATGATTCCCAAGATAGCTATAGAAATGGTGGATTTCATTATATACCTTCCTGCTTGATAACCAATGATATCCAGCCGAAACATAACACAGCCCGTTAAATATCTTGACTGAGAATATGCTTCGAAATATCGACCGTCAAGGAAGATATTCAGAAATCATCTCCTCGGAAATGAACGAGAACATAGGAATATCAGGTATTATGTTGGTTATGGGTCCGGGATATGGGCTCTGTTAGAGCCGGGATATGAAATGGCGCTCCCACGGGGAATCGAACCCCGGTTTCCGGCGTGAGAGGCCAGCGTCCTAGCCGCTAGACGATGGGAGCGCATTCATTGATTTCAGGGCGCAAATATCGGGTATGTGGGCTGTTCGGTCAAGTCCGGTGACTTAATTCAGCTCTCCCCGAACAGCGAGTTGTACCTCTTTTCCAGCAGTTTCAACTTCTTTTTTGATAAATCACCCAGTTCCTCAATGGCGTACCTGATTCTCGCGCGGGTTATGTCTTTTCCAAGTATCTCCATCGTGTCGAAAAGCGGAGTTGAGACAGCTTTACCGCTGATGGCGATATACAACGGCTGTGTAAGGTATTTCAGTTTGATGTTCAGCTTTTCCGAAAGATCCTTGAAGAGCAGGTAGATGCTATCCTTGCTGAAGCTGTCCAGCTTTTCCAGTTCCCACAGTATTATCTGAATAACTTCGATGGTTTGGGCCTCGTCCATATCCTTCAGAAGCAGTTCGTCCTTTGGGACGGGAATTCGACCGCTGAAGAATTGGTCGGTCAGCTCCCCCCAGTCCGAAAGGCAGGTCATCCTGCCCTTACAGGTTTCAAGGATCGCTCCGAAGTGCTCTCTGTTCAGGCCCCACTCCACAAGTCTGTCCAGAAGTTCATCGGTTGTGAAATCCTCTCTTATATACCTGCCGTTGAGCCAAAGAAGTTTGTCGAGATCGAAAACCGGTCCGCCGAGACTGATGTCCTCAAGTCTAAAATTCTCTATCATCTCCTGGAGCGAAAACTTCTCCCTGTCATCCGAAAGGTGCCAGCCCATCATCCCTGCGAAATTGAGAAGGGCTTCGGAAAGGATCCCCATCTTTCTGTACCAGTTTATGGATACAGGATTCTTTCTCTTGGAGAGCTTGCTTTTGTCTTTATTGCGGAGAAGGGGAAGATGGCAGAATACGGGCGGTTCCCACCCGAAGAACTGGTAAAGAAGGACATGCTTGGGCACCGAGTTGATCCACTCCTCACCTCTGATGATATGGGATATCTTCATGAGGTGATCATCAACCACGACCGCCAGGTGGTAGGTTGGAAAACCGTCGGCCTTCATAATCACCTGGTCGTCAATGGATGCCCAGTCTTTCTCTATCTTTCCTCTGAGCAGATCCTCAAAGACACATGTGCCCTCAAGCGGAACTTTCATTCTAACGGTGAATTCCTCACCCGCATCAACTCTCTTTGCCGCTTCCTTCGGTGGTATGTCCCTGCACCTTCTGTCGTATCCGCTTCCGGAACCCGATTTCTGCCTTTCCATCCGGACTTCGGCAAGATGTTTCCTGCTGCAGAAACAGGGGTAGGCATGACCTTCGGCTATAAGCTTGTTTATATACTCATGGTAGATTTCAAGCCTTTCACTCTGCCTGTACGGTCCATAGGATCCGCCGGTATCAGGACCTTCATCCCATTCCAGACCGAGCCACTTCAGAGAATCAATGATCGCTTTTTCCGATTCCTGTGAAGATCGTTCTCTGTCGGTATCCTCGATCCGCAGAATAAAGATTCCGTTGTTCTTCTTTGCCCAGACGTAATTGAAAAGAGCCTGATATGCAGTTCCCACGTGAGGGTCACCGGTTGGTGACGGGGCAAGTCTTGTTCTGATTGTGTTATCTGTCATGCGAACCTTTCAGCTGTATCAATGTAATTTTCAATACCGAATATAAGCATCGGG
>JAGLOY010000036.1 GCA_023138735.1 Candidatus Aegiribacteria sp. | reverse complement strand
AAGGTTATTCATGCCATGGAGCTTCTCGTCTCGGACAGTAATGTTAAGGTCGTATTTATCAATGTCTTCGGTGGTATCACCCGATGTGATGATGTTGCAAACGGGCTGGTTGCGGCACTGCAGGAAATAAGAACAGATATTCCCCTTGTTATCCGTCTGGCTGGAACCAACGAGGAGGAGGGTATCAGGATACTCTCCGATTTCGGGATTACAGCTTTGAAGGGTATGACAGAGGGAGCCAGAGAAGCCATCCGCCTTGCGGGAGAGGGAGGCGATAGCTGATGAGTATACTGATAGATGAAAGTACCAGGATAATGATTCAGGGACTCGGCCGCGATGGATCCTTTCATGCGGAACAGATGAAAACTTACGGAACTAATATCGTTGCAGGTGTTCACCCCGGAAAAGGCGGAAGCAGTATTCATGGTTTTCCAGTGTTCAATACCGCTGACGAAGCAGTTCGGGAAACCGGCGCCGAGTGCACTGTGATTTTCGTACCTGCCCCCTTTGCAGCGGATGCTATTCTTGCGGGAGCTAACGCCGGGGCAGGACTTGTTGTTGCTGTTACCGAGGGCATTCCTGTTCTGGACATGTCAAAAATCGTGAGGGAACTCAATGAACTTGGTACCTGCCTTGTTGGTCCAAACTGTCCAGGCCTGATCTCTCCTGAGAAATCAAAGGTAGGAATCATGCCCGGAGGTATATTCAAGAAAGGTTCGGTTGGAGTCATCTCCAGAAGCGGAACCCTGACATACGAAGTTGTTAACCAGCTTTCACTTGCCGGATACGGACAGTCTACCGCGATAGGAATGGGAGGAGACCCAGTTGTTGGAATGAAATACAATGATTACCTGGAACTATTCGAGGAAGACAGGGAAACCGAGCTGGTGGTCATTGTCGGAGAGATAGGAGGAACAGACGAGCAGGATGCTGCTACTTTCGTGAAGGACAGAATCAGTAAGCCTGTGGTTGGCTATGTTGTCGGTCGCAGTGCTCCGCCGGGCAAGAGGATGGGGCACGCAGGCGCCATTATTTCGGGTGCTGACAGCACTGTTGAAGCCAAGGTTGCCTTTCTTAGAGAGAAAGGTATCCCGGTTGCGGATACTGTGGAGCAGATTGTTAATCTTGTTGGCGATGGACTGGGAGGACGAAATTGAGAGAACTCGATGTTTCCAGGATAACGGAAGCTGTTGCAGACCTGAGCATCAGAACGAATATCTATCTTCCGGATGATGTGAAGAAGGCTCTTCAGGAATCACTGGAGAGAGAAGAATCGCCTCTGGGAAAGGAGATTCTTCAGGTTATACTGGATAACCATGATATTTCTGAAAGAGAGAAGATGCCGATATGCCAGGACACGGGAGTTGCCATAGTGTTCCTTGAAGTGGGGCAGGATGTACATTTTACCGGGGGCGCCCTGGAAGATGCTGTGAATGAAGGTGTAAGGCAGGGTTATAAGGAAGGCCATCTCCGCAAATCGATGGTTGCCGATCCTGTCATAAAAAGGAAGAACACTACCGATAATACACCTGCCGTCATCTATACAAGAATCGTTCCGGGGGACAAAGTTAAAATCGTCTTCGCCCCCAAGGGCGGTGGCGCTGAGAATATGAGTGAAGTACGCATGATGACAGCAGCCGACGGAATAGACGGAGTAAAGGATTTCGTTGTTGACAGGGTTTCCAGATCAGGAGGGAATCCATGTCCTCCGATAGTTGTGGGTGTTGGCTTGGGCGGCAGTTTCGAAAGATGTGCCATGCTTGCGAAAGAAGCTCTCATGAGACCGATCGGTGAACCCAATCCTGACCCTGATTACAATGAAGTCGAGAAGGACATTCTCAGAAGGATAAACAACCTTGGAATCGGACCGCAAGGGCTTGGAGGCAGGACGACCGCGCTGGCGGTACATATCAAGATGGTTCCATGCCATATCGCTTCAATGCCGGTTGCAGTTAACGTCCAGTGTCATGTCAGCAGGCATGGCGAAACCATTATCTAGGAAGAAAGGAGGAGAGCCAATTGAAAACAGTTGAACTGACAACTCCCCTTGATGAAAAGCAGATTTCCAATCTTGAATCCGGGGACAAGGTATTCCTTTCCGGTGAGATATACACTGCGCGGGACGCTGCCCACAAAAAGCTTGTAGCGCTGATTGAGGAAGGTAAGGATCTCCCCTTCGACCTTCAGGGAGCAATTATCTACTACGTAGGTCCGGCCCCCTCAAAACCGGGACAGGTAATGAATTCAGCCGGCCCCACAACCAGCTACAGAATGGATGTCTTTACCCCCCTTCTCCTTAAGCACGGTCTTAAGGGAACCATAGGGAAGGGTCCAAGATCCAAAGAAGTTCGGGATGCGATGGTTAAACATGGAGGTATATACTTCGCTGCCGTGGGAGGAGCCGCTGCTGGAATTGCCTCTACAGTTAAGGAAGCTGAGGTTATAGCCTACGATGAGCTTGGACCCGAAGCCATAAGAAGGCTGGTCGTTGAAAGGATGCCTCTGTTCGTGGTTAATGATACCAGGGGTAACGATCTGTTTGAGGCAGGTGTTGCAGAGTATCGGCGTGAGGAATAGTGGACTGATCCATTTTTTACTTTGATGGGATGGTATAATGAATAATTTCGACCTGACACTGGATAACCTCGGTGATCTATTTCCCGATCACTTTTCTGAGGAACAGATAGCCAGAGCAAAAACTATTTTTCTGAAGGAAATGGCGTACAGGATGCACAGTTTTTATAAAGGGAAAATGATGACCGTTCCCAAGGCTGGTCTGTACGGATTCAACTGGTTCAATGTCTGGTATACTCCCGGTGTATCAAAGGTTTCCACCACTATCCGGGATAACAACGAAGCCGCGTACGATCTTTCTAACAAAGGCAATTTCATTGGAGTAGTAAGCGATTCCACAAGGGTGCTCGGAGATGGTGACTGCACCCCACCGGGCGGCCTTGGGGTCATGGAAGGCAAAGCTTTCCTCATGAAATACCTCGGAGGAGTTGATGCTGTAGCCCTCTGCATCGACAACCGGGATAAGGATGGGAATCCTGATCCTGATAAGATCATCGATTTTGTTAAGATGGTTCAGCCCAGCTTTGGCGGTATTAACCTCGAAGATATATCCCAGCCGAACTGTTTCAAGGTTCTCGATACTCTGAGAGAGGAGTGCGATATACCTGTATGGCACGATGATGCCCAGGGAACCGGGTGCGTTACCCTTGCCGGGTTGCTTGGCGCGCTTGAAGTGGTTGGAAAGAAACTTGAGGATGTCCGGATTGTATTCATCGGCGCCGGTGCTTCCAATACAACCATAGCCAGGCTGATAATAACAGCAGGCGGCGACCCGAAGAAGATGGTAATGTTCGATTCGCGAGGCAGCCTTTCAACAGACAGGGAAGATATCAGGGCTGATAAGCGATTCTATAGAAAATGGGAACTCTGCGAAGCAACGAATCCCGAAAAGTTCCAGACACACGCAGAAGCCATAAAGGGTGCTGATGCGCTTATAGCAGTTTCAAGGCCGGGACCGGGTCTTATTCCTCTCGAATGGATAGGATCCATGGCAAAGGATGCGATCGTCTTCGCCTGCGCGAATCCGGTCCCCGAGATCTACCCGTACGAAGCCAAAGAGGCCGGCGCTGCAGTTGTTGCCACTGGAAGAGGGGATTTCCCCAACCAGGTTAATAACTCACTCGGATTCCCCGGGATACTGAAGGGCTCTCTTCTGGTCAGAGCCCGGAAAATAACGGATAACATGGCCGTTGCAGCCGCACGTTCACTCGCGAATTTTGCCGGGAAAAAAGGATTCACTGCAGACTACATAATCCCAACGATGGATGAGGCGGACGTCTTCCCGGAGGAAGCGGCGGATGTGGCCATGCAGGCTGTTAAAGATGGCGTTGCCAGGCTTACAAAGACAAGAGAACAGGTTCTTGAGGAAGCGAGAACGGACATCATGGAATCCAGAAGCCTTGTGAACAAGCTGATGGAGGAGGGTTACATAAAGGAACCACCCCCTGAACTTATGGAGGAAGCTCTTAAAATTGCAGTTGATTCGGTAAGCTGAGATATCTGTCGGGGGATGGCATTGCCATCCCCCGGCCGGAACATCTCTATTACGGCAACACCGATGATCGTGTGGGAAAGGAAACAGTATGAACGAAATCCTTATGACTAGAAGAAGAAAGATCATCCGTTTCACATGTCATGGGGTACCTACCAAACCGGGGACAGCAGGTATGCTCTTTACTGCGCTCGGGAATAAGAGCATAAACATTCTTCATATGTTCAATACGGAACATGGAAGCGAAGATGGAGATATATCCTTCAGTGTGACCGAAGGCTGCTTTGAAAAGACCAGAGAGGTCCTTGATGAAATAAAGGAAAAGGTCGGCATTGAGGCTATCACCGTACAGCATGACCTTGCGATACTCAGTTTCGATCTCGAGGAGACCGTCTGTGAAACGGTTATTGGAACCATGACCCTTGCACTGAGCGCTCTGGCCAAAGAACATATCGATGTAAAGCACATAGCAGCCAGCAGGAACAGGGTCTTTGTGGTTCTATCGGATGAGGAGGCTGATACCGCTTCTTTCACACTCAGCAGGGTGCTGAAAGAAGACCCGATCATACACCACATCTGACTCGGGACCCCGAATCCTGTGCAGGCCTCAAGCGTCCTATGGCAACATAAGAGAAGTATGCAGTTTTAAGGAGGAGGGGATAAGAATGAGAATATCAAGTGTTCTGGCTGTACTTATGCTACTTTCGTCGCTGGCGGGAGCTTACTCCGCACCTGGCCCCGCTGAAGTATTCAACTGGGTAGCCTACCCCGAAGCCGGGAATCCCGAGCTTGTGAATCCGGCTGGTTTCAGTTTCATAAACAGTCTAAGACTCAGAATTGGCATGACAGCATCCGACAGCACTTTTGAAGGATTTGAAAGGGTTTCCATTGCATTTCCCGGTGCAGGTCTTGCAGGATGGTGGGATGACGATGTCAGTATGAGGAAATTCATACTTTCCTCCAGCATGAATATCTTCGAAAACACCGCTTCAATCGGAATCGGTTACACGTGGTTCGATCCCACAATCAAAACCAGCATCTTATCAGGGAAGAGTTTTTATACGCTTGGCATGATCGTCCGCCCCCTTGAATGGTTCAGCTTCGGCCTTGTTAGAAGGGGAGGGATGGATCTTCCCGGCGGTATTGATGTAGAAACATCGTACAGAGCCGGTTTTGCTGTAAGACCACTGGGAGAGGATCTCACGATTGTTACCGATCTTGAAACCGGAACGGAGTTCAATGATTACAGTTTTTCAGCAGGAGTTGAAGTTCGGCCCCTGGACGGACTCGCCATCAGAGTTGATGCAGGAGAGGACTACCTGAGTCTGGGACTGGAAGCCGGGTTCGGAGGAGCCGCTCTTTCATACGGCGCAACCAGCGATGATGATTATTCCTACTCCTCTTCGAGGGGGGATATAACCTTCAGTACCTCCCCCGGACCGAACCTGTTTGCGCAATCGGGTTTATTTGTTCGATTTGGAACCGGTCAATTCGATGAACTCAGACAGAGAGCTTTCCTGGGTCCTGTTCAGCCATGCTTCACCGAAACAGTCCTTCTTCTGGACAGGATCGCTTCGGATAATTCCATTGCCGGAGTGATAGTCGATATAGAGGGCTCAGCGGGTTCCCTGGCACAGGCCGAGGAGGTAAGAAACCTCCTGCAGCGGATCAAAGGATCCGGAAGGAAGGTCTATTTTTATCTGGAGAACGGCGGCAACGCTGAGTATTATCTTGCTTCCTGCGCCAGCAGTATCTGGATGCATCCATGCGGTAGGGTTTCGTTCGCAGGACTCGCTTCGCAGGGATTCTTCCTCAGGGACTTCCTTGACCGCTTTGGTATTTATCCCGACCTTCTGCATATAGGTGAGTACAAAAGCGCAAGTGACATGCTGACCCGTTCGGATATGTCCGATGCCCAGAGAAGGGCTACGATCCTTCTTCTTGAATCCCTGCAGCGTGAGCTTATAGCGGGTGTTGCGAATGGCAGGGGGCTTGAACCTGCACAGCTTCGCATGATAATGAACGCCGGGTCTTACACCGCCGAGAGAGCGGTAACTGCCGGAATGGTGAACGGCGTTTGTTTTCAGGATGAGTTAGAGGAGAAGATCTCCGCTGAACTGGGTGGTGAGATATCCGTTATTTCAATTGAAAACTATGCTGCTTCCATACCGGTAGATGATGTATGGGGGCCCCAAGGGCATATCGCTGTTGTTGTTGCATCCGGCGCGATCATGAATGGGGAGAGTGGATCTTCCTTCCCCTTCGGCAGGATCATGGGCAGCGAGACTTTATGTGATCTCCTCCAGGAAGCCGCCTCACGAACCGGCGTTCAGGCAATCGTACTTAGAATTGACTCACCCGGAGGGGATGCTCTAGCAAGTGCGGATATGCACCATGCGGTTGAAAGAATACGCAGAGAAATTCCAGTAATAGTCTCCATGGGTGATGTGGCAGCATCCGGCGGTTACTACATGGCCTGCGGAGCCGACAGAATTTTTGCCGACAGAATGACAGTTACAGGCTCTATAGGGATAATATCTGGTAAATTCTCCTTTGGCGGCATGATGGACAGTCTTGGGATAAATATCGAGGAAGTTTCGACAGGTCCAATGGCATCAATGAACAGCCCCTTCCGCCCGTACACCGACACACAGAGGGGAAGGGCATTCGATCTCATGGAGGACGGGTACAACCTTTTCATTGAAACGGTTGCCCGGGGCAGGGATATGACCGCAGAAGAGGTAGATTCCATAGGTAGGGGCAGGATATGGTCCGGCACAGATGCTCTGGAAATAGACCTTATCGATGAATGCGGAGGAGTTAACGACGCTGTGTACTACGCTGCGCGGCTTACCGGGATGGATATTGATATAGTGCCGGATGTTATCATTTACCCGACACCTTCTTTTCCTGGCAGTTTAGCGTTCCCGGGCTTCGGAGTTTCTGAAAGCCTGATAGAGTTCCTCGGTTCAGATCAGGTTTTGTACTTGATGCAGCCGGTAAGTATTGATTAGCCTCTGAACAGAAAGGATGGACTGAGATGAAGATTGATGTAAGCTTCGAGAACGGTTTCGAGAAAGCCTTTGCTGTTGGCATAGTTCTCTTTGCCATGGCTGCTCTACTCCTTGTGGGGTATCTGATATCACCAGGAGCCGCATACGCTGAATGGGACAGCGCGAGCGGCTTCGGGGACAGCTACTATCTCAGGGAGATCGCAGATAATATTGATGATGTCTCAGGTGAGCTTTCGGGGATATCAGGAACTCTTTCCAATATTGAGAGGGCATTGCCCTGAAAAGCACATCGTCGAGATTATCGTTTGCTGCGATCATTCTTGTTTCACTGTTTCTGGTTCTGCTTCCTTACGGAAGAGTATTCCTGTCTCATCATCAAAGGATAATTGGTGATCCAATGCCTGAGGCATCCGTGGAAAACGATTCCGATGTCTATGACCATGTATGGCACTTCTGGTGGGTATCGAATGCGCGTGAAAAAGGAATTGACCCTCGATACTGTGAGATTATTTATCCTCCCTCCGGGATTTCTCTGGTTTATCACCATATCGGCTGGTTTGATACTTACCTTTTTGCATATGCAGGAATAAGCGGTGCTGACCCGGTTCTTTCATTCAATCTCTCGCTGCTTTTTGGAACTCTTCTCACAGGACTGTTCGGCTGGTACCTTGCCCGATCATGGGGTGCTGACAGGTACGGTGCTCTATTTTCGGCTCTGGCTCTGGTCTGGCTTCCCTCCAGAACGGCTCACCTTCTGCAGCATTATCAACTCGCCAACTGCTGGGCGCTGATCGCCGCCTTATGGCTTTGCAGAGAATACCTTAAGAACAAGAAACGGAGACATTACTTAGGATTCGCAGCAGCTATGCTGGCAGCTGCTTTTCAGAGCCCGTTCCATGCGATATTCGTTGGAATCGGAGTAATCGTAACGGCATTCATCACTCGTGCAAACTGGAAAAGAACTGTCATGCTTGTCCTTGTAGTGATCACGGTGATGGTTCTTTACGGAGCCTTTGTCGTAACCTCACCCGGGGATGCAGGATCACCGACAATGCACTGGAGAGAAGCAATATACTGGTCGGCCGAACCGCAATCGTTCATTCTTCCATCTCCATTCGGTCTTCTGGGAGAAGTAACAGGACTGCAGGAGAAAGTATCGTGGATGCCGAATGCGTACGAAGGAGTGGTCACACCTGGTCTTGTTATACTTGCAGCCTTCGCATTCATCGTCTGGAAGAAGAAACGCTGGAGATTCGCGGCAGTCGTGCTCGGACTGTTCCTGCTGAGTCTTGGCCCTGAGCTCCGTATATTCGGCAGGCCGCTTGGAATCCCGCTGCCGTTTCGGTTGTTGCAGAGCGCCCCTGTTCTCAATGGAATTCGAGCCCCTTCGCGCTTTGCCATCCTTGGCGGAGTTCTGGCCGCGGTAGGCGCCGGAATGGCTTTTTCAATGATGAGGGAACGATTGAGAGCTCTGTTCATGTTTCTCCTGCTGTTTGAAATGACGGTTATGACACTGCCTCTTCTCTCAGCGGAGATACCTGAAGAGTGTTACAATATATCCCCGGAGAGTACAGTTCTTGAAGTACCCTGTGACAGGAATGTACGACGGTATGCTCTCTTTCAGACCTCTACTGCATATGTGCGACAGTACGCTTTTCTTGCGCGCTACCCGGATTTTCTTGAGGATTTACCGCAGTTCCCCGATATACAGGAGAATGCTGATATTATCATCTACCATAGATGGCTTTTTGAAGGAGCTGACAGAAGTCACTATGACAGCGTTTATGCTCCGTATTTCCCTGAATTCACAGAAGACGATTCCGTCTGGATTACCCGCAGGGGAGATTAAGGCCCCTCCGAGAGGGGCCTAACTATTTTAATGAGAACAGAGCGTCAATGACTAGATCGTTGCCTTGATGGCTCCCCACGTCGTGCGCTCAAGAGCTACACCGGTGATGAAGCACTGGAACTCGCAAACGTAGAAAGTCCCGCCGCCTTTGTATACCCAGAAGATTGTGTCACGCTGACTGCACCATGCGGCACCGTAGCTTTTATTGGAGCTCTGGGGAGTAACATGCGTGCCGATGAATGTCAGGTCTGTCCCGTCCCACTCGTAGAAGTAAAAGTCTGCCCAGGTCATGCCGCCTATCATTACCACGTTAGTACTGTTTATGGGGAAGATGGTACAGGCCATTGCAGAAGCACTGGCGGGTGGCTCTGAAAGGCTCCACTGGTTAAGAAGAGTGCCGCTTGCGTCGAAGCGATAGAGGGTGTTAGAGGAGGCTTCGATCTCCCAGATGGCACCGGTCGCGTCCATGTCCATCCCGGTAGGGCTTGAGGCGGGATTCGCGAAATCCGGGTTCCAGATGCCCGTCTGGTATTTGAAGATATCCGTATCTGAACCGAAATCGTTTATCAGTAGGTAGTCAGGACCCTGGCAGATGCCAGCGACATCCGGGATTTCACCCGGGCAGGGGATATGATTGAGCAGTGTACCCGTATAGTCGTAGATTCCTATCAGGTCGGTGCTGTAGTCGGTGATGTAAATTTCACTGACGGAATCTGAGCAGTCGATACCTCTTGGTGTTTTTGCTGTTATAACCCATGTGCCCAGCGAGGTCAGAATAATGTCGTCCGTCGAAAATCCGTGCTGCGGTTCTACAACGGAAGGTCCATCACCTGCGAAGCTGGTAAAAGCAATTCCTGCAATAAGCAGAATAAAGAATATATATCTCATACTATAGCCCATCTATCAGCGTATATAGCCCGCCAATTTAAGCTACCCCTTTTTGATTAGTAACGCAAAAACATACAAAACTACTAGGAGATGTCAATCTGTATATCCAGTTTAGAAACTCTGGAATAAGTTCTTCTACTTGAAGGAGATATCAAATACGACGCCATGCTTCGGGTATGCAAGCAGATAATGCGGATTGACCGCCTCTATTTAGTATCGGTACTGAGGAGCCTGCCCAGAACCCACGAAATCGGGATCCACAGGATAAAAGCGCCTATGAAAAAAGGTAGACCGTGCTCGATACCAAGATTTTCCGCATGAAGGCAAATTATTCCGGCTGCGCTCCAGCCTATGAGAAGCAGGCCGAAAACCACATTGCCGATCTCCTGAAAGCCGCGGACGAAGGAGGCAATTCCAACCGCTGTGAAGAACACCGGCCACCATTTGCCTACGGAAACACCCAGGCCCCAGAGCAGGAAGAGAATTCCAACTCCTCCGAAAAGAAATGCAAAAATAACAATGCCTCTACCTTTTCCAGCCATAATGCTTAACCTCCTTCAATCGGAGGTGTCAGACTGGTCAGGTCGATCAGCCATTCCCCACCGATTTTTCTGACGATGACTTCCTGAAGGCCACCATCCGTTCTGACAACAACAACTCCCACAAGGCTGTCCGGATAACTGACAGACTTGATGCTCGTACTGAGATTATGCACATCTTCAGACATGCTGACCATCCTTACAAAGATATCCTCTCCCGTCAGGCTGAGGAACTCCTCTTCTGTCATGCTGCCGGCAAGGCTGGTCACGGCCGCTTCCGATTCGTTCCAGCCAAACTCGTGCAGGACCGAAGCCGCTCCATCATACCATTGCCGGCTCCCGGGGGTTATAAGAGTCCAGGCCTCCTGGTAGTTTGAATCTGAGATTGCTGTTGAGAAAGAGGTTACGACGACCGAAGCCCGATCCGTCTCTCCGCAGGAGATTAAGATTATACAGGTCAGGAATAGAGCAGCGGTACCTTTCACAATAGATGTACAACCATTCCGCTTCGGAGCTTCGGTTCGAACCATGTTGATTTAGGAGGCATGACATTTCCGCTCCGGGCAACCTCTATAAGCTGATCAATGGATGTGGGGAATAGTGAGAATGCTACTTTATGCTTGCCTGAATCAACAAGTCTTTCAAGCTCCCCGGTACCACGGATCCCGCCTACGAACTTGATGCGCTCACTGGTTCTGGGATCATCAATTCCCAGCAGAGGATTCAGTAGATTTTCCTGAAGTATACTCGCATCCAGGCCTTTAACAGGATCGGAAGACGGGAAGCTGCCAGCCAGCGGTTCCAGGCCGTACCACTTGCCACCGAGATACATCGAATATTGCTTCCGGGAGCCCGGAGTTGGGACAGCATTATCGGTAACATTGAACTTCAGGCGGATTTTCTGCATGAATTCATCTTCTGAATTGCCATTGAGATCGGCAACCACTCTGTTGTAGGCCAGTATTTTCATCTGGCTCTTGGGAAATATCACCGCCAGGAAATAATTGTATTCCTCATGACCTGTGTGGTGGTCGTTGGAATTACGTCTTCTTTCGGCAACTATTGTACCCGCGGCACTCCTGTGGTGCCCGTCTGCTACATAGAGAGAAGGTACATCTCTGAACATTCTCTCTATAGCAGCTATTTCGTCATCCTCGGTTACAAGCCAGAGAGTGTGCCGGATACCATCCGGTGATTCGAAATCGTATTCCGGATCGGTTTGGGAGCAGATCACTTTCTGAAGGGTGTCGAATTCCGGAACATCACGGTAAGTAAGAAACACAGGACCGCACTGGGCATTCTGGGTTTCTATATGGCGGATCCTGTCTTCTTCTTTAACTTTCCTTGTGAATTCATGCTTTTTAATGAGATTGTTGGCGTAATCCTCAGCGGAAACATTCGCAACAAGTCCAACCTGTGAGTGATCTCCCATTATCTGGCGGTAGAAGTAGAATATAGGCTTCTTGTCCTGGATCATTTCACCACGTTCCATGAACCCGCGAAGGTTCAATGCCCCCTGCTCGTATACCTTCTGGTCGTAGAGATCGACTGCAGGGTCCAGGTCGACTTCAGGTTTAACAACTTTGAGAAAACTGAGTGGATTTTCCAATACGGCAGCACGCGCTTCGATCGAGTCAAGAACATCGTAGGGAGGAGATGCTATTTTCTCGGCAAGCTCCTTTACAGGGCGAAGCCCGCTAAACGGTCTGACAGTTACCATAAAAGCCTCCGGTAGTAATTCTGAATATATAAAAAAGAATCCGTTTCATATTGATACTATACCTTGAATTATACGCTGAAATCTACTCCCGCGGTTAGTATGAAGCAATACCGCGGATGCATTGTTGACACTCCATTCACCGCTGGAATATTATTCAAAGTCATCAAGAGATGGAGCTGTTCGGAAGATGTTCCACCTATTGTGCATTTCTCCTGCCACTGCCGAAGTGGTGAACTTAAGCAGAGAAGGGCAGAATAATGGATAGAGCAAAGATTGAGAAGAAGTACGAACCTCTCAGCCCTTTTGAGTTGAAGGACAAGCTTATATCCATGACTCAGAATCCGCAGATCAGAATGATGCTCAATGCCGGAAGAGGAAACCCGAACTGGGTTGCTGTTCAGCCAAGAGAAGCCTATTTCCTGTTCGGTTCTTTTGCCCTTGAGGAGGCTCACAGGGTAATGAGCCGTCCCGGACTTGCAGGGTCGCCGGATTCAAGGGGAGCAGCAGATAGATTCCTTCAATTCTGCAGTATTCATGCAGAGCAGAATGGTGCCGGATTTCTCAGAGATGCATTCGGATATGTTACTGTGAAACTCGGGCTGGATGGTGATTCCTACATCGGGGAAATGGTTGATGCAATTCTTGGTGATCACTACCCCACTCCCGATAGAGTGCTTGAGAACACTCAGAAAATAGTAAGAGCATATCTGAATAACACGATGTGTAATGACGATCCCCCTGATGGAACGATGGATATTTTCGTAACAGAGGGCGGCACAGCTGCAATGACATACATTTTCAACACACTCAGGGAGAACGGGCTGATTCATCCGGGAGATAAAATCGCACTTGGTACACCAATTTTCACACCGTACATTGAGATTCCGGTGCTCAACGATTATCAGCTTGTTGAGATAGAAGTCGAGCAGAATGAAGATGATAACTGGCAGTATCCCGATAAGGAACTGGATAAGCTTTCCGATCCTGCCATAAAGGCATTTTTTATCGTGAATCCATCTAACCCGGCATCGGTCAGCATTTCAGACAGGAGCCTTTCGAAACTCGCAGAGCTTGTCAGTACGACAAGGAAGGACCTCATTATTCTGACAGACGATGTCTATGGAACATTTGTAAACGGCTTCAGATCCCTCGTGGCGATAGCGCCCCGAAACACGATTCTTGTATATTCCTATTCCAAGTACTTCGGTGCAACCGGCTGGAGGCTCGGAGTCATCGGTATCTACGAGGATAACGTAATGGATGAGATAATTGCCGCCCTTCCGGAGAAGAAGAAAAAGGAGCTGCATGAGAGGTACAGGACCATCGCGACAGATCCTTCGAAAATCAAGCTGATCGACAGACTGGTCGCTGACAGCCGTTCAGTTGCCCTGAATCACACTGCCGGCCTTTCAACGCCACAGCAGGTAATGATGGTGTTCTTCTCCCTTGCGGAGCTGCTGGACAGCGATAGTCATCTCTACAGAAAGAAGATGCAGGATCTTGTCCATGAAAGGTACGAAATCCTCTACAAAGCCCTGGGGATAGAAGGACCTGAACTTCCCTGCTACGCATGCTACTACGCGACCATCGATATCAGGAAACTTGCCCTGCAGCGGTATGGGGAAAAATTCCGCGACTGGATGGAAAAGACCCACGAGCCGATAGACTTTGTATGGAGGCTGGCGGAAGAGAAGGGAATAGTACTGATGGACGGCGGCGGTTTTGACGCTCCGGAGATGTCGGTAAGGGTCTCACTGGCCAACCTGTTCGGGGCTGATTACGCGGAGATCGGCAAGGGTATAAGCGATCTGCTGGATGAGTACAGAAAAGAGTGGAACGCATGAATTCCATAATCAGCACTCTCCGGACATTCCTCGGCTGGTTGAGATCAGGAAGTCCAACATGGGGAAGTATCCCGGTGCCTGCTCAGTGGGTTTTCACCAGCCTTGGAGTTAACCTGTTCATCGCATGTGCAGGTATTTCAGCCGGTCCAAGAGCTATGGCAGCTCTGCAGCAGGCGGGAAGATTGGGGGATTTCAGGGAATGAACGATACTGAATTTGCTCTGAGATTGCTGTTTAAGCGATTCTTGATCTCGATACCTTTCTTACTTTTAAGTCTGAGGTTGTTTATACCGCTTTCGTTCTCTAAAGCCTTTTTTGCTCCGTTACCGCTTGTCATAATCGCTTTTCTACTGTGGGAACCTCTGGCACTTCTTGTTTCAAATCCGGTCAGATCGATCTTTAATCCACAATCACACAGCAGGGAAATCCGCCTGAACTTCAGCATTCCCGAAGCGCGAATAATGCAGGGCAAATATGAGGAAGCCCTTGATCTGATGCAGATAATGATATGCCGCGATCCGCAGAGACTGGAAATATATTTGCGGATAATGAATCTGGCCGTGAACAGGATGGAGCAGCCGGAGATAGCAAAGGATACCTTTCACACCGGTATTAAAAACCTGAAGGATCTGAGGAAAAGAAAAATCCTGGCTGATGAATACAGAAGGCTTATGACTCTTTTTAAAGAAATCATGCTGACGAACAGGATGAATGAGGAGGAATCGCATGACAGATAAGAGAGCTGGAATAATTCTTATAGCCGCTTTCATTCTTATCGCAGGATGCAGCACATTGACTACTATCGTGCACGATGTTGAGAGGGTCGGTCAGGCACAGGATGCGGTGGACGATCGTTTCCCGGAGGCTGACGGGCTTATTACAGATACTGTTACCGGGTTCGAGTGGCGCGTGGGACCGAACAGTAACACAGACTGGATGACCGCGAGCCTCTGGGTTGAGAATCTGGACGGTGAGGGCTGGAAGATGCCTTCAAAGGAGAATCTGCTCGGTCTGCACCAGGCGGGTATCAGCTGGAACTATTACGGTCCCTTTTACACTGAGGGACAGGCGGTATGGTCCGATTCCACCAGTCCCCACGGAGCCAACGCATGGCTTTACGACTTTATGATCGAGACCGGTACGATGGCCAACACGGGGGAAAGCCGCGGAAACAGGGCTTTTGCCGTCCGTACAGGTGGCTAATACTGCCCCATCTTGTTCAGCCGTCTGGCTTTTATTTCCATTCTCTTGAATACGAACAGCCCAATTATGAGGTAGATCAGGCTGTTGCCGGTTATGAACAGGTACCACCACACAGGGTAGACATGTCCCCTTACAATACTGTTGCGCACTGCGGCGGCTCCGGCCACAAATGGCAGAAAAGCGTATGGCGTCACAGGGTAAGTGGGAAGAAGCATAAGACCGATAAGACCGAAGGATAGAATCCCGTTCACTGAGGCTATCCGCTTGTGGATAAGTCCGATACCCCCAATCATGAAACTTATTCCCACAAGAGAAAGGGTGGAAAGCAGCACCATTACGTACAGATATGGAAGGTTGACATTCATCCATCTGCCCGTTGCAGCCATGGAAAGATACAGCATAGCGGTAATGAAGATAAAATTGAAGGCCATGTTTATTACTGCTTTGACGAAGAATATCTTTTCAGCTCCCATCGGAGAGAGGTAAAGCTGCTCCAGCGTTCCTCTCTGTGATTCGCTTGTTATCTCGCTGCCAGTATTCTGAAGGGCAAGCATGGCGCTGACCCACAGCACGTAACCGACAAGCATGCTGTCCAGAGAATCACCGGTTACCCCCGAGCCCCCTATGCTCTTGATTCCCCAGAACATCCCCATGAATATCAGAAACATAACCACCAGCATGGCCACCGTATTGAACATATACCGACGCAGACTCCAGTAGAGCATTTTTGCCTCGGCAGCTATCAGGGTTACAAATCTCATTGTTCTTCCTCCCTGATCACCTCAAGGAAGATGTCCTCCAGATCGTTCTCCACCGTACGGAAATCAAGCATCGTCGTGTCCGCCAGGTCCAGTATCCTCATAAGCGGGATCAGCTGATTCGCGGATTCAAGTTCTACGCTGATAGAGCTGCCGGAGACGGAAACGCTGCCCAGGGTTCCTATCGTATCCAGAAGATGGCTTCGCGGCTCGCTCTCCAGGTCTATCCTGAAGTGCTTTCTGGCGAATTTCTCCTTCAGGGATTCAACGGTCTCGTGGGAGATTATCTCCCCCCTGCGAATTATGAGGATCCGATCGCAGATAGATTCGATGAAATCCATATTGTGGGATGTGACAAGAATGGTTTTTCCCTCTTTCTCCACAACATTCAGAAGCCAGTCCCTTAAAGTGCGGCTGATCTCCACATCCAGCCCCAGAGTGGGTTCATCAAGGAGTAGTATGGAGGGATTGTGAATGAAGGCGCAGGCCAGGGCACATTTCTGCTTCATACCAGACGAGAACTGCCTGATTTCCTTATCAGCTACATCAGAGAGCTCCAGGCTCTCAAGAAGGTAATCGATCCTTTGTCTTATTGATTTTTTCGGTATACCTCTGATTCCCGCGAAGTATATGAGATTCTCTCTGGGAGAAAGGTGCCAGTAGATGTTTCTGGCCCCCTCAAGAATGGCGCCTGTATTTTTCAGTATTTCTTTTCTTCGCTTTTTAACTGAAAGAGCGTTCACTTCAATTGAACCTTCGTCAAATTCGATGATCCCAAGAATGGATTTGAGTATCGTGGTTTTTCCCGATCCGTTCGGCCCCAGAATTCCAAGAATCTCTCCCTCACGCACATCAAAGGAGATGCGGTTCACCGCGATCAGATCTTTATATGTTTTAACAAGATCCGTGACTCGAATACAGGTCTGAGACAACTGCAAACTCCTCTCCGAGTATCAGTGACTGAAAAATTAATCACAACAGCTAAATTAGTTACAAATATATACGATATTTCAATAACCATGGAAGTATACTGAATGCAGCAGCATGGGGGATTAGTCAAATTCATACTGATATATTATCATGTGTTTGCGGGGGAATTGCCCCAAAAGAAATGGTAAGTGAGATAAAGCTATTCCAGCGAGGGAGGAAATATGAATGTTGCGATAGCTCTGGCTTTATGGAGTTCAGCTTTCGGAAACGGTGAGCTGATACCTGTTCAATTCACAGCGGACGGAGATAACTTATCTCCACCGCTTGAATGGCAATGCGGTTTTGAGGCGGAGTCTTTCGCTCTTATCTGCGAGGATCCCGACGCACCGGCGGGAATCTGGGTTCACTGGGTTATTTACAATATTCCCGGTGAAAGCAGAATGCTTGAAGAGGGCGTCTCTGCTGAGGAACAGCAGGAAGACGGAACGCTTCAGGGGGAGAACAGCTGGGGCAGTATCGGTTATGGCGGCCCTGCACCGCCATCTGGAAAACACAGATACATATTTACTCTGTATGCCCTTGAGGGGCAGCTGCACCTGGACCCCGGAGCAACAGCCTTCGAGCTGAGAGAGGCTATAGAAGGGCAGATAATAGAGAAGACTGAGTTCGTGGGGGAATACACCCGCGAATGATGCCGGTTCAGCAGCAGCCTCCTTCAACAATCTCCACCGTCCAGAATACCGGGAGTTCTTCGCTGGCGAGGCTGTCGTCCATTTTTTCGACTCTTTCCAGGGGTACTCCGTGAATATTGCGTGAGTGGGCCGCCCCGGCATCGCATTTGACATGGACTATTCTTGGATCGTGGCCGTATGCCCGGGCCAGGTTGTAGTAGGGGGAAATCTCCCATGCCTTTATGGCTGTATTGTCCACAATCACCGCTTCGGGGAAGTTCGCAGGGTCACTGGCGATGGATGCCAGAATCTCTGCAAATCCTCTGAGGCATGAGGCGTGGGCTTCAGAGATCAAAGCTCTATCGAATCTGTAAACCCCTTCTTCATCCAGAAAATAATTGTCAGCAGAGCATACATGTGCCTGCGGGTAATTCTCCCGGGCCCATGTTGATTTACCAGCGCCGGGAAGCCCTCTCATGATATAGATGCTCACCAATTGATTCTGCTCCGATTCAGGGTTGCGGCAAAGTCGGTACTTTATGTCAGTTCTGTATTTCCCTGAGAATTCCGAGGAAATCCGTGTAATCCATAGCCTGCCAGCTTTCGGCCTCAAGAGCTCCCTCCGACCTCGAAATGAGGGAGATCTTATGCGCTGTCTCAACATCGGGCGCCTCGTAAATATCCATGAAATCGTACGGACCCAGAATAGCGTAGTGCGCTATCCATTTTACTTCAGGACAGGTTTCCTTTACCTTCTGAAGCCATTCCTTTCCCATTTTCCTCCTGCCTCTGGCATCGTGCAGGCTCTTGGGGCTGTGTTTTGTCATCAGTACGAATTTAGGCATGATTCCTCCTTTGTTCTCCTGTAATAAATACTGATGCATATCCCATTGAATGACAAGTGCCGCTCCGATCCTGCAAGTACAGTTAAAGGGAGAAAATAATTCCTAGTATATTCCATATGATGTTTTGGAATTGCAGGGAGGTTGATCCTGGATAGGAAAGCGGTCGTTCTTCTCAGCGGTGGACTGGATTCCGCCACAACTCTGTACCTGGCCGTGGGAGAGGGTTTCAGTATCCATGCCCTCTCTTTCCGCTACGGTCAGCAGCATGCGCAGGAGCTGGAGTCGGCTTCCTTACTAGCCAGAGCCGCAGGGGCAGCAGATCATGCAATTATCTCACTTGATGCCAGGCTGTTTGAAGGGTCGGCACTGACCGGTTCTGCGGCCGTACCTGCAAATAGAAATATCGATGAGATGACAGATATTATTCCCCCGACTTACGTTCCAGCCAGGAATACCGTCTTTCTGGCCATGGCTCTTTCTTACGCTGAAGTTATCGGTGCTCGCGACATTTTCATAGGTGTGAATGCCATGGATTACAGCGGGTATCCGGACTGCAGGCCCGAATTCGTTGCGGCATTTCAGAGACTTGCGGAAGTGGCAACAAAGGAAGCTGTTGAGGGAAGACCCGCAAGAATACATGCTCCTCTGCTGAACATGACCAAAGCTGAGATCATTCAAAGGGGGCTTGAGCTGGGAATAGATTATTCCCTGACTCACAGTTGTTACAATCCTGATGCGGAGGGCAGATCCTGCGGCAGATGTGATGCCTGTATTTTAAGACTAAGGGGTTTTCGGGAAAACGGAATGAAGGATCCTGCCGACTATCAGTCAGAGATGAACAATGAGTTATAGAATCAAGGAAATTGTATACACTCTTCAGGGTGAAGGGGCTAATTCAGGCAAAGCAGTCGTCCTGTGCCGGTTTGAAGGATGCAACCTGAACTGCAGTTTCTGCGACACGGATTATCAGGGTATCGACGGCCCGGGTGGAGGTGAATTTGCTTCCGCCGCTGAACTGGCCCAGGCCGCCTGGAAAAGATGGATAGGAGAGATTGGCCATCCTCGGGTTCTATGTACCGGCGGCGAACCTCTTCTTCAGCTTGACGAACAGCTTACAGCTGCCCTCCATTTGAAAGGATTCGAAATCCTGCTGGAAACAAACGGGACGATAGAACTTCCTGACGGAATTGACTGGGTCTGTGTAAGCCCCAAGGAGGGCAGGGAAACTGTAGTGAAAAAGGGGAACGAACTGAAACTTGCATTCCCCCAGCGGAATGTCGACCCCCGCAGATACCTTCCGCTTGATTTTGACCACTTTTACCTGCAGCCGATATCCGGGATTGATCTTTCAAGTAATACTCGCCGTGCTGTAGAATACTGCCTTGATAATCCCCGATGGGCTCTGAGTCTTCAGATTCATAAGTTTATAGGTATACCGTAGAGGAGATAATGGAATGGAAGTATACAGAGAGTTTAAATTCGATGCCGCTCATCTGCTCCCGAATCTTCCATCGGAGCATAGATGCAGAAGGCTCCACGGTCATACATTTCGAGCTCTTATTCATCTTGAAGCCGAGGTTGGAAACGAAAGCGGATGGGTAAGAGATTTCGGAGAGATAAAAAGACTGTGCGCACCGGTTATCGAGGAGCTTGATCACAGGTACTTAAACGATATCCCCGGACTTGCGAATCCTACCAGCGAGAACATTGCCAGATGGGTATGGAAAAGGCTGAAACCGGTATTGCCCGAGCTGAGTATGGTTGAGATAAAGGAAACATCATCAACAGGATGCAGGTATAGAGGGCAGGAAGAAGAATGAACGACGTTCAGAGCAGCCCTGATTTTCGGAACATCACCCTGGACGAGGCTGGTATCAAGGACCTTCAGTATCCAGTAACGCTTCTTGACAGGGCGAATGAGAAGCAGAGAACCGTAGCCACCATATCCATGTCTGTAGAGCTTCCCCATCATTTCAAGGGGACACACATGAGCAGATTTGTGGAGGTGCTTGCGGGGCATACATGTGAGTTTGACGGTAGAACCATTCCTGCGATCCTTGCCGAACTGAAGCAGGTTCTTGACGCCCAATCGGCCAGGATGACAGTCAGTTTCCCATACTTTCTCGAGAAGAGGGCTCCTGTAACCGGGACCGCTGCGAAAATTAGTTATCAATGCACGTTCTACGGCAGGAGCGGTCCTGCGGGGGAGGATTTCGTGCTAAGTGTAACCGTACCTGTAAACAGCCTCTGTCCATGCAGCAGGGAAATAAGCAGTTACGGAGCTCACAATCAGCGCGGGTACATAACTATCGAAGTCAGGAGTTTGACCGACGAGAATGGAGTTCCAGTAATAGTCTGGATAGAGGAACTGATAGAGATTGCGGAATCTTCTGCTTCATCCCCTGTTTATTCCATTCTGAAAAGACCTGACGAGAAGTACGTTACCGAACTTGCTTTCGATAACCCTGTCTTCGTTGAAGACATGGTTCGTAACGTCGCAGAAAAACTTATGGCAGATGAAAGGTTAACATGGTATCAGGTAACCGCTGAAAACCAGGAAAGTATACACAATCATACCGCCTATGCGCGGTTCGAATGGTTCAGGAAGGGTACTCCGCGTCCACAGAAATAGCGATCCCGCCTCGTATTCCGAAGTCCGCAACAACTCTGCACCAGCGGGGTTCCAGAGCTTTAACCAGGTCATCGAGTATCATATTCGCCACGTGCTCATGGAAAATACCCTCATTTCTGAAGGACCAGAAGTAGAGTTTCAGAGATTTCGACTCGATAATTTTTTCATCGGGAATGTACTCGATTGTAACAGCCGCAAAATCCGGTTGACCCGTTTTTGGACACAGACAGGTAAATTCATCAGTTGTCAGGGTGACAATATAATCTCTATTGGCGTGATGATTTGGAAAAGTTTCAAGATCGGTTCTATCTGTCATTGAACACATTCCTCCATTCTTTGTGAAACCTTGGATCAAGAACCGGACAAACGGTGCTTCTCACCGGTTTTTTCCATCCATTCAGGTCAAGTCCATCCCTTTCTAGAATATCCATGCTCTCGATGATGAACCGCCATCTCCATTCCGGTTCAGTGTTTGACCATTGCGCAGCGGTCTTCAGGAGCTCCTGCTGCTGCGAACCCCCCCATGCCGATTCCAGCAGAAGCAGCTGCTGTGCCAGGCAGTTCTGTACTCCTGCGGGCAGCGTGCTTCCAGTGATTCCAAGCTGCCTTTCCGCACGTATTCTTAGAATGCTCTCGAGCTCTCCGTCCCCAGGGCAGAGCGAAAGACATTTTTCATAATCGCCTTTTGCCTCTGCAAGCCTGTAGACAGGTCCGATTCTAAGTCTAAGGGCCGCTTCGATATTACCTTCCGTCTCATGCTCTGCGGCAGCACGCTCGAAAAGCTGTTCTCCCTCTTCCCATTTTCCGGAATGACAGGCCAGATCAGCCATCATGGAGTATCCCGGAGGCCAGGAGGGATTATCCGAAACCAGTTCTCTGCATACATCTCCAGCTGCCGAATGATTTCCAAGCTGCAGGAGAACTCTGATCTCTTTCCTGCGGAGCTTCCTTATTTCTGAAGGATCAGTCACTGCATTCATCCTGTTCCTTATGGATAGCAACTGTCTTCCCAGAAATGCTTCAGAAGCTGTTGACAAGGGATACATCCTTTCCGGAATCGCGGTTCACTAGATCCATTTCTTTTTCCTGAAATGTATAAGCATTGCTACGGCTATTACCAGCATAAGCCCGAGTGCGGCGAAATAACCCCACTTCCAGTAAAGTTCCGGCATGTGCCTGAAATTCATGCCGTAGACGCCTGTGATAAAGGTTAAGGGAATGAAGATCGTAGCCAGGATCGTGAGGACCTTCATTACTTCGTTCATTCTGTTGTTTACACTTGAAAGATACGTATCGTGCATCCCGGAAATCAGGTCTCTGTAGGTTTCCACAGTATCGATAACCTGGATGGTATGATCGTACAGATTTCTGAAGAACAGTGTGGTCGGTTCACTGACCAGATCCGACCCGCTCTTTTCCAGAAGGGCGATCTCTTCCCTCAGTGGCCAGACCGTACGGCGCATGAAGAGCATGGCTCTTTTGAATCTGTGTATCTTTGAAATAGTATCGGGTTCCCGGTTGAGAATGACCCTGTCCTCAACCTGCTCGATCTGATCTCCAATGGTCTCAAGAATCAGAAAGTAGCTGTCCACAACTGCGTCGATAAGGGCATACGCGAGATAATCAGCCCCTGTCCTCCGTATTCTTCCTCTACATTCCCTTATGCATTCCCTTACAGTATCGAAGACGTCTCCCGGCCTCTCCTGAAAAGTAATAACGTAGTTCTCCCCGAGAATTACACTTACCTGTTCCGGTTTCATTACAGCATTGATACTGGAGTAGCTCAGCATCTTCAGCACGATGAACAGATAATTGTTAAAATCTTCGAACTTCGGCCGCTGCATTGTATTGACAACATCTTCAATCGTAAGTGGGTGAAGGTTGAAAAGCTTCCCGATCTTCTCGATCAAGGCTGTATCATGAATACCCTCAGCGTTAATCCAGACAACGTCCGAAGATTTGCATAGAGCTGCGCATTCTTCGGGAGATGTATTCTCCTTTTCTTCGTAAAGGTTCTCATTGTAGCGTATATAGGATAGCTTAACCTCCTGCATTATCCTTCTGCCGATGAAAAGAGGGGTTCCAGGCGGCTGGCCGGCCTTCCTATGAGCCCCGCTGGAATAATTCCTTCTCATAACCATAAGGGTCTCCCTTCAATAGAGCGGAAACATCAGTATAAGTAAGTTTTCAGTATAATGCTGTCAGAACAAATCTGCCAGTGTTTTGACCTGAACCGCTAACCTGTTTCAGGCGTACGTATACAGAATATACAATCCGCCCAGAACCACAAGCACACCGCATACCTTCCTGAGTATCGGGACAACACCTGATCTTTCGTTCCACTTCAGAAATCTCTGGATAGCACTGGAGAATGTTCCCGCTCCTACGATGACACCGCAATGGCCGACCGAGAAAGCGATTACAAGCAAAATGGCGAAGACCGGGTACTCACTGCCCGTGCTGAAGGCTACTCCGAGAATTGGAGCCATAAATGCAAATGTGCATGGACCAAGAGCAATTCCGAATATGAGACCAAGGACAAAGGCTCCCGCAAGACCGGATTTGTTGGAAGATAAGTTTTTATTCCCTTTGAAAGGGGATGGAAGAACTTCAAGCAGATTCAATCCGAAGTAAAGCATTACGGCTGCAGCGAAATAGTACCCGAACTGGCCGACATCTCCCAGCAGGCGCCCGGCAGCTGCTGTGGCAAATCCCACAAGTATTATCGTGATCATGATGCCAAGAGAGAAGACGGCTGAAATACTGAAAGCCCTGTTTGATCCGGAATTTCCATGCTTCGATATGTATCCAACGACCAGAGGAATGCTTGCCAGATGGCAGGGACTGAGCAGAATACTCAATACTCCCCATAGCAAAGCGAGCGGGACCGCAATCGGTGCCGCTGACTCAACAGCACCTGTGAACGAAGCTATTAAGCTTTCCATGCTGACTAATCCTGAGGTTGAGATGGAATGTAACCGAATTCAAGCAGCTTTGCTGCCATGTCTTCTCTACTCATGTAGCCTTCGTGCCGGAACAGCTCGTTCCCGTCCGCGTCAAAGATTATCTGGGTTGGAATGAGCCTGATGAGATATGGCTCTGCCGCGTTCGGATTTTCGTTTACATCTATGAATTCCACATCCACAACACCCTCATACTCTTCAGAAAGAGCGTCCAGTTCCGGGACCATCATTCTGCATGATGTGCAGGTGTGCGAGCCAAGATCCAGAAGCCTGGGTAAATTGCTGCCAGCAGGAGAAGCATTCGTATTAGCAGACTCCTGATTCTTTCCGACAAGAATTGCTGCTACTGCAAGAATACAGACAAAGATGATTATTACCAATCGAGTGATCTTACTCATTACATTCTCCTTGGATTATTCCAGATAGACGATAATCTGATCGATGGAGGGAACGGATCCTGCAATCTTTACTTCTCCATCAACTACAAGCGCCGGAGTCAGCATTACGCCGTAGCTGATGATATCGTTGATGTCGGTAACCTTTTCCAGTTCATACTCGATACCGAGTTGTATCGCTGCCTGTTCGGTAAGTTCAGCCAACTTGATGCATTTGGGACAGCCGGTTCCGAGTATTCTGATTTCTCTTTTCATTTTTTACTCCTATCCAATAAACAACCCGAAGACTATTCCGCTGATCGTAGCCATTACCACAACCAGCAATATGAAAGTAATGGTTCTCGATGTTCCCATTATGCTTCTGATAACCAGCATGTTCGGAAGAGAAAG
>JAGLOY010000035.1 GCA_023138735.1 Candidatus Aegiribacteria sp. | reverse complement strand
CCAAGGAGCCCCTGAAGGATTGGTACTTCCGTCAGAGTCGCGAAATACATGAAAGCCCCCGCGATCGAGGCAAAGAGATTCGCGATTATGGAATTCCCCCCAACCGCAGAACTGACCCATTCGGAAGGGATCAGGCCCTCATTGCCCGGTCGTCCGAGGAGAGCCCCCGCGATCAGCACTCCTGCAAAGAGCAGAGGAAATATCTGCTTCGCAAACCCGAATGTTGAGTCAAACCAGGATTTCGTTTCGCGGTTGCCGGTTGTCAGAACAACTGAGAATCCGATAAGACCGGCTGCAAAGGCAATTTCAGGATGATCCGGAAGGGTTACTGCTGAAGCGGTTATGGCGACTCCTACGATCAGCAGTTTCCATAGTTTCACATCGAACCAGGCTGTCAGCATCAGCCCGAGAAGGACAGAGAAGCCTCCCGTAATGATCCATTTCCACGAGTAGATCAGATTCCAGAGACCGGAACTCATGTCGGGTTTTCCCCAGTTGGCGAAGATGAGGATGCCGACCATGCTCGCGAAATACAGAGTTGTCTGCCACAGGGGGCGGGAAGTATCATCATTATTTATCGATGTTTGTGCGGCAAGTGTTCTTTCATTCTCTTTTTTTCCGTAGATCATGTGCATCAGGAGACCGATCACTATGCTGAACACGACAGCTCCCACTGCCCGGGCCACGCCCAGCTGAATTCCCAGAATTCTCGCTGTAAGAATTATCGCGAGAACATTGATGGCAGGGCCGGAATAGAGGAAAGCGGTGGCAGGCCCGATCCCGGCCCCCATCCTGTAAATACCGGCGAACAGGGGAAGCACAGTACAGGAGCAGACAGCAAGTATGCTGCCGGACACCGAAGCAACTCCGTAAGCGATAACTTTCTTCGCCTGTGCGCCAAGGTACTTCATTACGGAAGCCTGACTCAGGAAAACTGATATCGCGCCTGCAATGAAAAATGCTGGAAGAAGACAGGTAAGAACATGTTCTCTTGCATACTCCTTAAGAAGGAACAGCGCTTCGAACACGGCATTGTCAAAGCGATTCCATCCTACAGGCAGAAAATAGGCGATCAGGAAGAAACCCAGCATGTAACCAAGTGGATTTCTATCCTTCTTCCAGTCCATCAATACTCCTCTTTAACTCGATATTCTGAAATGAAATTTCTAAATGCAATTGGTGCATGAATCATCAGAACACGTATCCTTCAAGTCATCGTCGCTGTTCAATATCCTCTCGACACAGTCGAAGAAGTTCAGAACGCACGGAGTTCGCAGCCGGTACAGCACCCTGTTGCCGTTCTTTCTACATGACACAATTCCCGCATGACGAAGGATCAGAAGATGCCGGGATACAGTGGAAATATCGAGATCGACAAGCTCTGTCAGCGCTCCAACTGTCTTTTCATTATTTTGCAGATCCTCGACTATCACAAGACGGGCAGCATTACCCATTGCTTTGATGATTTCAGCCCTTTTTTCGAACCGTGCCATATCCACTGTCATGATGATCTCTTTCTTTCTTTGCGTATTTGTACAATATTACAAATACTATATTGAGTCAAGCTGAAAGAGTTATCTAAAATTCAGGATTCGCTCTAACACGAAGGGAGAGTACGATGAGAATGCTCAGAGAATTTTTTCCGGAGTTCACGGAACTCCTCGAAAGCATGGATGACCTCTACATGGAGAAAAGAAGTATTGATGAGAAGACTTATCAATTCATTTGCTTTGCTCTGTCAATCAGGGCGCGATCGAAACCCTGTGTGCTAAAACACTTCAAGGGGGCGCTTGAAACCGGGGCTACCGTTAAGGAGCTTTCGTACATTCTCGCCCTCGTTATGCGGGAGGCAGCAGGCGCGGATGACTGCTGGACACATGATGTGATCGGGGACTGGAAGAAAATCATCAGCGGAGAGATAAAATGTGATTGTCAGGTATAGGTTATCAGAAGGATGGAATCTTATCTTCATATATCTGTATAATTGATACAGATTGAAGGAGGTTCACTGAATGGTATATATGATTCTGTTAACGCTGGTCTGTTCTCCCGTGACCGAGACATCAGATCAAACTGTATTCGTGCATGAATGGGGTGTAGTACTGATAGATGAGGTTATCCCTACAGTCAGTGGGGCTGAACGGGGTTATCTGGAAGAGAACGGAATGCTGCAGCCTTATTACTCGATGGCCGTTGACGCGCCAGTGATATGGTTCCATGGCCCCGAATTCACCGGCACTCTTACGGTAGAAGTACAAAACGGCTATTTTTCCCTTCTAATTCCATTGCCGGTATCTGAGTCCATCGATGATGAGTCTATTCCCGTCTTTCAGGAAGGTGACAATTACACAGCTGTCTGGAAGGATTTAACTTTCACAGATGATGTATCCAGTAGCAGCGACAGACCCTATGACAGACGGGGTATTGCAGATTACAGCATCGAGGAGGGTTTCCTGTGGGCGATGCCGTTCTGGCGGGAAGTCCCTGCACTGACTGTTACATACGGGGCTGTATCTTACACTGATCGCTTTATTTATTACGAATGCTCTGCATCAAACTTGTTTGATGAGCAGGATCCCTCCGAGATTTACCAGCAACACTCTCTTGTGTTTCATGAAGAGAATGGTGAACTTAAGGCCGATCTGGTGCTCGCACCGGGTAACAGAATCAGGATTGAATTAGCCGTTTCAGATGAAGGGATACTGGAGGTTCTGCAAGACTGGGGAGGTGATGAATTCCTGGTCGAAGAGATCGAAGCCCTCTGGAAAACGTGGAAACCAAGTATTCTGACCAGATGTGTTCAATACGGAGAGGCGGTAGTCCTGTTCCCCCTCACTGATGAACAGGTTGAATCCATCAGCTCGCTCGACCTTCAGACTGACCAGGGTTATTCTGTGGAGTACTCCCGGCTGTTTCTGGCCTTGGGGAGTGTATAAGGTTTGCATTGAGGGGAGTGCAGTATGGGTTCTTTCAGCAGAAGCTTATCACGGAATAGTTACTCGGCAGTTCCCGTCCTTGTACAATGGATGGCTACGCTGCAATGCAATCTCAGCTGCAGGCACTGCCTTTCAGTCAGCCTGGAAAATGGCTTCTCCGATATGCCTCTGCACACTGTCAAAGAACTCATCAATGAGGTCGCCGAAATGGGAGTGGAGGAGTTTCTTGTCACAGGTGGTGAACCGCTGGCAAGGAATGATCTAACTGAAGTTATCGATTATCTTGGATTCAGGAAGCAGAACTGGACTCTGAATACTGCTGTAATGCCTTCAGAATGTCAGATGACGGCACTCAGAGAGAACAGCCCCGGTTTTGTAGCGGTGAGCCTTGATGGACCGAGAGAGATTCATGATTCAGTAAGGGGACGGAAAGGTGCGTGGGAAGAGGCAATAGAGGCTATTCGTTTCTTCAGATCCCTGCCTGGAGTCAGGGTTTGCGCCGGCACTACAGTGACAAGAGCCAACTATCCGTACCTTGAGGAAACCTTCCATCAAGTTGCTGCAAGCGGCGCTCATCAGTGGGGAATTCACCTGCTGGTTCCAGAGGGGAGAGCAGCGTACCGCAAAGAACTGTTTCTGTCAAAAAGGGAGCTTAAGCGGCTGATAAAATTCGTTGCCAGAAAGAGGCAATACTTCAATGTTGAAATGGCCGATGAGATTGGCTACCTGGGAGGTTTTGAACCTCTTGTAAGAGATTTTCCCCTTACCTGCGGAGCGGGAAGATCACAATGCGTAATTCTTCCGGACGGGGAAGTTGTTCCCTGTACAACACTGGACAGGTCGTTCAGTGCAGGAAATATCCACGAAAAACCGCTGAGTGAGATATGGAAAGAGGGTTTCGGTAAACTTCGGGAACACGAACCTGAAGGAGAGTGCAGGAAATGCATATACTATCCCGCCTGTAAATCGGGTTGCTGGCTTCAGAGGAAAAGCGGGAAAGAGTGCTTCAGGGAAGTATGGCACGTCCCGGATTCGTTAAAAACCGCTGCAGGACTTACTGTCTGTCTCGGTGCCCTGGCCGCAGGTCAGAGCAGCGGGACGGAAGTTCAGACAGTGATATCTTCAGATGGTCAGCCGGAAATTTTCTATCCGGCTCCTGCTGATGGAATAATCATGGGTTACTATGTGGATCTGTCAATCGGTTGCCTGCCGGGAACGGGTCTATCGAATGATCAATTTGATTCAGAAGATCCTGCCTGGGTTATTCTTAACGGTTTTCAGCAGGGAAACCTGCCAAGCAGCATCACCGGCCGTTGTGACCTTGTATTGAATGCTCTCAATACCGTACATCCCTCGTTGTCCCTTGCAGCCCTGCTGTGGAGAGTGGTTAACGAACCGCTTTTTGAGACTGAGGAGTGTACAGAGAACGAAATGGAAGTCGTGTACTCAACTATTGAGGCTCTTCATCGGAAAACAATCCTGTGGAGACATGTAATATTCGAAAACCGTCTCGATCCCTATATCAGGAACGGAAGAATCACCGACCCTCCATTCTTCATGTACAGCAAGGCCGGTTCCCGGCCAGGAGACGCGGAGAGGTATTATCTGACAGCAGACCTGAACATCGAGCGGTGGGGAGATGCAAATGACCCTCCGGGATTAACTGCTGAATATCTTCTTGAGCATCCATATGCCGAGCAGATGAATCTTGTATTCCAACCTTCGGGTTCCAGTGAAATCAGATTGTATTCCGGCAGCGGTTATGAAACCCTGAGCATTGACAGCTTCGGAAGGTGTACCTTTGGTGTATTCGATATTATGCAAAGCACTGATGATACTGTTCTTCTCTTTGAGATTGTTGAATCCGGCAGGATAGAAGTCTCAATTACTGGAGGAAGAAAGTACTCATATATTGAGCTTATCAGGGAAGCTTATCATCAGCATAGTGAAATGATACATGAAATTATATTTCGCATGCTTTCAGAACCGTATAGTACTGACGAGTACATTATCGATCACCTGCCTGATGAAATAGCAGGAAACGAAATCCTGTTATGGCCGGCCGTACGGGAACTGGCGGATTCAGATATCGAAGAAATCCGCAGGCGGGCAATGGAAAAGGATATTGATTTCTGGATGTTCTGACTCATCCGCGTTCAGAAATCGTACACCACCGGGTTTCTCTCGGCAGGATTCTCAGCTGACCATGTTCTTGCATGACCTTCTGAAATTCTGAACAGTGTCAGCGTATCCCAGCCGAACTGTTCCACAACAGGTTTGAGAAAGGTAAATCTTGTTTCAACTATCTGCTTCTTGAGATCTTCATCATCGAGCTTCTCCAGTTTTCCCCGAATTCTAAGCTGAAGCCTTTCATCCTGGCTCCAGAAGCAGAGCTCTACAGAGGGATTGGCAAGCAGCTGGCGGCAGACATCCTTACCGGTGCCGGTGCAGAATGTAATTCCCTCGTTATCAATATGCGGTGCGGTCATTGCTCGAACGCAGGGCTCACCTTCATCTACTGTAGCCATGAACGAAGTAGTGTTGCGCCTGACGAATTCAAGGATTTCCTCACGCTTCATGATCATTCTCCTTTCATGAGTTCATCTATATTCCAATGGAATATACGAATAATAGTAGGGTATCATGAACATGGAGAGGAGTGATGCCATGAAATTATCTTTGCATATCCCTACAATTCTCGTTCCATGCCTGCTTTGCGCAGCAGCCTTTGCCGGCCCCTGGTTCGTGGATCTGGAAGCGTCAATGCATGATCTTCCCTGGGTCTGCAGCGGAAATATCATTACTGTCGACGATTCAGCAATCACTGCAGTGGTGACGGAAACCTTCCTTGGCGGCGCTCTCCCGGGGGATACACTTGAAATTCCCTTCTGGGAGCTGGGCTCATGGATGGGTGAGACACTTACCGAAGGTGAAGGATTTCTCCTTCTGCCGGATACAACCGGGAGCCTTCAATTAATCGGAGCTCCCGGCAGGGGGTACTGGCTTCTGAGGGGATATTTCGAGTTCAACGCTTTCTTCGTTCAGCCGGGTGTACTTGACAGGGAGGAGCTTATCCTTCTCTGCTCGGGTGATACGCTGCCTGCAAGAACCGTTACAATGGAAGTACGATTTGCCGGCGGCAGCGAATTTATCGATGCTGTTTTCAAGGAAACAGATACCGGATGGCTTTCCGATTCCAGGTTTCCACCCCTCAATGGCCTTGAGCTTGACCTCTGGGATATAACACTTGGCGGCATGGATAATTTCCCCTTCGAACCATATGTGACGTTACAATTAGATGCTGGAGAAGACATGACACTTACTCTTGGGGGCAGAGTCAGCTCATTCGAAGATGGTATTTACCAATGTATAGTCTACCCCACGGGACCGGTCATTCTGGACTCCGAATCAATGGCAGCCTTCCTGGAGCGGCAACTTGTACCTGAATCGCCGGTTATCGCTATAGAGCTGTCAGGAGCCGAGTACGGAGAACTGGATCTGGCGGAGAATCCGTATTTTACTCCTGATGAAAACGGTTATCTGCATCTAACAGGGGCCGGGGGCTTACTGGATATTACATGTCAGTTCCTGAGTGAATACAGTGCAAGACCTTCGATAGGATTCGATATGCGCGATTCACGCCCGGACCCCATCTACTTCAGTTTCGAATCGCTTCCCTTCGGCCCCTGCGGTCACCTGGCCACTGATATCATCGATGCCCTGGCAAAAGGTACCGTTACCGGAAGCCTAAGTGGTGAGGGAGAGACGATCACTGCCAGGTTCACCCTTTCGCTGGTCAGAGCCCAATAGCGGGAGTACTCTGCACCGAAATACAGGTTCTGCCCGCAGCGGCGTTGTTCTGCAGGATATTATGTGCAATATTCATTTTCCAGTTATGACATGCTGCACTCCTTGAAAACGGGAAATATGCTGATAAATACCCTTTACGAGGGCCATTACAGGGTACTTGAGGAAGATTTTCTTGAACTCACCTGCCGCTTGCAGAGAGAAGGCAAGCCGCTTGCTGTTATCTCGGCAGGAACCGGCCAGCTGGGCAGGCTGAGGCAGCTTCTGCTGAGCGATTCCGATAATGGGATCATCGGCGGAGTAGAGTTCCTTCCCGGCATAAGGCATCTGGCCCAGAAAATAAGCCCTGTTCCACTCCCGGTGGAAAAGGTGAGTCACTCCGATAGAACGTTGTTTACTCTTCATGCCATGAAGGAAGTAAAAGAGGGCGAACCTATATTCGACCTTCGGGAGAATTCCGAAACTGCCCATTCTATGGGAACATTTTTCGAAAGCCTTTTCGAACACGGTATTACTCCCGAATTGTACGATATCACGTCCATCTCCCTTTCCGGAGGGCAGTCCATTACAGAAAAAACGGTGGGCAGGATACTTGGCAGTTACGATATAGAGCGGCGGAAGGGATACCTGGCCTGCGGGGATATGATACTGGAGCGGGATATTCCGGACAGAGTTCATGGAACGTATATCTTCTACGGTTTTTACGACCTCAATCCATCCCAGAGGCGATTCCTGAAAAGATTCTGTAGATCTGCAGATGAGGTTTTCTGGTTCAGCCCTGTTTCAGAAAATTCGCAATGGAGCAGTGTTTACCTTCGTACAAGGAGGCTGCTTGTGGATCTTGGGATCGGTTCCCTTGTCAGGTCTGGAAACAGAAAACAGTTGAACTGCTTTGCCTCTTTCTTCGAGGCACTTGCAAAGCAATCCATACCGGCCGTTCCCGCGGAAGGTTTTCGAGTAACTGCAGTTTCGGGGGAAATAGGTGCCTGCAGAGCAGCTCTTAAGCGCATCACCAGAATGTATGAAGACGAAGGCACTGAACTAAATCAAATAGCTGTTGTGAGAAGGAAGCCCGAAGGAGAAAGCCTTGTCCGCCTCGCTCACCATGAAGGTGTTCCGGTTAATGCGCCGCTGAAAACTAAGCTTTCCTGTCTTCCTGCAGGATCACTAGTTCTGAACCTTTTAAAAGCAATCGGTACGGATTTCTACTATGTCCATATTCAGAATCTCCTCGCATCAGGGATTTTCATAGATGAACTTGCCGCTGATCCTCTTGAAATAATCGATGTTGCGGAGAACAATGGTATAAGGATGGGTCTGCACAGATGGAGGGACTGGTACTCTTCTGTCCCCGGAAAGAACAGATTGGGTTCATTTCTCAGAAAACTTGATATTTTCTTCAGCGGTTTACCGCAGAAAGCATTTGCATGGGAGTATCTTGAACAACTGAGGAATTTCTTCGAAGAAACCGTTTGTGGATCAATACCCCGCTCTATCAGGGATTCTCTTTTCGATCCGCGCGAATTCACATTCTCCATGGAAGTATCACTGCCTCAGTTCAGCGATGCCCTGAGGCTTGATTACCAAGCCCGGGATATTGTGCTCCGGGCAGCAGATCCCGAAGGATTTCGGGTTCACACCATAGAGAAGGTGCGAGGCAGCCTCTTTGACAGTGTTCTGCTTATGGATATGGAGGAGGGGATCTATCCGGGGTCCCCCGATGAGGATCCAAGATTGAGCGAAGAACTTCGCGTTAAACTTCAGATGCCTCTGAAGACCGAAAGGGAAACAGAGGATGGATTCCTTTTGCGGCAGGCCGGTGAAGCCGCCGGGAAAACCCTGGATATTATATTCAGGCAGACCGATAATGAAGGGGCAGAAATATCACCATCCCCTTTCATATCGAACCTTGTTCATCCGGATGACCGACCTGGGAAGGCCGCCTGGTTCGTAACAGGCTCCTCTTCTCCTCTTTCGCAGATGGCAGGGGGCTCTCACCCCGGTCAGAAAAGAGTTCTGGCCGCAGGCAACGGGGATTACCCGGTTGATCCTATGTTTTCACGAGCATATACTGCGGAACGGCAAAGAATGAATTTCGAGGGTTTTGACTGTTACGACGGCATAATCGCTTCCTCTCCGGTAACGTTGACAAGGATCAGTCCCACATTACTTGAGAACTACATTCGATGCCCCTTTGCCCTGCTGATGTCATCAAAGGGGTGGAAGATAAGAAGGACGGAGTTAACGGAGATAGGCACTTCCCCGAACCCGATGGTAAAGGGTAAGGTAATCCATGCAGCTATTGAGGAAATAGTGCAGGAACAGGGATTTACTCCAACTGAAAAGCGGGTTGATGACATTCTCAGAGAACAGGCTTCCGAACATTCTCTCGAGGGAAGGCTGGGGTCAAAACTCTTTGCAGACATTTTCATCGAGAAGCAGAAGAAGATAATACTGTCCAGCCTTTCTCAGCTTGCAGCGAAGGGCTGGAAGTATATAGGCAGCGAAGTCTACCTGGAGGGCAACCTGGGTGATATGCCCATAGGCGGAAGAATAGACCTTATCATGGAGGATGGCGCATCGAGCCTCATTCTGCTTGATCTGAAAACGGGATCACTGCCCAAAAAGAAGGGCACCACTGAAGGCAGGCATTTCCAGCTGCCTTTCTATTATCAGCTGGCTACACAGAATTATCCGGATAAGAACGTTGCTGAAGCGGCGTATGTGTCTGTTTCAGAAATAAACCCGGGGAAACTGGTGAGTTTCACCGGAGATGAAATGGAAAATTTAATGAAGTCCGTCTCTGTCAATGCCCTTCGAACAGTATCGATGATCCGCGAGGGATTGTTCCCTCCAATTCCCACTGTAAGCTGTGATTACTGTGCCTGCAGCGGGATATGCAGAAGAAGTCCATTCACCAGAATTAAAGCAAAAGTAAAATCGGATAAAAGGATGGAAATGTTCATGGGAATGGTGCTGAAGAAATGAAGAAATTAACCGTACCGGGCGATCAGAATTCAAGAGACGCTATTCTCAGGGAGACGGACAGAAATGTATTCGTCCAGGCCAGCGCTGGAACGGGGAAGACAACCCTTATGGTGGACAGGGTTGTTGAACTGGTGAAAAAGGGAATCCCGCTTGAAAGAATTGCCGTAGTCACCTTCACCAGGCCTGCTGCCGCAGAACTACGCATGCGGGTAAGGAACAGGCTTGCCGAGGAGAAGGATAACAAGAGTTGTCTTGATGCCCTTAAGACCGTCTCGGTTTCCTGGATATCAACTATACACAGGTTCGCCTCCAGAATTCTCAGGGAATATTTCAACCTGACCGGAGTGGATCCCGCATTCTCTACAACGGAAGGTCATTTTGATCCTCTCGAGATCAACCGGGAATGGGACAGGTGGCTTCTGGGTCTTGAGGACCTTACTCACAGGGAAATCCTGGAGATGACCGGAACCCGCCTGCAGAGGGAAATAGCCCTTGGGATAGAGAAACGAAGATGGCTTGAAACGCTTAGTAGTATCGGCGGAACGGCAGCTGAGTTATCCGTACTTGATGAATTCATTGCAATACATGGGGCTGCCGTTGAGAAAGCACTTGATGAATGCAACAACTCATCAGATACATTGTTCAAAAAGACAAAGCAGTTCCTCGTAGAACTGGATGAGCTTCGCCGGAGATTGCCTGATATCAGTTACGAAGAGCTTATGAGATCCCATCCTTCACTGAACCTCCGCGGTGGAAGCAGGAAGAACTGGGAGGATCTTAATCATGCCAAAGAGATCCTCAAAGCTGCCATCTTGCGGTTCGGGAAGATCCTGCCGGTTATCAAGTCCGGTAACATGACAGAACTGACCTGGAGTTTTGCCAACGGATTTGCAGGAGAACTGCGCAGGAAATGGGATGGAGACAGAAGCCGGTTATCTTATAATGACCTATTGTATATCACATGGAAAGCCATAGCCGGCAACGGTATGCTTGCAGAATCCCTGTCCGGGAAGTTCGACCATATTCTTATAGATGAATTTCAGGATACGAGCTCGGACCAGGTCAGGCTCTTCACAGCATTCTTGGAACATGCGGGGAGCCTTCCTCATGGATGCGTTACCATTGTGGCTGATGACAAGCAGTCCATCTACGGCTGGAGAAGCGCGGACATAGAGACTTATCGCAGCTTCAGAAACCGTCTTGAAGAGGGCGGAGCCCTCTCCGAAACCATTAATACTAACTTCAGGAGCAGCAGAGCGATAATCAGGTTCGTGAACGCTTTTGGATCTCAACTGTTCGAGGATCAGACTCCGGAAGAACAGCCCTTCGGCTGCACGTACTCCGCAATAGAACCCCGCCCCGGAGCTCCGGAGGGGGAGCCTGCACGGGTGATAGTGCTTCCGGTCATGCCGGAAGAGTTCAAGGCAGGATACAGCGCAGGCGCATACGCGGCGCTCCTTTCGGCTCAGTGGTATGTGGATTACCTGAAAAGCGGTTTCAGGGATGGGAAAGAGCCCGGAGACTACGCTCTGCTTTTCAGGTCAGGAACACATGTTCATCATTTCATCGATGCCTTCGAAAGGGAAGGAATTCCGTATTATGTAAACTCATCAAGAGATTTTTTCAACCGTCCTGAAATAGCCGATCTCCGTGAAATCGTAAGATGTATCCTGTACCCCATGGACAGAATGGCATGGGTACATACTCTCCGGTCCCTCTTCTTCGGGATTTCGGATAATGTGATTAACAGAGCAATCGTAACGGGAACCACAGGCTTCACAGAACAGGCTGATGAGTGCCCTCCGGAAGTAAGGGAAGTCAACCGGCAGCTATGCAAACTCAGGCAGTCCATACTGACGATACCTCTTGAAGATTTTCTCTTCGAGCTCTTCTTCGGGATGGAGATGATACGCGTAGTTGCAGCTGCCGGCTACCAGGAATCAAGAAGGTTGGGAAACCTGCAATTCCTTCTCGAGCGGGTCTTTGCGGGAGAGATAAAAACTCCGGTCGAGCTTCTTACGGTTCTTGATAAGAAACTGGCACCCTCAAGACAGGAGGAGCCTTCGACCGTTCCGGCAGAAGGAGGAGCTGTTACCGTTACCACCATACACAGAGCCAAGGGGCTGGCGTGGAAGAACGTAGCCCTGGCAGCACCCTCCGCCAGTTCGAGTAAGGGGAGGGATGAGAGGGTAATTTCTTACGATCATGTTAAGAAGGCAGCCTTCGATCTTGGCATACCCCTTGGAGATGCGGGTAAGTACAGGATGAAATCACTCTACTGGCCGGAGATCGTAGAGACAGTCAATGCCAGAGAGAAAGCGGAATTCCGAAGGCTCCTCTATGTAGCGGTAACGAGGCCAAGGGATTCCCTTGTTGTTTTTGTGCAATCACCCCCCGTTAAGAATAATTCACCGGGCAAGATCCTCTGGGACAATCTCCAGTCGGCAGCCCAATCCGACCCCGGGTGCATGAGTCTGGAAATCCTCCCGACAGATGTATCGAGCCATGCTTCAACCCTGCGGCCTCCTGTGGAGATATGTGATGACTACATTGAAAACGACGATAGAGTCCTGTTTGAGATCGATCCGAAGCCTGAAGACTGGCAGCCGGGGGGAGCTGCGATCGGTGAATATGTTCATGCGGTTATGGAGAAGATTAATTTCAAGTCCCCGGAAAAATGGTTCCTGGATAACGATGTTTTCCTCCGCAGGATATATGGGGACGATTTTGAAGAGATAAGAGAGCTGTCACTCAATTTTTTCCGGATGAAACTGCCATTCGATCTCGAGAAAATTGAAATACTTGGAAGGGAATACTCCTATACCGTAGTAACATCCGGAGGAATCAGGAAACGATACGTCGATCTTCTTCTGAGAGAAAATGGAAAACTCGTGGTTGTTGATTACAAGACGGACAGTTTCAGCGGATCTTCTCTGGAGCAGGTTGCCCAGGATTACATAAAGAAGCAGCAGTATTACATTCGGGACATTTCAGAGATCTTCGGAGCACAGGTCTGTGGATATCTTGTATTTCTGAGGGCGGGAGTACATTACGAATCCCGCCCTGAAAAATGACTTAGAGTGAGCAGAAAGCGGTAGTGCTTATCCAGCCTTCAGTAAGCATTTCATACGTACCTGTATCCGGGTCCGTCACCCAGAGGACTCCCTCCCAGATTGTGTATACAAGGCCATCGGCAACAGCCATTTCCCGAACCCCTTCGTATCCGCCGCCAAGGTCGGTGTAATCTCCCGTGTACGGGTCCACATTGTAGAGATTATCTCCCTGGATAACGAAAAGGGCGCTGGAGCTTCCAGCTACCGCTGAGGTGCCGGCATAGGATGATGAAAGTTCGGTGAAGTCTCCCGTGTTCGGATCTGTCCTGTAGAGAACGTCGTTCTGAATAATCATAAGAGCTCCGCCAGCCCAGGCGAGGAACTGAGTTCCTTCATAGTCACCGGGAATACTTGCCCAGTCACCATTTGAGGGGTCCACTTCGTAAATGAAGCCTCCCTGGCAGCCGTAGAGTGCGCCCGAGCTGGCAGTAAGGGCATGTGCACCCTCCCATGTTGAAGAAAGTAATTCCCAATCTCCATCGTCCGGGTCTGTTATATACAGAACGTCACCCTGGATAGCGTAAAGGTAACCCTGGCACGAAGTCAGCAGTTCTGTGCCAGTCCAGGACGACGAGAGTGACTCCCAATCCCCGTCATAGGGATCTACGCTGTACAGAACATCTCCATCTACAGCGTAAAGCCACCCGGTGCCGGCGGTACCGGCTGCTGCAAGCAGCAACGTAACTGTAAGGATTAGTATTCTCATTCGATCTCCTCTCTCGAAGTGTGTGATCATTACTATTGAATAAGAGCAGCAATCTTCTAAATACCTTCCCAGCCAGCGATCATGGCCAGCATCCACCAGACTGCCCGGCCTTTCTGCCTGCAGCTTTCGAACGTTGTATGTCCGGCCTCGTCCCCGTTGAATTCCTCATGCTCCAGCGGGATTTCGCTCCCTGAATACGAGTACGTGTTCTGTTCCCACTGGGAAGTTGAAGTATTGTACCACCAGGCATCAAAATCGGCAAAGTCAAAGAGTATCTTACTGTTGTTTTCACAGAAATCTCTTACCTGCTGGTTTCGAAGATATCTGTTGTAACCCTCACTGCCCGTACTTTGCGCGTTGCCTGTCATGTATACAAAAGTAACGCCGGAATATTCATTTTCAAGAACGGACATGGAGTCTATGTAAGCCTGCACCTGATCTTCAGTGTAGTAATCCATCTGACCGCACCAGCACCACATGCAGACAATAATCGTTGGATTGTTCGTGAGTACATCCCTGGTCATGTTCATTCCATCTGAGGTTTCCCAGAAAAGATCCGGAGAGATATATGTCTCACCCTCCTGCCCATCAAAGATGCATAGGGCGCCCGTAACGTCCGGCAGCCAGGAGCTTCCTATTTCCACATCGTATGCGGAGTCATCAGATTCTATCAGATCAAGGCCTGTCGTGAGCTGCCCACCATGAGATGTGTGCGCATAATGCATTCGGATATTCACCTGAACACTGTCTATCCACGAATCCGGAATATCATTGAGATCGGCGCAGGAGTGGTCTATCTGCCCGGCAAAGCCGGTTCCGCCCGAACCGCCGCCTCCGGGACCGGTTGCGTCACTCCCTGAGCAGGTGACCGTCAGGAGGATCAGAACAAGAGCCGCAGGGATACCAAGTATCCTTGTGATCATCAGAACAAAAGCATAAGCCATAAACCCCTCCTTCGTAATACTGCAAAAACAATGCCATACGCGCCTGTAGTCTCAAATTAAAATGAAGAAGACAGCTGTAGAAGTCAATCACCATGAAAAAAGCGGGAGGGCCTAGCCCTCCCGCAATTGTCAATGTTAACGATGCAGTCTTACCTGATGACCATAACCCTTGCAATTGATACTTCGCCGCCCTGATCAAGGCGGAGGAAGTACATTCCAGGAGTGAGGTCGCTGGCGTTCCAGTTCAGCATTTGAGAGCCGTTGAGTTCTCCCAGGTAAGGAGTTGCAACGAGTCGACCGGTAAGGTCGAAGACGTTGAGCTCAGCAGGGCCGTTGCCATTGAGGGTAACAACTGCCGCAGACCTTACAGGATTATTGACCAGAATGCCTGTGTTCTGCAGAGCACCACCGTGCTGCTCTTCCATTCCGGTACTTCCCCATATGGCCATCTGGACAGAGGGGTCTCCCATGAGGTTGTAACCTTCATAGTAATACTTCGTTCTGCCGCCGCCGCTGTACTGCACGAATACGGTCATTAACCCGCCGTTAAGGAAGCCCATGGACCAGTTAATGCTTTGTCCGAGGAAGTAGTCGTACTCTCCCCTTTCCTGGTAATCATCCTCATCCCAGTAGGATGATGGCACACATCCCCAGAACCAGAGCCCGCCTCTGCCGGGTGTTCTTGTCCAGGTTTCGCACCAGGCAGTAGAAGTACCATAATCTCCTGTATTACAGGCGTGTGAAAGAACGCCAGGGAGCATGCTGCCATTGGTAAGAGTGTTGAAACTGCTCAGTCCGAAAGACATATCCGCCCAGCTTGTAGCACTGCCGTGCCCGGAGAACGTGAGCATGGATACGCCGCTGTTTATTGAGGTCACGGCCTGGGCGGCTGTACCGCCGGATGCAGGATATATCTTGTCGTAAGTGTATCCGAGGGGATCAAGATACGTTGATATGCAGAAGTTGTGCGTTCCTTCAGAAACGCTTGAGTTATCGCTACTTGCTATCCAGCAGGTATGCTGCACCCATGGTGTAGCGCCGCTGACATTCTGCTCGTAATCGATGACCCTGTCGGCCATCAATACCGTCTGGCCCACAGTTGTCACGGAGAACCTGCCCAGGAAGGCATCAGGTATGAAGCCGCCGTCATCAAGGGCTGAGTAGTAAAGGTCGGTCACGCCGCCGTATTCAGTTGCCGTGCCGCCCGGAAGGTATTCGTTATCACCAACGAGCAGTACGTAGACGGTTCCGCTGTTGATGGCAGTGTGAATGTAGGTCTGGATCTCTGCTGCTGAACTTCCGGTTACGCTCAGGTCGACCATGGTTACGTCAAAGCCAAGGCTTTCCTTCCAGGTAACGAAAGCGTCCATACCGGTCGCAACGAAGTCGGAATGCCCGACAATGAGGTAAGGAGCCGGAGGAGTGTCGCAGCCGCCTTCGAATGTGCCGTAGTTGACTGTCAGGGAGGAAAGCAGCTCTTCAAATTGGGGAGCATATAATCTGCTTGCGTTTTCGTATGTTGCGCTAAGGTCGCCGCCTTCGAATGAGAGGGAGATAGTAGCTTCACTGAGAAGATCACAGGTATTGCCCGAAGGGTTCCAGCGCAGTGGAAGAACTTCAACGAGGGCCAGGTTACGGCCGCGCATCTGGCCTGCGTATATAACCCTTACCCATTCGTCGGGGTAAGCCGCGGAGGAGTTGTAAACTTCATCGTTGAGTTCCATGACAAAGTTTTCGCGAGGACCGCTTTTTACAGCGGACAGTATACCCGGATTAATGGGCCACTGCGGACCGCTGAAATTCTGAACGGTTTCATCTGTAATCGAGACTTCAACAGTAGCACCAACAGGGATCTCCAGCCAGGCGCGGTATACCGGCATCCTGGGATATGAGAAATCGTTGACATTTTCGGAACCTTCAATCACAGCAGCGGAGTAGTTCTCTCCCCTGATAGCCAGGGTTCTGAAGACAGGCTGTGGAACCGAAAGCTCAAAAACAATGCCGTCTGCCGATGATTCCAGAGTTGTAAGCCCCGAGGCAAGGGCAGCACCGGAAACAAGAAGTATTATGCAGAAGAGGGTTTTCATGCATTTTCCTTTCGTTAAGGAGTGTATAATATTAGAAATGTAGTTCTCTTGGATAATGTTGCATTTATGAAACAATAGAATACAAAATCAGGTTCCCATCGTAAAGGGTTCGGTGTCATGCTTTTTCAAATGCTTTTATTGCTTGTTCTCACATTATTATCCGCCCAGTCCGATGGCAGCCATAATGGAATATCATTGGTTCTGTCCGGCGGAGGTGCTCGAGGGTTTGCACATGTTGGAGTATTGCTTGCCCTTGAGGAGGAGAATGTATGTATTCGAAGTGTAACCGGGGCAAGCATGGGCTCGCTGATAGGAGGACTCTACGCTTGCGGTTATTCCCCCGCTTACATCGATTCAATGGTCAGAAATACCGACTGGAGTCTGCTGTTCTCTTCCAGACCTGACAGCAGGCTTTCGATGCTTCCCCTTCGATTGTCGAATTCCCATGACATTCTCAGGCTGCAGGTGAAGGGATTTTCTCCCCTTCTTCCCCGCAGCGCCGTTTCAACTCAGAGAGTGGGGTCCCTTCTGTCATCACTTACCTGTCCGGTTCAGGTAGAGACCGGGATGCATTTCGATTCCCTGCCTGTTCCGCTGAGGCTCGTGGCGTTTGATCTTGTAAGTCATGAAAGAATAGTTCATTCCTCGGGAAACCTCTCACGGTGCCAGCTGAGCTCAATGGCGGTTCCGGCGGTATTCCCCGCGGTAAGGATGGGAGAATTGCTGCTGGTTGACGGCGGTGTGGGAGATAACTTACCTGTTGATGTTGCCCGGGAGACATGGGATTATCCGGTACTCGCCGTTGACATTTCCTCGGGATCGCCGGACATTCCCGAAATACCGACCATGATTCAGGTCGGCAGCCTGACCTACAGCGCGCTGTCAGCAAGGGTTAACAATATCTACAGCGCTGAGCCGGATTTCTATTTCAGGCCCGATCTGCATGGCGCGAAAAGTTACAATTTCACAACCGAAGCTGCCGACAGCCTGATAGAACTGGCTTTCGCGCAAATGCTTCAGTACCTGCGGGAACATCCCGAGATCCCCAGGGACGAAAGGCATGATTCATCACCCGGAGAAGATGTAGCACGGGCCTTCCTGATCGGCGGAATAGAATTCACAGGGTTGACGGAAGTGTCGGAAGATGCTGTTCTTGACTGGATGATACTCTCAACCGGAGACAGAGCCACTGCGGTAAACCTTCGGGACGCCGCCGAAAAACTCTACGCTTCAGGTTTGTTTGACAGAGTAGATTACTTCTTGGAACCTGCATCCGATTCCGGATTTGTTGACATCATTTACACTTTTACTGAACGGGAGCCCTCATCCATAGGAATTGGAATGACCTACAACAACCAGTTCGGTCTGGACGGCAGGATAACCTACAGGCACCTGAATATCCTGAACGCAGGTGATCATCTGATACTGAATGCCGGGGGAGGAGACAACTATCTGTTTGCGGAGTTTCGTATTCTCGACCTGTCATCCGGAAGAAGAAAATGGTTTGCTGATTACTCGCTTTCTGCTTATCAGATGCAGGTTAAGGCCTTCGAAAGAGATGGGAGTTCGTCCTACAGGGTGGTGACAGAAGGCAGCGGGGACATATCGCGCGGATTCTCCGCAGGTTGGTCAGGGCTTAACGAAATCGGTATTTCGGGCACTGCTCACAGATACGGGTCCGGTGAATTTGAGGGATTTGCTTCGGTATTTTTCAGTCACCTTACCGAAACCATGGATAATCCGGTACATCCTAGTACAGGTGTAAGATTTGAAACAAGGGTCTCGTGGGCTCCTCTTATGACACATAAACATCTGAGCCTGGAATATGATTTCGAGGGTGCGGTTCCTTTCCTCAGGAAGGGGACGATGCTTCTGAACGTCTGGGGGCAGCTGCTTGCTGGAACCACCTGGGACTGGCAGGAATGCCGGCTCTCGGCTGCAAGGAACATCCCGGGGATGCCTTATTACTCTCTTCCGTCAAGGCAGAGGATAGCGGGACTTGCACGCTTTCGCAGGGATCTGAACGGGCCTTTCTTTCTTTCAATTGAAGCCGGTGCTGTATGCGACTGGGAATCACCATTTGAAATTAAAGACAGCGAATGGACATGGGGAACCGGGCTGGCGGCAGGACTCGACACACCCATGGGTCCGGCATCGGTCAGCTGGGGGTGGTCTTCTGCCTTCGGAAGCAGATGGACTGTCTCGGTGGGGTCTTCATCAACGTACGGACCGGGGAGGTAGAAACTGGCACTTATCAGAAAAGCCGGTTCCATCAGGACCGAGCGTGAAACCAGGCAGGGCTACAGGAACGTGATTTCCAGAATTCTGGCAGGACCGGCCCAGGGCAGCGGCGGCCTTACAGTCAGATTACTCACAATCAAACCTGAAGGAAGGCTGCCGCGGACGGAGTTCGATTTCCAGCGAGTAGTAACAATCCTTCAGGGAGAGCTTCTTTTGATGGACGGTGACGGAGCGATGCACATGGTTGGCGAAGGAGATGTCATTATCGTACGTCCTTACGAGAGACACCATTTCCAGAACGACTCTTCGTCCCTGGCCCGAATCCACATAGTCGAAATCCGAATTTAGCGGGGCCGAACTCACTTGTGACACTTACAGAATACTATATACAATAATAATATAGAATAGATGATAGGTTTATTGCAGATAATTTAGATATATCTGTATATACTCTTGACAAATCCGTTTATCTGAATATTTACACGAGAGTATTCATCAACGAGAAAGAGCCACATTCCAGTCGGGGAGGAAACGATGAGAATTTTAACAGCAGCCGCAGTCATAGCTCTTTTCATAAGCTGCGGCGGAGAAGAGACGATCGGTGAAGCTCCGGATGGGACTACTTCCGAAGTCCCCACAGTCTACCTCGTATCTGTGGATTCCATAGGTATTGATATCGGGGATTCCACATACGTCATGGGAGCAATAGAAGGGCTTGCGTACGGTCCCGACGGCAATATTGCACTGCTTGACTGCGCCCTGGCCTGTGTTCGAATCTATTCTCCGGAGGGTGAATACCAGAGGCAGATAGGAAGAAGGGGCAACGGACCGGGAGAGCTTCAGAGCATCGCGTTCCTGGGAATATCTGAAGACGGTCATGTTTATTTGACCGGTGATGGCAGTGAGATACTCGGAGTGCATCAGTACGATTATTACACAGGTGAATGGCTCGGTTCATTGCCTTCGCTGGGAACCCCTCCCACCTGTATTGAAGGTGCCGAAGACAGCCTCTACGTCAGGAAGGACATCAATTTTGATGTCTCCTCCGGAGAACCGCAATTACTGATAAGTGTTGCAAAATACACTTGTGGTAATGCGGAACCAGTAGTAACATATCTTGAAGAAACAGCACTATTTAACCCCGCTGATATGACTTCAATGATCGCACTGGTTTGGTACGGTTACGATATTGCTGCTGATTATTCCGGTAATACCTTCATCGCGCCCAGGTCAACCGAGGAAGCAGTGGTTATCATCTACGGATCCAACGGAGAGGAAACCGGGCGGATCGAGCTTGATCTTGAACCTGTATTGAGGACGGATGAAGAACTAGAGATGGAAAGGCTGATCCTGAGAGCTAAAATGGCGGCTATGGATATGGATCCGATGACTCCAGTTGAGCCTGACCCGTACAAGCCTCTGATCAGAGGTCTTGAAGTTGATGGAGAGGGAAATATCTGGGTTCAGCACGGTGGACCAAACGTGCCGACCTTCAGCGTGTACAGCAGCTCCGGGGAATTGATGTACTACGCCGAGGTAGCAGGAGATCATCCGGACGGCAATTCATGGAGATTCTACATTGACGGCAACGGAATCCTCGCATACGCTGAGGACCCCGCCGACGGTTACCAGAAAGTCTATATACTGGAAGCGGTTCAGTAGCGCGGAAACACCCTGAATTTACGATCTGACATCAACTATCGCTGTTTCTCATAAGATCGGATGCTGTCTGTACCGCTCCGTACGCATTACTGGCGTACCCGTCTGCTCCTATTGAATCTGCATAGTCCTCGGTAAGCACAGCTCCTCCAACCATAATCCGGGTGGAGAGCCCCCTGGATTTCGCAAGAACAATGACTTTTTCCATTTCTGGTGCAGTGGTACTCATAAGCGCTGAAAGAGCAATAATATCTGCGCTGGTTTCCACTGCCTTCGATACGATTTCATCGGCATGTACATCCTTACCGAGATCGTGAACTTCAAATCCGGCATTTCGGAGGAAGAGGGCAACAAGATTCTTGCCGATGTCATGAATATCGCCTCTCACCGATGCAAGAACTATCCTGCCCCTGCATGAAAGCACTTTCTCTTTTTCCAGGTAAGGCTTGAGTAGTTTAGTCAGTACTGCAGACGCTCCAGCTGAAGATATTAGATGAGGCAGGAAAAGCTTTTTCCGATTATACAGGTCTCCGACTTTCTCCATTGCAGGAGAAAGCCCCTTTTCCAGTATCTCTCTTGCACTTCGACCGCTTTCAAGCAATTCCCGAGCGGTTGCTTCGGTCTGTCGACGGTCTCCAATAATTATGCTCTTGATCAGAATTCCCATGTAATCAGGAGATATTCCCTGAGGGTCGAGCTCCGGAAGCCTTCTCTCGACCGGTTCTATATTTCCCAGGAGGATCTGCGTATTTCTGTGCATTTCAAGTACTTTGCTGTCAAGTACGTCAAGGATGGCCATATCCAGCCCCGAGGATCCAAGCGAAGCCAGAAGGGCCGCATTTAGGCTGCTTCTATCAGGAAGACCGTAGGAGATGTTCGATATACCCGCTATGGTCAGTAACCCTCTCTGACTGAACAATCTCAGAGTGTCCAGGATCAAATGGCCCTCAGCACCTGTACCAATAGGTTTCACTATTGGATCAGCGATAATTCTACTCTCTGGAAATCCGTGGCTTTCCAGAATAGCTATCCCCTTTTCCAATTTGATCAACCTTTCCTCAGCAGTGTTTCCCGGACCATCCTCATCGATAGGAAGAAGGACAGTATAGCCGCCATGGCGAAGGAGTGTACTCACTCTTTTGCCGATATACTGCTCCGTTGCAATCAGGGAGTTAAGAATGCCGATCCCTCCCATTTCGGAGAAGGCGGCTTCTATATTGCCCGGGTCTGAAAGGTCGACGGAAATGGGCATGCCGATTGAAAGCCGGCTGAATATCTCATGGACAAAACCATCGGGAAGTAACCTTTCCAGACCAAGGTTCACATCAATAAGGTCGGCCCTTCCCTGAGCCCTGGCCAGCGAAATAATGGAGAAGAAATCTCCATTTGCAATGGAATTCTGCAAGCTTTTTTTGCCGGTAGGGTTGATGGATTCCCCAACTGTGAGCATCCTGTCCCCGATGGAGACCATTCTGTCCACAGATGTAAAAAGTTGAAGTGGCTCGCAGTGCGATTCAACCACAGAACGATCTCCAAGAAGAGAGACGTACTCCCTCACATGCGCAGGGCTGCTGCCGCAGCAGCCGCCGATGATAGCGGCTCCGCTTCTTGCGAAATCTTCAAGCCACCTCGCAAATCTATCAGGAGTCATGTCGTAGAGTCCGTTTGCCGGAAGGCCAGCATTGGGTTCAACCGTTACCCATCTGCCGGAAAATCGCACCATTTCCTGGATTATCGGGAGTAGTTCTTCGGGTCCCGTTCCGCAGTTGGCACCAACCGCATCAACTGGAAGCTGATTCGTTAGAACCGCAAGTGCTGTAGGAGATGTGCCGGACAGTGACAGGGAACTGTCGCTGAAAGTCATCTGGGCCGAGATGAAAGCATCGGGAACATTGTCCCTTACGGCCAGGACCGCAGCCTTAAGTTCCCTTGGATCTGAGAATGTTTCGAGGAAGAATATATCTATCCCCGAATCAGCAAGAGCTTCTGCCTGTACACTGAAAAGGTGATAGGCTTCTTTCCACGTCATTGTTCCCGAGGGATGTATCAGCCTGCCGGTAGGACCGATGCTCGCCGCGACTATGGCTTTATCTCCAACGGCAGCAATTGCTGTGTCCGCAAGAATTCGATTAGTATCTCTAACGCTATCAGTAGTTTTGAGATACGCTCCCGTACCACCGAAAGTGCAAGTAAGAACTAAATCCGCTCCAGCATCGGCAAAGTCGGAATGTACAGCTCTGAGGATTTCAGTATTTGCTGCCGCCCATTCTGCAGTTGCAACACCTGAAGGCATGCCCCTTTTTATAAGTTCGGTTCCCGTTCCCCCGTCGAGAAACACCAGTCTTTTCTGAAGGAGATCCAGTAAATTCTGTGCATGTGTCATGGAATTAGTCCCGCCATTCTTCTGCAAGCCTCATCATACCTTTCCTTGATCCGGCAATGTAAACACCTGAGACCATTTTTCTCATATTGTCCATCAGCCTGGAAAGATAATCTAAAGAGAAGGAGAGAACATCACTGTCATCGAGTTCATGGACCTTTGCAAGTATATGATCGGGAATCGATATGCCGGGAACCTCAGAGGCAAGGTATTCGGCGGAATACTTGTTCCTGAAGGGCATCAAGGCAGGTAGAACAGGATATTCATCGAGCAGTTCAGCCGATCTCTCCAATGCTTCCATGGAAAAGACGGGTTGTGTAATAAAGAACCTGCAACCCGCATCCCACCGTCTTCTAACTTTTTCTACCGAATCCTGCTCTCCGAGAGATACAGCACTTCCCGGGAAGAATCCTGCGCCCCTTCCTATTTTTCTGCCGTTCAGATCCTTTCCGCTGGCAAGATGCTGGAGCAGTTTCAGGGTCTGTTCGGTTGTAAGGTCGTATACCGCGGTTGACTCCGGATAATCGCCCAGAGAGGGAGGGTCCCCTGAAATAAGAAAGATCCCCTGCAGGCCGCTTCCGGAGAGGGCCAGGAGGTCCGAGTGAATCCGCGTCAGGCTTCTGTCGCGCAGGGCAAAATGCACCAGGGGTTCGATGCCGAGTTTTTCCCGGAGGTAAAGCCCCGAGATACATGGGGACATCCGTACCTTACCCATTGGTGAATCAGGGATACTTATGGTTACCGGAGCAAACCGCCCGAGTTTTTCGGCCCTTGAGGAGAACAGCGATAGGTCGCCGCCCCGGGGAGGCAGAAGCTCCAGAATAAGGGCGTTTCCGCCTGCGAGCTGTACCGAGAGGGACGGAGGATCGCAGGACATTTCGGAATTATTAATCTCCTCAGCCTCATCTGCACTCCAGGATGAGAATACTTTTATCTCCGCTCCCTCGGATAGTTTCCGCGAGAGATTGGAGATGAAAACCGGAGTGGTTCCGCAGCATCCACCCAGCAGAGCAGTTCTCCTGCCTGCGCAGGATAGCATGCATCTGCAGAAATGATCGGGGTTTTCGGGGAAAACGAAACGGCCGTCAAGGTATTTCCCCGTTCCCGCATTTGGCTGAAGCATCACTGGGAAAGGTGATGACGATGCAAATCTCCTGTGGATATCGAGGAACTGAAGAGGACCGATTCCATGATTGGAACCGAGCATCACTATGTCTGTATTCTCAAATTCACTTATCGAATCCTTAATGGAATAACCTGAAGGAGTCAGGAGGTCGTGACCGTATGTGAAACTGACGGCTACGGGAATATCACTTGAGTACGACCTGACGATATCGTAGATGAGCCGGGCCTGTACCGGGTCGATCTGGGTCTCAAGCAGTATGAGATCAACACCTCCATTAAGCAAACCCTGGATCTGTGGACCGTACGCTTCCTGCAGGACATCGGTGTCTCTCGGTTCAGCGCAGAATGATCGGCCGGCTCCAGGAGGGCCGATAGAGCCCATTACTGCGGAAGGTCTGCTTCGCGCTGCAAGCTTAACCGCCCGGCAGTTGATCTCTTCGCATCTGTCTGCCAGACCTCTCCTGTCGAGCTTAATTATATTGGCGTCGAATGTATTTGCTGTGAGTATCTCCGCACCGGATGCAGAGTATTCGCGGTGTATGCTTGCCAGTATCTCAGGAGATCTGATAACTACTTCGCATGCGAGATAGTTGCCCGGATATCCAAGTGAAAACAGGTATTCACCGATAGCACCATCAGCCAGAAGAATTTTTCCGTCCTTCAGGAGATCCATGTTACCTCCTGCTGTGCAACTGATGAATTCGGCAGGGTTTCAGTGAGGCAGCGCCGGGTTATTAAATCCGACGCTCCCGCATAAAAGATACTGTATTTTTAAGCCCCTCTTCAAATGGAGTCACCGGTTCATACCCAAGTAGTTTTTGCGCAAGGGTAATGTCAGCCCGGCTGTGTTTTACGTCTCCCGGTCGCTCCGGGTTGTGGGAGGGCTCTAAATCCATTCTGTCTGTAAGACTTCCGATCGCGGAAGCAAGATGATTAACGGTAATACTGTCACCACAGGCGATGTTCATCATCATTCCCGGAGCAGCAGGAGCATCCGCTGCAAGAAGATTTGCATGTACAACGTTTGCTATGTATGTAAAATCCCTTGACTGCTGACCATCACCGTTTATCAGTGGTCTGCGGCCTTCCAGGCAGGCGTTGATAAAAAGTGGGATAACAGCTGAGTACGGGCTGCCGGGATCCTGATACGGGCCGAATACGTTGAAATATCTCAGAGCCACGGTTTCCAGCCCGTAGATATGGTGGAATACCTGCATATATTTTTCACCGGCAAGCTTGCTTACCGCATAAGGAGAGAGGGGTCTTACATGAAGGTCCTCAGTCTTAATCTGTTCAGGGGCATCTCCGTATATTGAGGATGAAGAGGCGAAGAGAACCCTCCTGCAGCCTGCATCCAATGCGGCATGAAGGACATTCAGCGTTCCCTGTACGTTCACTTCATTGGTCGTGATGGGGTCTGCGATTGAACGGGGAACACTTGGAAGAGCCCCCTGGTGGAAGACAACTTCTACACCCTCCATGGCGCTTCTGACAATATGATAACTTCTGATATCACCTTCGACGATTTCAATATCATCTCTGATATCAGTTAGATTTGCCCAGTGCCCTGTAGAGAAGTTATCCAGAATTCTGACTCCGGTTCCTTTTTCTAGAGCTTCTCTGGCAATATTGCTGCCGATGAAACCGGCGCCTCCAGTTACAAGATACATCTATTCAGTTCCCCTCATGATTCTCAGTGCCGCCGCAGCGGCTCCTAGGCCGTTATCTATGTTAAGGACACATATCCCCGGGCTGCATGAGTTGAGCATGGAAAGCAGCGCGGTAACCCCTCCAAAAGCAGTACCATAGCCCGTAGAAGTTGGTACAGCAACCACCGGCCCTCTGTAGAGCCCTCCGATCACTGTGGGCAGAGCGGCATCCATTCCCGCAAAGACAATGCATACAGAGCACTCCCTTAAGGAGGGAAGAACTTCAGCAAGTCTGTGTACTCCCGCTACACCGATATCGCAGAAGCGGCGGGTATCAACTTTCATCGCTTCAAGAACAGTAAAAGCTTCTTCAAGGGCATGAAGATCCGATGTACCCGCAGAAATTACTGCCACCGATCCTTCGGCAGAGTCAGAAGATCTCATGTATTCCCCCGCTACGAATATTCTTCCCCGCTGCGAATACCGTCCTTCAGGGAATGCATCAAGAAGTATCCTGCCGAGCTCTTCACCCGCTCTTGAAACAATGGCAAGACCTGTTCTGCTGAAAAGGTTCTCCGTGATCTTCACTACCTCATCAGGGCTCTTGCCCTCTGCGAGAATTACTTCCGGCAGTACAGCGGTTACCCCTCTTCCAGTGTCCACTCTGGCAAATCCCAGATCAGAGGTGAGATGAGAATTAAGCAGTCCCAGAGCGTCGACAGCGGAAATATCACCTTTACTGAGAACTGCAAGCAGATCATCAATACTGCTTTTTTTCATAACTCTCCTCCCGCTGGACCTGCATGCGATCAGTTTTGCTGGTGTATCGAGTTGGGAATGAAGGCACCGCCGTCAGGATGATACACAACGATCTGGGAGTAGCGCATTGCCCGCAGTTGTGAGAGCAGATCATCGACTATGCCCCTCAAGTCAGCTTTCTCCCATCCGACGTAAAACCTCGCTGATATACGTGCCCTTGAATCGAGCACAAGAACCGAAGGGAAAGTACTGACGTTAAAACGGCTGGATACTGTTCCCGCGTTGTCAATAATCACCGGGAATTCAATCCCCCAGTCTTCTACAATGCTGTGCAGTTCGTCTATCGAGGTTTCATCCGTCTGGATTGCAGCGATTACCGCAAAAGGTTCTTCTATGAACTCTTCGTGGATTGCCTCGAGTCGGGAGAAATACTGAAGGTCGTTAAGAGTTGAAAGCTGGCAGAAAAACACAACAACAACGTGCCTGCTTAACTGATCGTAGAGACTAAGAGGCACGCTTGAGTTGATCCAGATATGATCAACCGGGAAATCCCCGACATCGGAAAGCATATTCTCTACCCGTGGTTCCGGTCCCAGATCAAAGAGAAAGCCCAGGAAGAATGCGGAGACGATCATTGCTGCAATAAATACAATACCGGATCGTATCCTTTTGCGACTCAGTTCGGATCTTGGGAGCTCGTGTGAATATTCTTCCAGAAGAATCACCCGCTTCTTTCGTTTACTAATGCCGCAAATCTTGTTTCTGTAATAATTTCCTGCACCGGTACATTATGCTTTCTGGAAGCTGCTGCACAGTCCTCGTATTCCGGTTCCGCCCGAAGAGGTTTGCCGTCCAGAAAAACCCGCTTCACTCTAATAGGACCGAATCTGGTATCGACCGTTCGTTCTTCTCTGCCCAGTATCGCTCGCTCAACAGTACTGAACCGCATTCCGATGGTCGAAGTATTCCTGAATATACACTCGATGACACCACTCAATACGGATACAGGGCACAGTACCGTGACCTCCATTGCAGGCCTTCCCTTTCTACCGACACACATGGCGGCATAGCAGTCTATTGCTCCCGATTCAAGGATTTTACCGGCCGCATCCGGCCAGATTCTCGCATCCATATCATCTATGATAGTTTTGATTTCTATGCAGTGGTCGCTGTCCCATAAATTTTCATCTGTGGTTTCGCCGATTGTGAGGCGCAGAAGATTCGGGCGCTGAAGGTTTTTCGATCCTGCGCCCATTCCAGCGGTCAGTGGTTTCATGTTCGGAGGAGGGTTCAGCCAGGATTCAACCGCTGTAACCAGTATAACCGCCCCGGTCGGAGTAGTTAGTTCACTGTCTATACCCGTTGGTGCTGTGGGGACACCATTCAGAATATGCATAGTGGCCGGGGCAGGTACCGGCAGGATGCCATGAGAACATGTTAAAGATCCTGTACCTGTCGCGACGGCTGTAGAGAAAAGTCTTTCAACCCCGAGAAGATAGAAGCCGCTAAACGATCCAACAATGTCTATTATGGCATCCATAGCGCCCGTTTCGTGAAAATGAACTTCATCTATTGAAATACCATGAGCTTGAGATTCCGCCTCCGCAAGCTTTTGAAAGGCATTGCAGCTATTTACTCTGACATATTCAGGCAGATCGGATTCGGAGATGATCCGCAGAATATCAGGAAGATGTCGAGAAGATATTTCCTCGGGAATAACCACTGATACGAAGGTTCCCTGCAGGCTGCCCCTCAGAACTTTTTCCGCTGACAGTTCCCATCCCTTCAGGTCAAGCGAGCGAAGCATCTTCTCAAGCTGTACAATATCAAGACCGCAATCTACCAGGGCTCCAAGAATCATGTTTCCTGAAATTCCGCAGAAAGGATCAAAAACAGCTATCTTCATCGTAATCCTTCAGTATATTCGAGTACGGTGTCTGAACAGGTCAGCTGGGTCTGCCAGCGTTCCTTAAGGGTATCATTCACTACATAATATAACGAGCTGCATAGGAGGAACCATTGTCTATACCCCAGATGCTGAAAGAGAGCCTGCTCGATAAGGGATGCTGCGGTATCCTGTTTTCAGGTGGGCTTGACAGCGAGGTTCTGCTCAGATCTGCTGTCAGGGTTCTTGGAACTTCAAACGTTGTGTCGCTTACCGCGGATACAGGGCTGCTGGCGGACTTTTACAGAAGGCATATTCGCAGTGTAGCAGAAGAACTTTGTATTGAACCATTGTTTGTCACCCTTAACCCGCTGTCCAGCAGTGAATTTACACAGAATACTAACAAGCGCTGCTATATATGTAAGAAGGGAATTTGCAGCAGTCTGAAGGCGGAAGCGCTTGCCCGGGGCTGCATTACTGTAATGGATGGAACCAATACTGATGATCTGAACGAGTATAGACCGGGGTTAGCGGCCGCAGCCGAGACTGGAATAGTCCATCCATTCCTTGAAGCCGGTATGGGAAAGAGTGAAATTGCACAGCTTGGAGTTTTGTTCGGTGTCAGGGAATATCCCTCCGATTCCTGCCTGGCAACCAGAATTCCTCATGGGGAAATGATAACGACCGAGTTGCTTTCCATTATTGAAAGCATGGAAGCCCCCCTTCGTCCCTCTGTTAAGGGCAGATTCCGTGTAATCGCGGGAATCGGCAGTCTTCATATTGATTATTCAGTGGTGGATGAGTTGCTGGTCAAGAACAGTCTGGGTGAGCTGAAGCGGATTGCGGAGAAATCAGGGTATGAAATAGAACTGCATCTATTGGAACTTTAGATTCCGCAGTACTTCCACAAAAAGTTCGGGGTTTCCAGGCGATACTACAACTGTCTGCCGCGCAGCTGTTATAACTACGCATTTCCTGAAGTCGGTCACGTACGCCCTGAAAGATCCGAGCTTCCCGCTTTTGTAACTTCCTGAAAAACTGAAGAGTCCTCCGTTGCCGAAGGTTCGCAAAGACCCTGTCATAGCCTTAGGATCGTATTCAACCGATTGCAGCATGCTGATATCAATATCTGTATACCACAGCAGCCTCCTGACACGAAATATGTTTTCCGAAATACTGTAGCCCCTTACAGTGAACAGCAGACTGATGAACAGGATCACGGCAGTAAGCGTAGAAGCTCGTCCTGAAAGGATCATACTGCCGAATACTCCTATCAGTATGAGTGAACCAAGAATACTGATCACTTTCAAAAGAGTTCCCCAGGGAGCGTTGAAGTACCTTGCAGCCTCAATCATTGATCTCCTCCGTTCAGGGCAGCTTAACCTGATTATAAGGGTTTGCAGGTACAAATTCCTGCCCTCAACGCGTGGGCATAGTTAGATATCTTCAGTACTGAGAAATTTCAGGAGTTGACGTTGACCACCCGAATGTAAATTCTCTTATCATCGGCGAAGGGAGTCTGCATGGATGCGTCCGGCAGTGGACATGAAGAGGGAAAAATACCTGAGGAGATTAAGGGAGAGAGACTTCTTCAGAAAAGCAGCTACGAGAAGGCAGCGGAATTATTCCACAAAGCCGCCGAGAACCATCCTTCAGAGCAGAGCAGACTTTTCCGCAAAGCAGCTGTATCCTACTGGAAGGCCGGTGTTTTTCAGAAAGCTGCCAGAGCATTCAAGGCAGCGATCCGGAGCTGCCGGCAGGACGGGGACAAGCCGGGAGAAGCAAAGAATACACTTGGTCTGGGAGCGAGCTACCACGGACTTAACAGGATGTCTGAATCATACAGAGTAATGCATGACGCCTTGAAAGTTGCAGAGGAAAGCGGAGACCTGAAGATAGTAGCCGATGCAACGAACTGGCTCGGCATTATCTGCAAGGATCAGGGAGACTTTTCCCTTGCTGTAGATCATCATAAGAAGGCAATTGAACTAAGCAGGGAACTTGGAAATGAACAGGATGAAGCCAGTTCCCTCAACAGTCTTGGCCTTGCGTACTACCACATGGAAATCTATCCGAGGGCCATGGAGTGTTTCGGCCAGGCTCTGAATATTCATCGAGGCAGCGATGACTCGTGGGGTCTACCTGACACACTGAACAGCATAGGTATGACACTTAGAAGAATGGGCAGGCAGGATGATGCCCTGGAGTACTACATCGAAGCCCTGGAAGCAAGAAAAAAGGCAGGAGGTCTGGCCAGAACAGCTAACATCCTTAACAACATGGGAAACCTCTGTCTATCCATGGGCAATACAGATAATGCAATTAAATACCACAAAGAAGCTCTTGCAATCCGCGAAGATATTTCAAGTAGAAGCGGTATGGCATCATCCCTCCTGAACCTTGGTGAAGCGTGGAAAAAAGAGGGAAAACTTCACAAATCCGCATCATGTCTTGAGAAAAGTCTTAGCTACCAGCAGAACAACAGACCGGACGAAATGATGATGGATACCATCCGGATGCTGTCAGAGGTCAGAAACGCACAGGGAGACAGCGAAAAGGCATACGATCTGTCCGTTCAGGCTCTGGAGACATCGAGAAAACTCTACCGTGATCTTCTGGATAAGAGACTGATGGAATCAAAAGAAATACTTGAGACCGAGCACCGGGTCAGGGAAGCGAAACTTCTCAGAAGCAAGAACCGCAAGCTTGAGGATCTCTCAGATATGCTGTCATCTCAGAAGGAACAGCTCCAGCTTATCCTTGATTACGTTCCAGCGGTGATAGTATTCATAAATAATAAAGGAATCGTGATCAGACTGAACAGGTATGCGGCCGGGCTTGTCGGAAAAGAACCCATGGAGCTTGTTGGAGGTGCGGCGGAAGAGTTTTTCGGGTCACTTGGAAGAACTTTTGAGAGCTCCTCTGGAAGAACTTCAGAGCCCCAGCTGAACAGTGAAGAAACGGTTCCCCTGAAGGATGGGGATCATGTATATCTCTGTCACCGTGTTCCGTTCAAAGGTGTAGAGAGCGCACTCGATGGATTGGTTGTGTTCGCAGTTGATATTACGGAAGAGAAAAGAACAGAGCAGAACAGAAAGGAGCTTTCAGATTTCGCCGGCAAGGCAAAAAGACTTGAAAGCCTTGGGTACCTCGCAGGTAGTATAGCCCACGACTTTAACAATCTTCTAGTGGGGATAATGGGTAATGTTGAACTGGTGATCGGTCGAACAGGTGATGCCCAGTCCAGGAATAATCTGGAAAAAGCCTCGGAGAGTGCTAGACGCGCAGCGTCACTATGTAACCAGCTGATGGCTTTTTCCGGAGGAGGCGATTTCATCGCGAAACAGCTTGACCTTTCCGCAGAGGTCGGGTTCATCCTCAAATCCCTTACGTTCGATCCGGAAGTGCATTTCAGGTTCAGCACCGTCCTGCCGGAAGGGCTGCCGCTGATCAGCATATCACCCCCCCAGCTGCGTCTCGCGCTGAAGAACCTGCTGGCCGTTCTGGAAGAGAAGGTAACTGAGGGGGAGAATGTTGACATCGTAACCGGCAGAGCATCTGTCAATTCCGAGTACCTGAAGCAAGCGATGCACAATTCAGACTTGCCGGAAGGAGATTACCTTTTCATGGAGGTCAGTGCTTTCTCAGACGGATTTTCCAAGGATGAAGTCTGCCGGATGTTCGATCCTTTCACCGGCGCAGACGCTCTGAAGAGAGATCTTAGAATACCCGCTGTTCATGGTATCCTGAAATCACATGGAGGATTCATGACCTGCGGACTGAAGGGAAACTCGATAGGGATGATTAAGCTGCACTTTCCCTGCTCACCGGAGAGTTCATCCGAGGCAATGCACCCTCAGACGGGAACCCGGAAAACGTCTGCCGGCGATTTCATTCTGGTAATCGATGATGAGGAATCCGTAAGAGAAACAGTTGAATCCATGCTTAATACACTTGGTTACGCTGTACTTTCCTGTTCCGGAGGAATCAGCGCCCTGAAGCTGCTGCAGGGAAGAGTTAATGACATTGCCTGCGTTCTGCTTGACACAACCATGCCGGAAATGAGCGGGCATGAGGTATTAAGGGCCATAGCAACCCTCTATCCAGACCTGAATGTTGTACTTTCAAGTGGATTTTCTGAGGAGACGATAGAAGAATCCACCACAAATCCATGCTTCAGGGGATTCCTGAAGAAACCTTATACCATGGATGAATTGCGGAACATGCTGGAGGTGGTGCTGGGTTGAAATATCCAGGCTGAGTAGATGTCTTTCAGAATACGGATGTCCTGGAGACGGATAACGGGATTTCAATCATCCCTGGCTTCTTTCCGGGCCTGTGCAATCTCCCGCCAGGTGTCGTCGATGGTATCCGGTATCCTGATTCTTCCGGTGTCAGGTTTGCGAAACAGCGTCAGGGCACCCGCGGGGCAGGTTGTCACGCAGAGACCGCAGCCGATGCACCTGATCGGGTCAAACTCCACTTTGTCTACCGTACCAGTGAAAGCATCCATTCGGCATCGTTCGACACATACCCCGCAACCTACGCATTGATCATGGTCGAACTCGACTGCAAACGGGCTGAAAACTGCATTAGCCGGTTTCGGATGCCGTATCAGCCTTCCAAGTACTCCGCAGCAGCAGCTGCAGCAGCAGCATATCGCCACAACATCCCTCGAGTTTGAGGGTTGCAGCACAAGGTTGTCAGCATCAGCCTTCGCGAGGATTTCCAGAACCTCGGAGCGATCGATGGAGCGGCCTTTTCCCTCCCTTACGTAGTAGTCGGCCCAGTCACCGAACATCAGGCAGGCTTCCTCCAGGGCGTTACACCCCTCGCCCTCCATCTTCGCTTCCAGACGGCAGATACAGGGAGCCACAGCGAAGCGGTCCTGACCTTCCAACAATCGTACAACATGCTCGTGAGGGTACGCCTCAAGGTGCGGCTCGATACTCTCACCAATGGGTATAGTCCGCATCTGCGGAATAGTCCTGACCGGCTTTGTCCGCTTCATCGTGTTCCAGTAGTCGTTCACATCACGGACCAGTCCCTTGGTCAGGCGGTTGACCTGGAATTCCCATATGCCCACCACGAATGGAACAGCCTGGTAGCGGATTGATCCATCTTCTGCGAGAGCAGAGAAAATGAGACCCTTGTGAGCCATACCGGCCAGCCTCAGCCCTGCATCGTCCGCAGACAATCCTGCCTTCCCGGCTATGACTTCGATACCTTCTCTTTCCAGTGTAAGGTGGATGGCCAGTGCAGCCTCCTCCGGTGTGAAGAGCCGTTCGAGCAGACGTATTTCCGCTCCTGTCTCGGAGGGGGGGAACCCTCCGGGAAGCCTGTCAAGGTGCTCCGCAAGATCGATGTAGTATCTGGATTCCATCCTATCTACCTCTCAATATTGATAATGCCCTGTCATGTCGAAGCATGATCTGATTAGTGGCTGCCTGCTATGACCTTTATCGAAGCGAATGTCCGCTGGTCGAGACCGAGAGAACCGGTCAGAATCATGTATGGTACCCAGGAGTCGAGACTGCCAGTAGACTGGCTGCAGTCGTTTGAGATTAGGGCACGTGCGGAATTGCTGTTCCAGTTGTAAATGTCTGTATACCCTCCGTCAGCTCCCGGGCTTACAAGCTCAAGGAGCAGATTCCTCTCTCCGGGGTACCAGAAGGGTGTCTGCAGCTCAATTGTGAACCACTCTTCCGGGACCGTTCCGTAAAAGAGGGTGTCAACCTCGAGAACCAGCTGCCTGGTTCCAATCGAATAATTCAACTCGAACGTATCTGATAGTTCATTCAGGTCTGTAAGTGCCAGGTAGATGGAGACGCTGTCCTTCCAGGAAGAGTAATAATCTTCGACCATAAAGGATAAACTCTCGATAAGAATCGCCTGCCCCAGCTCCCGCTCAAGCACCACCACCTGGCAGTGTATCGGATTGCCTCAACAGCCGAAAGGGTAAGAAGTCGATCCGTCTTCAGGGAAACCTATCTCAATACCCGAAGCAAACGAGAGCGAGATCAATGCGGCTGACAGCGCCAGGACATTCATGATATTCTCATCCTCGATGACCTCCGTACTCTATGAGCATGTTCCGTGCGAATTCATTAGCTTCTGCAAGATCCGCAGAGTCCGGGTGTTTCCTGACACTTGAAACGTAAGATTGCCATTTTTATCTCCTATCGTTTGACCCAGCCTGATACTTCATCGAACGTCCTGAAACTACCTGAGGACGGTCAGGCTCCTGATCGAGTTCAGGCCCTCTCCGTTGAACTTCACGAAATAGAGACCGGCAGACAGTGTTGTGGTTTCCAGGTTCAGGTTGTGGCTGCCAGCTTCCAGAAGCTCATCACACAGCGTTTCAACAACTCTTCCATGGATGTCGTAAAGAACAACTTCTGTGATTCCCGGTGCAGAAGTGATAAAACTCAGCGAAGTCTGGTTCATACAGGGGTTAGGGCAAATTGCTGCCCGAAGATCAGGTACAACACTCCCGCCGATACCTGTTCCGTCATGCTCCCACAGAGTGAATTCAGCGTCAGCATAAGTCTGAAGACCCTGATGTCTGTCACCACTGAAAACTAAATACCAGTCATCGGTGTGCGGGGCATAGAACCATACCTCTCCTGCACTCTGTCCCTGGATCAGTTCATAACAGTCAAAAGCATCCCCCGCCTGGTAAAGATCCCAGTTGGCGGAATCAACGATGAAAAAGTCAGCGGTTCCGTCTTCAAGAGGTTCAGCATAGTAAGAACTGGGGGCGGCATAGTTGTCTCTTCCATTCATAAGGTCCGCCGGAAGATCATAATTCACCTGAATAAGGTACTTCGTCCAGGATCCCTCAGGGATCTCGGTCAGTTCAAGCTCCGGCATGGGATCGGGAGGACTCCAGTCGAAATAGTAGCTCTGACCGGGAATACTGTTGACGATAACCTCTTCGTATCCACTGCTTCCGAAGATGCCAAGTTCTGTAATAATTCTCAGGTAATAATTCTGATTGTCTCCCAGATCGAAAGTGATCTGTCCGTTGCGATCAGTCTCGCCAAAGGTTCCAAGGTAAAGGGTGGTGGTCTGCCAGCCCTCACTTGCTATCAGTACAATGGCGTTGTCAACAGGAACTCCGAGGGAATCCGTTACGGTAACGGTGAAAGTGCAGGTCTGAGAGTAAAACGCTGCATCATCCCAGGTGAAGCCGTCATTTCTCCAGGTCCAGATACAGCTGCAGTCCTTTGAGCCTCCGTGATCCTTATCATAAGCGCAGTTCGGGTTGTTTATCGTATCAACGTACCACCCGCGCCATTGCCCATCCCACCAGATTTCACACCAGACATGATCCTCGTTAATGTCCATAGTGCATGCAGCGGGAATAAGAGCAACTCTGGCAGAGGCGCAGAGCAGATCCTGGGTCTCACCACAGTTCCCATTGTGTTCATGAGCTATAACATTGGGCTGTATGGGTCTGTTGCCTGTGGCTCCGTCCGGTATTGTGGCCCGTGTCCACTTGCTGATAATCTCAACAGCCTGCAGACTGTCGGTGAAAACCGGAGTTGTAGACCATCCCCAACTCCTCATCTGCTCGTCCCAGAAGACCAGCACATTCTCGTTAAGTACCTCGTTGAGAACCGGAAAACCAGGGTCGTCCATGTCCCAGAGGTACTGTCTCCAGAACTCATCGTAAACAGTTGCATCGTTCAGAGGGCGTTCATCAGACACTTTCGGCATTACCACGAAGTGATAGTAAATGTCCTTTGGTATCTCAACCCAGATTGTGTCTGTGCCGACAACGGTGTTGTACTCAGTGGTGCTGTAGTAATCCGTGCCCCCATAATCCTTCACGTTCACATAACTGAGAAAGGGATCTGTGTCATAAACACCCTGAGCATTGTCCACGAGCAGAGTCTCGTCAAAATATGTATTTACAAGGATTGTCCATGAAAGATAGGCGACTGTAAAAGCAAGCTCGTCATAGTACTGCTGTCCCTGATGAGCCAGAAGCAGAGCACCATACCTGTCCTGGTTGGACTCTGAAAGTATGGAGTATTTCCAGATAAGGTGACTCTGCAGCCACTCCGGTGCCAGATCAACTGACTGCTGTGCCAGCGAAGTAAGGACTATCTCAGCGTTGACCTCAATGGTTTCTGAAGAGAGAGAAACTACAGCAGGACAGACGCCATCCATATCGGGTACGATGAATCTGCAAGCAAGTGTCTCAACTATTTCGTACTCTGCCGGAGGGTCAAAAACGGGCACAGATTCAGGAGTTTCGAGCTGCCATGTGAGCCATGAGGGAATTGATGTAACAAGATGAACAGAACTGCCAACAACCTCAACAGGATCTCCCAGATCACCTGTCATCCCGCGAAGATCATCCTCGGCAAAAGCAATGGAGCAAATCAAAATCAGCGCGATGTATCTCATTATTTACCTTTCTGCAATAGACTTTAATACAGTAATGCTATTGCAAAGATATCTTTCAATGAGGCCTGAGTAAACCTGAAACCGAGTTCGGCTTCCTGGGGCCATGTGAAGTTCTCCGTAGCAGCTTCGTATACTACCTTGCCGCCCATCGATCCGAAGTTCAGCGTCAGGTCTCCGCCATCCAGGTTCAGCTCTCTCGTTTGTGTTTGATACAATCAGAGCGGGCATAAGAAGAGATATTCCCGCCGTCATATTCATTCCATTTGTTGCCAGCGATGGAGAAATGACTAATCCGATAAGCAACGCAATGAATATCCGTGCAAGTGATAAATCAGGTTTCATAATTGTCCATTTCCATAGTGCTAGAAAAAGTCGTCCAGTCAGTAGTTCCCGATGGTGTCCATTCTGAAAACGGGGCCATCCCTGCAGATGTACCTGTGGTCAATGTTGCATCTGCCGCAGATGCCCACACCGCACTTCATCTTCATCTCCAGTGTAGTGTAGATCTGATCGCAAGCGAACCCCAGCCCTGCAAGAGCCTCTCTTCCGAACTTGATCATAATCGGGGGACCGCAGATCACGGCTATCGCATTCTCTGGAGAAATCCTGATTTCCTCTATGATCAGAGGTACTACTCCCACCTTGCCGGTCCAGTTCTCATCCATATTGTCCACTGTGATGAAGACGCTCATTTTGCTTTCCCATTCTTTCAGTTCCCTCTTGTAGGGGATGAGCTCAGGCGATCGTGCTCCGCACACAACTGTTACCGAGGCGTAGTCCGAATGGTTGCTCAGCATGGAGTAAATGACCGGGCGGAGCGGAGCGATCCCGATACCGCCGCCAGCAATAAGAATATCCTTCCCCCTCCACTCGTCTATCGGGAAGGCGTTACCGTAGGGTCCACGAATGGATACGATGTCACCCGGATCAAGCTCATGGAGAGAGTCGGTGTGCTTCCCCACGGCCTGCACACTGATAGAGATCGTGTCCGTATTCAAAGGATCGGAGGAGATCGCAAAGGCTGACTCCCCGATGCCAAGCCTCGACACCAGGACGAACTGGCCCGGCAGGAAAGTAATAGGCTCAGACGGTTTCAGAATGAAGGTCTTCAGTGCGGGAGCCTCATCGATCACTTCCATGATCTTCGCGTTAGTGACATTCATAAGATCATGCATTATTGCACCTCCCCTGTGAGTGTCAGGAGATCCTCGAGAAGGTTTCTCCCGGTTGGGCAGGATGTGCTGCACCTGCCGCAGCCGCTGCACATCAATGCTCCATCGTTCAATGCCGGATAGTATGCAAACTTGTGGAGTATCCTCTGCCTCGCTCTTGCGGTTCTAGACTCCCTGGGATTGTGCCCTGAGGCCTCCTTGGTGAAAGTCCTGCTCTGGCAGGAATCCCATACAGCCCCGCGTGCACCCCTGCTTCGAAAGATCTCGTCGGAGATGGTGAAGCAGTGGCACGTTGGACATACATAGGTGCAGATCCTGCAGTTCACGCAGGCGAAACTGATCTTCTCCCATGATTCGTCATCCGATTCAAGGAGGAGGGTTCCCAGGTTGTCCGGGAGAAGAGGCAG